>CAIKBD010000067.1 GCA_903825565.1 uncultured Anaerolineales bacterium | reverse complement strand
CGCCGTGAAACCGGGCATCACGGGTCCGATGCAAACGCAGGGGCGCGGCGCGCTCTCGCTCGACGAACGCGTGCGGCTCGAACTGGATTACATCGAGAATTATTCCTTGTGGCGCGATTTCTGTTTGCTGTTCCAAACGATCCCCGCCGTTGTGCGCGGCACCGGCGCGTATTGAGTTGGAGCCGAGAAAAATTAGGACGCAGACGAACGCAGACGAGCGAAGCGATTGCGGAACGCGTGCATCGGGTATTGAATTGGAGCCGGGAAAATTAGGACACGGCCGAGCGCAGACGAGCGCGGAAAATTTTCCGCCGACAAATTTCGCGGCTTTCGCATTTCGCGGTTTTCGCGTCCTTTCGTGTATTTCGCGATCCCAGTCCTGCTCGCGTTATTCGCCGCGGCGCGCCAATCCGCCATTCCGCAACAACCGCCGCGCGGGTTCGGCGTTGCCATCGGCTACACCCTCGGCGGCGCGCGCGAGTTGGACGCGCTGGGATCGGTTTGGTATTTGGATTACGATTTTCGCGGCGCGGCAATCCCGAACCATCGCCGGTTTCTGTTGATCAACACCCAGGCGAATTTGGCGAGCGTGCCGTCGGTCGCGCGTGCGGATCGCGGCGCGTGGTGGCAATTCGGCAACGAGCCGAACGATCCGAATCAGGATAACGTGTCGCCGGCGGAATACGCCGCGCGCTATCACGCGTTCGCGGCGACGCTGGCGGCGGCAGACCCCGCGGCGCGCATCGCTTCGGCGGGGATTGCAGACGCGGACTGGCGTTGGGCGGACGCGTTCCGCGAAGCGCATCGCGCGCAATTCGGCAGTTATCCGCGCGTGGATGGCTGGAACATTCACAATTATCTGCTCGACACATGCGCGGGTGCAACGGATGTGGCGGCGTTCCAAGCGCGCATCGTCGCTTTCCGCGATTGGATGCGGCGCATCGGCGACGATGCCAAGCCGTTGTTCCTCACCGAGTACGGCGTGCTGTACGGCGGCGGCTGTTGCGATTGTCCGCCCATTCCGGCGGCGGACGTAATCGAGTTTATGCGCGCAACCACGCAATGGTTGTGCCAAACACAAGCCGTGCAAGGGTGGGCGTGGTTCGCCGCACGCACCGACAGTCGCTTTAACGGCGATCTGTTCCGCGCCGATGGCACGTTCACCGAGTTCGGCGCGGCGTACTCCGCGCTGATGCGCACACCGGCGTGTGCGGAAGGAGGCAGGTGAGGCAAACGCAATTCAATAAACTCGATCCCTGTGGGCGTGGCAATTTAAATGCGAAAGGAGCAATGCGAATGCAAAAAGAACAATTTAAAAAATTGGCTAGTTTGTTTTTGGTTGTGATGGGTTTGGCATTTTTGCTCGTCTTGGCAAGTAACGGCATGACGTGGGCTTCGCCGCTGGCGCAAAGCGGCACGGTGCCGCCGCCCCCGCCCCCACCGCCTCCACCGCCGGGTACCGATGTGATCGGCGACAAGGGCGAGCGCGGACCAGCGGAACGCGAGTCGTTCGTTCCGCCGCCAGCCGCTGTGCCACCCGTATTGCCGATTCCGGTCGCGGGCGGTATCAACCCGAATTGTTGTTTGCCCGGCGTCGCATTTCACTCGACGCGCGACGGCAATCTCGAAATCTATGTGATGCGCGCGGACGGCACGGCGGTCACGCGGCTCACCTTCCTCGCCGCGTTTGACACCAACCCCGCGCCCTCGCCCGATGGGATGCGGATCGCTTTCGAATCCGCGCGCGACGATCCCGATCCGCAAACGTGCGGTCAGCCCGGCAAGCCGGCGTGCGTCACGCACGTCTACGTGATGAACGTAGATGGGAGTGGCGTCAAACGGTTGACGGAAGGCGCGTTCCAAGATTCGGACATTACCTGGTCGGGCGACGGCACACGGATCGCGTTCGTCTCCAATCGCGGCGATCCCGATCCCAAAACGTGCGGTCAGCCCGGCAAGCCGGCGTGCGTGCTGAACATTTACGCGATGAACGCCGACGGTTCCGGCTTGGTGCGTTTGACGAACGCCGCCGCGCAAGACAATTTCCCGAATTGGTCGCCGGACGGCAAGCAGATCGCGTTTCAGTCCAACCGCGACGGCAACCTCGAAGTCTACGTGATGAACGCCGATGGCACGAACCTGAAACGCTTGACGAACAACGCCGCGGCGGACGGGCATCCCGCGTGGTCGCCGGATGCGACGCGCTTGGTGTTTGAAACGAACCGCGACGGCAAGTACCAACTCTATGTGATGAACGCCGACGGCTCGAACCTCAAGCGGCTCACCAACGTTGTCGCCGATGATCGTCACCCGATCTGGTTGCCCGGCTGTCTCGAACGGATCGTCTTTGCGTCAAACCGCGACGGCGGTGTGTTGCGAATCTGGGCGATTGATCCCGACGGCTCGAACATTACGCGCCTGACGACTCTGCCGCAAGGCGTTACCGCCTTCGACGATTTTCCGGCGTGGTCGGGCTTGCCCGATGCGATCCGCCAACCGGGAATTTGTTGCGTGCCCGGCGTCGCGTTCCAATCGCGCCGCGACAACAATCTCGAAATCTACGTCATGTCCTCCGACGGTTCGAACTTGATCCGCGCGACGAACAACCCCGCCGTGGATCAACATCCCGCGCCGTCGCCGGATGGCACGCGCGTTGTGTTTGAGTCGGACCGCGATGGTCGCCTGCAACTGTACGTGATGGGCATTGACGGTTCCGGTGTGACGCGCCTGACGAACAGTCCCGGCTTTGACGTGGACGCCGCGTGGTCGAACGACAACCAGCGCATTGTGTTCGTCTCCAGCCGCGATGATCCCGATCCCAAGACGTGCGGTCAGCCCGGCAAACCGGCGTGCCTCACGCATCTCTACGTGATGAACGCGGACGGCGGCGGCGTGACGCGCTTAACGACGACGCCCGCGACGTATGGCAAGCCGAACTGGTCGCTCGACAACAAGCGCATCACGTTCCACTCCAACCGCGACGGCAATGACGAAATCTATGTGATGAACGCCGACGGCAGTAGCGTGACGCGCTTGACGAACAATCAAGTGGCGGACGGTTCGCCCTCCTTCTCGCCGGACGGCAAACGGCTCGCGTTCGAGTCCAACCGCGATGGCAAGTTCCAAATCTACACGATGAACGTGGACGGCTCGGACGTGGTGCGGATCACGAACAACACGGCGGATGATCGGCATCCGTACTGGTGCCCGACGTGTATTGATCGGATCACGTTTGCGTCGAATCGAGATGGCGTCAACCTTAGCATCTACACGATGAAATCGGACGGGACGAACGCCGTGCGCTTGACGACGCAGTTGCCCGGCATCACCGCGCCGGACGATTTCCCGGCGTGGTCGGGTCTGCCGCCCAAAGTCACCTCGCCCGCCGCGACGCCTACGCCGAGCAAATAATGCGGAGCGAACTGGCAACCTTGCGAGGGGCGTGGTTGATCTTCGCAAGGTTGCCCTCCTGATGCTTTTGAAAACGTTTCGTTGGATCGTTCGCGTAAAATATTTTTTCGCAGTCGCGTTGTGCGCGGGCTTGCTCGGCGCGGTGTGGGCGCGGTTGCCGTTCGCCGTTGCCGCGCCGCCGGCATTGCCGGCACACGCCAGCGCATCGCTCATCTATCTGCCGTTCGTGTCCAATCGGAGCGGCGGCGGCGCAGGCGCGGTCCCCAACAATGCGCTCTGGCGTTTCGGGATCGCGCAGGCGCGCCGCGCGCCGCTGACCTACGCGCCGTACAACCTGGCGAGTTTGCGGCTGGGTTGGTACGTGGACTGGGGTTACAGCGCGAGCGCATTGCCGACGCTGGGCATGGAATATGTGCCGATGGCGCGCGTCAAGCAGTGGAAACTCAAGCCGGACAACACATGGACGAATTGGTGTGTCGGGTGCCCGTACGTCACGCCGCACGCGTACACGCTGTCGCCCGCCGCGAGCCAATTGCGCGCGCTCGCGGCGAGCCGCCCGGGGTTGACGTGGGCAGTCGGCAACGAGATGGAACGCCGCGACTGGGCAACCGGGATGCAGGACGAAATCGTGCCCGAGCTGTACGCGCAGGCGTACTATGAAGCGTACAACGCGATCAAGAGCGGCGACCCAACGGCGAAGGTGGCGATTGGCGGTGTGATCGAGGCAACGCCGCTGCGCTTGCAGTACCTCGACCGGGTGTGGAGCGCGTATGCCACGACGTACGGGCAAACGCTACCGGTGGATGTGTGGAATCTGCACATTTTCGTTCTGCCGGAAAAATCGTGCGCCGTCTATGCCGAGTGCTGGGGCGCGGAAATTCCGGCGGGCTTGAGCGACGTGATCGGCGCGACATACACTGTGCTCGACAATAAGAATTTCACGCTCGCCGCCCAGCAAGTCGTCGCGTTTCGCACGTGGATGGCAAATCACGGGCAACGCACCAAGCCGCTGATCATCACCGAGTACGGCGTGAACATGCCGGACTGGGTTTCGCCGGGGCAGTTCACGCCGGCGCAGGTGCGCGACAATTTCCTGTATCCCTCGTTCGATTACTTTTTGAACCAAACGGACGCCGCGCTGGGTTATCCGGCGGACGGCTACCGGCTCGTGCAACGGTGGAACTGGTATAGTTTGGACGACGACAGCGTGGGCGTCTACGGGCAAAACTTTAACGGCAACTTGTACACGTCCGGCTTGCAAGGCGACGGAGTTGGTTTTACAACGCTCGGTGGGTACTGGCAGAGTTACGTGCAAGCGTTGGCTGCCGGCTCCGCCGCGCCGTACACGTTGGCGATGCCGGCAAATGCGGCGGTATCCGCGCGCAACGTTGCGCCGGCAAATGCCGTGCCCGCCGCGTGCCCCGAAGCGCAACGCGTGCGCGCGCAGATTTACGAACCATCGCCGGCGCGCGCGCTGTTCGATCCTAACGCCGCGCCGCCGCAACTCGTGCGCGAGCAAGTGCTCTGCGTCGCGCCGTAATCGGACGGACGCGTGAGTTCTCCTCGCCGCAAATCTCTGATGTGGTCGCTCGCGCTGTTTGGCATCGCGCTTGGCGTGTACTGTCGCACGCTTGCGCCGACGATCACTTGGCGCAACGACAGCGCGGACAGCGGCGATCTCGTCACGGCGGCAGTCGTCGGCGGGATTCCGCACCCGCCCGGCTATCCGCTCTACACGCTGATTGCCGGCGTGGGCGTGCAGTTGCCGCTCGGCGAGCCGGCGCGCGGCGTGGCGTTCTGCTCCGCGCTTGCGGCGGCGGGCGCGACGGTTGCGTTCTTTTTCGCGGCGCGCGCGGTAGCCGGCGTAGATTGGATCGCGGCGAGTGTTGCGCTGACGTTCGCGTTTGCGCCGCTCGTGTGGGCGCAGGCGATCATCGCCGAAGTTTACGCGCTCAACTTGTTGCTCGTCGCCGCGTTGCTCGCCGTGACGTTGGCGGATCATCCGCGCCGGCTCTTTTTCGCGGCGGCAATTTTCGGCGCGGGACTCGCGCATCACTTTTCGATTCTGTTGCTTGCGCCGACCGCTGTGATTTTGCTGGGCGACACGGTGTGGACGCGCAAACAAATTTTCGGCGCGGGCGCGGCGTTGCTTGCGCCGCTGGGTCTCTATCTCGTTTTGCCGATGCGCGCGCTCGCGCAACCGCCGATCAACTGGGGCGATCCGCGCACGCTCGAAAATTTTTGGTGGACGGTGAGCGCGACGCCGTACCGCGCGTACTGGAATTTTGCGCCGGGCGATCTGCTGGCGCGCGCGGCGATGACGGCGCTGTTGCTCTTCGCGCAGTTCAACGTGTGGGGCGTTGCGCTCGGCTTGTGGGGCGGCGCGGAAATGGCGTTCGCGCGCGCGGCGCGGACGCGGCGGCGCGTGGGCGCGCTCGCGCTGGGCTATGCGCTGACGCTGGGCTATGCGCTGACCTACGCGACGCGCGATTCATACGTCTATCTGTTGCCGGCATTTGCGATCTTTGCGCTGGGGATCGCGTTCGGGATCGGCTTTGTTTTTGACCAACTGACGCGCGCGCGGCGCGCGTGGTTGGTGCGCGCGCTGGTTGTGCTCGCGCTGGCGTTTTGCCCGGCGTGGAACCTTGCCGCGAATTTTGCCGCGCTCGATCTCTCCCAGGATCGGGAGGCGACGACGTTCGCCGCGTCCGTCTTGGCGGACGCGCCGCGCGATGCCGTGATCGTCGCGCGCGGGGATCAGCAGTTGTTCGCGTTGTGGTACCAGCGGTACGTGCTGGCACGCGCCACCTCCCAGGTTATCGTCGTGAGTGAAGAGTTGTTGCAGTACGATTGGTATTTCGATCAAATGCGCCGGCTGATTCCCGGCGTGTCCGCCGCGATTGTGCCGCACGCGCGCCTCGATGCGTTGCTCGCGCAGGCGCGCCGCGCCGGGCGCGTCGTCTACCCGCTGGCGAACGACTCGCCCGGCGCGGGGCGCAAGTGAAAAACGCGCGTCGTGTGCTGATCCCGCTCGCGCTCGTGATCGGTTTGCTCGCGCTGATTCCGGCGGCGCGCATACTCTCCGCGCTGAACCGGCTCGATGCGGACGCGCGCACGCTGAAAAATCTCAGCGAGCAAGAGACGTTCGCGTTCGCGCAGGCGGAGCAAGCCGGCGATTTGTTCGCGCAGACCGCGCGCGATTTCCGCGAACTGCGCGACGCGTTGGGCGCAAGCGTGCATCTCTTGCCGGCGTTTGGCTGGTTCCCGCGTTACGGCGGCGAGTTGGCAAATGCGCCCGCGTTGTTGGATTTCGGCGAGCAACTGACGGTCAGCGCGCAGGCGACGTTGACGCTGGCAAACGCGTTCGATGTTGCGGTCGAAGCCGGGCGCGCGACCGGCGCGACGACGCCGGAAAGCGTGTTGCGCGTTGCGGAAACGCACGCGGAGGCAATTCAGCAGGCGCGGCAAAAATTGGCGACCGCACAACAAGCGCGCGCGCAAATTGACGCGACGCAATTGTCGCCAGCGCGCCGCGAGTTGGTGGAGCGTGCGGACAAGTGGCTCCCATTGTGGCAGACCGGTCTCGACGCGCTCGCGCTTGCGCCGCAATTGCTCGGCGGGGATCGCCCGCGCGTGTATCTGTTCATCGCGCAAAACAGCGACGAACTGCGCGCGACCGGCGGCTTGATTAGCGGCGTCGCGCTCGTGCGCGTCGCACGCGGCAAAATTGCGGTCGGCGAATTTCAAGACAGTTACGCGGTGGACGATTACACCAAGCGCCATCCCGTGCCGCCGGTCGCTTTGCAAAAATATATGGACGCGCCGCAATGGGTTTTCCGCGACGCGAATTGGTCACCCGATTTTCCGACGAGCGCGCGGCAACTCGCCGCGATCTACCAATTGGATCGCGGCGTCGCGGCGGACGGGGTGATCGCGGTCAACTATAAACTGATCGCGCGCTTGCTGGCGGCGACCGGCGCGATCACGCTCGAAACGTACAACGAACGCGTGGACGCGACGAACGTGCTTGCGAAATTGCAAACGTACTGGGCGTCACCCACCGGCAAGGGGCAAACCGGCGATTGGTGGGCGCATCGCAAAGATTTCAGCGCCAAGTTGTTCGAAACGCTGATGCGCCGCGTGACAACCGGCGAAGCGGATCGCGCGCAACTCGCGCGCGTGTTTGCCGACGCGATCACGAGCAAGGATGTGTTGATCTACAGCCACGACGCGGAGGCGATCAACCTGGGTGGCACGCTCTACACTGGCGCGGACGACGCGTTGCTGGTTGTGGATTCCAACGTCGGGTTCAACAAGGTGGATCCGAGTGTGGATCGGCAAATCGAATACGCGGTGACGGTGGAGCCGGACGGCGCGGCGCGCGCGCGGGTGACGGTGACGTACACGAATCTTAGCCCGGCGGATGGCACGGCGTGTGCGCACGCGCCGCATTATCGAGAAAATTATTTGGCGATGCAACAGGAATGTTACTGGAATTACGTGCGCGTGTTTGCGCCGGCGGGAAGCCAACTGCTTGCCGCGACTGGGGTGAGCGATGCGGTGACGGAGCGTGCGCCCGAAGCGCGTGCGGTGTTCGGCGGTTATTTCGTTTTGCCGCGCGGCGAGAAACAGATCGCGCAATTCGAGTATCGCTTGCCGGCGGGATTGCGCGCGCCGTACGTCTTGCATCTGGAAAAGCAACCGGGATCGGCGGCGACGCCGGCGCGCGTGCGCGTCGTCACGCCGAGCGAAACCTGGGACGTGGCGGCGACGCTGGATCGCGATCACATCATCCGCGCGTCAACCGCGCGCGCCGAGACGCCGGTTTGGTTGGGCGCGGCGTTGGGTGTGGTTGGGCTTGGTAGTGTTGGCGGAGTGTGGTACATTTACGCGCGAGGCAAGCGATGCAACTGACGCCCGCCGAACGCACGGCGACGCAAATCATCCGCGCCGCGTTTCCGCCGGGCGAGGAACCTGGGTCTGTGCCGGCGCTCCGCGCGGACGCGTGGGGCGCGGTGGCGCAAGGGGCGTGGCGGCACAACCTCGCGCCGATGCTTTTCGCCGCGCTCAAACACCTGGGGCGCACGGACGACCCGCCCGCCGCGGTGACCGAAATGTTGCGGCTGGCGTACCTGCGGACGAGCGCGGCGAACTGGCTTGCATTTCAAGAGCTAGGCGACTTGCTCGCGCAGTGCGCGCGCGAAAACATCTCGATGATTTTGCTCAAGGGCGCGGCGCTTGCCAACACGGTGTACCCCAACATTGCGCTCCGCCCGATGGGCGATCTCGATCTACTGATCCGTTTCGCGGACGCGCCGCGCCTCGGCGAGATGTTAGCGGTGCGCGGTTTCGCGCCTAGTTTAGAACCCACCCGAAATTTCTACGCCGAATTTTCGTACGATCAAGCGTTCGTCCGCGGCGGCAAACGCCCGCTGATGATCGAAACGCACTGGCACTTGTTTAGCCAGCCGTACTATCGCAACCGCATCCCAATCGCCTGGTTTTGGGAACGCACGCAACCGATGACGGTGAACGGGCACGCGGCGCAGATGTTCGCGCCGACCGCGCAGATTGTTCACCTTGCCGCGCACGCGGTTTTGCATCACCAGGGGCAGGGTTTGCTCGGCGCGCACGATTTCGCGCTGGTGCTGGCGCGCCAGCGCGCGCAGATCAATTGGGACGACGCGCTGACTGCCGCGCGCGCGTTTGGCTTGAATCGTGTTTTGCTCGCCGCGCTCGATCAAGCGCGCGAGGTGTGGGGCGTGTCCGCGCCGGACGATGTGAGCGCGCATTTGGCGCGTGCGGTCGGACTGCGCGAACGTATCCTGTTCGCGGTCAACACCTCGCGGCACGTCGAAGCGCGCGAGGTGTGGGACGCGCTGAACCTGCCGCGCGGCAAATCGAAACTGGGTTACTTGAAACCGATCCTGTTTCCGAGCCGCGCGTATATGTTGGAGCGGTACGGCATCGCCGACGCGCGTGCCTTGCCGATGCACTATGCGCGCCGACTCGGACGCGGCGCGCAGCTGTTCGCGCGGTCGTGCGCGGCGATGGCGGGGAGTGTGACGCGTGGACTGCGCGTAAATTGATATTGGACATTCGACTATTGCGAGGAAGTTGATGAGCGGGGACAAATTTTCTGATAGCGCTGAAGCCGTATTTGTATTGGCAAAACATTTTGCTGTAGAGTACTTTAACGATGGGGCGCTTTTACTCAATTTGCGTGATCGTTCAATGGTAACCTTGGATTTTCGAGAGAGCCAAATCTTGAAGCATTTGAACAGTTCATATACACTTGCTCAATTGGCAGAGAATCTTGCGAATTTGTCGGACCTATCACGAGACCAAGTGATCCGCTTGGTTATGGCTACCTGTGAAAAGCTTCTGATTGCAAAGTCTTTGCGATTGGTGCAAGGATTTTGGAAAGGTGAAACAATGAGCGACCCGTTTTATTTACAAAATCCAGATGTGAATTTGCGCGAGGAAGACGAAGATGGCGCGCTTCTCTTCAACCCAGACACGGATCGCGTCCAGTTGCTAAATACCACGGGTCTGTGCATTTGGAAATTCTGTGCCGAGAAGCATACGCAAGGTGAAATTGTTGCCGCACTTGAAGATAGCTTTGAGGATATACCCGCTGATGCGGTTACTACCGATGTCGAAGAATTTATCAACCAAATGGTTGACAGTGGCTTTATCGGTGTGATTGAACCATCAGCCGTGGCGCGGGAGTAGATATGGCAGAATCATCTGTCAAAACGCCTGATTCCGTGATTATTGCAGTAACGGGACGTTGCAATCTGGCGTGCAAGTATTGTTTTTACGCTGACGAAATGGTTGCGCTTGATGATCTACCAACCGAAACTTGGCTCGCTTTTTTTGAGGAATTGCGCGATGCTGGAGTCATGCGTGTCACACTAAGCGGCGGTGAGCCATTTGCACGACGCGATATTTGGCAATTGATGGATAGTATAGTTCAAAACAAGATGCGGTTCGGTATCCTGACAAATGCCACGTTGATTACAAACGAGTCGGCGGAGCGTTTGAATACATACAGTCGCCGGATTGATAATATCCAAGTGTCGGTAGACGGTTCATCGGCAGAGACGCATGATGCTATTCGAGGCAAAGGCGCGTTTGAACGAACAATGTGCGGGATTGCGGCATTGAAAAAGTGTGAATTGCCCTGGACGGTACGTGTGACGATCAACAAACTCAACGTGTGTGACTTGGAAGCGATTTTGCACATGCTCTATTATGATTTGGGTTTGAAAAACTTTGGGGTCAACGAGGCATTTCCGCGTGGGGCAGGGCAGTGCAATAACTCAATCCTGGAAATGACGCCGGAAGAGCGGCGTCTGTCGTTTGCCGTTATGCAAAAATTTGACCGAGAGCATCCGGGCGTAGCAAGCGGTGCCCAAGCCGGTCCCCTGATTATGGCGAACTTGCTTGACAAGATTGAGCGTGCGCGCGCGACCGGAGAGTTCACTGTGCCATATCGGACTGGACATTTGACCGGATGCAATATTATGTGGCAAAAAATATCGGTTTTGCACGATGGTACGTATGTGCCCTGCCACCAACTGCCGCAGATCAAGTTAGGCAAGATTGGTCAAGATGCTTTTCGCGATGTGTGGCAAAGCAGCATCGGGTTGCGTCAATTGCGCGAGAGACATACGGTTTCGCTTGAATCACTCGAACATTGTCAAGGTTGTAAATATCAACAGTATTGCACCGGTGGATGTCCTGGTGTCGCCTCTGCCATCACCGGCGAAGTAAACACAATTAATCCGCTGGATTGTTATCGCGCTTATATCGGAGAGGACATGGAATATGCCTACTGAACCTCAACTCCCCGAGGGGGTACCGCCTCTGACGACATACTATATGTATATCACCGGCGGATGCAATTTGGCGTGTCGCCATTGTTGGATCACGCCAACGTATGAACCAAATGGAAGCACGGGACAATGTTTAGATTTTGAACTTTACAAACTGGCAATTGAGCAGGCATTGCCCTTAGGATTGGCGAGCATCAAATTTACCGGCGGCGAACCGCTTTTACATCCCGATTTTGTGCGGATGGTGGATTATGCGACGGAACGCGGCTTGCGAACGTGGTTGGAGACGAACGGCACGTTGATGACGCAAGAGTTGGCACGGCATTTGAAAGAGAAGACATCATTGAAATCTGTTTCAGTGAGTTTGGATGGAGCAACAGCCGCCACGCATGATTACATGCGCAATATCTCGGGTAGTTTCGGCCTGGCTAAACGCGGCGTTGAATATCTAGCGAAAGTAGGGTATAAACCTCAAATAGTTATGAGCTTACATTGTGACAACATAAATGAAATTGAAGAATTGGTCCAATGGGCAATAAAAGCAGAGTGTGGGTCAGTAAAATTTAATATCGTACAGTCTATGGGGCGTGGTACTCAAATGGAACAGCAGGATAGGTTGTTAAGGATTGAGCAGTTAGTAGAATTGGGAAATTGGATCGAGAAAGAATTACAGCCATACGTCTCAATTCCTCTCTCATTCAGTTGGCCAATGGCTTTTCATGGAGTTGGTCGGTTACTAGCAAGACCAAGCGAAGTATGCAATATCCATAGTATCTTAGGAGTTTTGTCAACAGGATCCTTGGCTTTATGTGGGATTGGGACACAAGAAGATGATTTGGTTTATGGTCATCTAGGTGAAGATAGTGTGGTTGATGCTTGGACATCACATCCTGGCTTATTGCGTTTACGTGCTTTCATTCCCACTGAGTTTGAAGGGGTTTGTGGCCGATGTATTTTCAAGCGATATTGTTTAGGGGCATGTGTAGCTCATAATTATAATGAGTCGAAACGTCTTACGGCTCCATTCTGGTTTTGCCGCTTGGCGGAAGAAGCCAATCTTTTTCCTTTATCGCGCTTGAGGAAAGACGCCAGCGTTTGAAAATATTGTCAAAATCCAACATGCAACAAATGAGGAGGCCTTCAGATGAAAAAGTACGTGAAACCTATTGTGAGAGATTTACGCACTCTACAGCCAGTATCTGGTTCTTGTAGAAGCGGAACTCCCGAGTACAGCGTTACAGAAGTTTGCAGATCTGGCGGTACGGCGTTTCCGCCCTGTGATGTTGGAACGATAGTACTGGTGGATCAGTTCTGCAACGTGGGTAACTTGGCAGATTTGAGCTGCTGGGTCGGTCATCAAGCGGCGTAACAAGTTCGCTCGAGTTTCCATTCGAACAAGTCAATCCTGCCTTTGTAATTCGCCAAGTATTTAGATGATACCCATAGGTTTGGATTGATTCATGTTTATCCATCCCTGGCATGCAACTGTGCCTCGCATGTATTATCGTGTCTCTAGGATCGCTGCGCCTGTGTGGACTTTGATTCGAGAGGATGTGCTAATTCTTGAGAGGCATAGATTGATTGTGCTATTCGTTTGGTGAGTGTTGTCATAGATCATTATGAAATTGTGTTCTCTTAGTCCAATCGGGGACTGTATAGCCGAATGGTCTTCTCTAGTAGCAATACATTTGGCACTAGAGCGTGACTCACTTTACGATAAAGGTGAATTAGTATTAGTAGCTCCTGAGATGCCTCTCCCAGAGCGCCTACAAACCTCTGAGCGTTCTCTCTGGCAAGAGATCCATCAAGCATGGCAAACGATCCAATGTCAGGGGCAGATAAATAGACTGAATGCTTGGCGAATAATAACTCGATATGGAGAAGGAATTGTTCCGGGGATCCCGATTTTCCGTATTCGAGGAAGCCAAACTCCAAGATACTTTTACCTCTTAGCACAGACTGCTCCTTACGAGGCTTCGGCTCGCCTTAACGACATTCTTTTCCTTTTGTCTGCATTGCACCACATTACTCAGGGAAGATGTCTGCTTCACTCGTCTGCCGTTGAACGCGGTAATCAAGGTTATTTGTTTGTAGGAGCTTCTGGCATAGGAAAAAGTACGATCGCTAATCTGAGCGCCGAACGTGGCTATAGAATTATTCACGATGATCATATTGTGGTATATTCGTCACGGTCAGGGAGCCCCTTCATTACGAATCTTGGCTTGTCATCTCCTGGAGTTCCTCTCAAATATATTTTTTTCCCATTTCAGGATATGGTGGATCAAGTTGTTTTTCTTTCATCGTCTGTAACAACGCAGAGACTGACTGACAACTTGTTTGATCTAAGCGGAAATATTGGAGAACAATCTCTTCGCATTGTTTTTCCGATCTTTGCCGCCATCGCCCGTGCCGTCCCCGCCTACGAACTCCACTTTCGCAAATCGCCGGACTTTTGGAAAGTGATTGATGCCGAACTGGGATTGTGACGCCGCGCCGGAAAATCGCCTGCTACCGGCATCAGCGCGCGCCTTGGGCTTGACGCGCTGTTTCATCTACACCGGTCCCAGTATGACGCCCACGTTTCGCCCGGGTCAAATGCTCTACATCCGCGCCGCACCGCGCAATCTTCAGCCGGGCGATGTGATTGTGTTCGCGCAATCAGCAAAGAGTGGCTATGTGACGCATCGCATCATCGCCGCCACTCCCGCCGGGTTCATCACCCGCGGCGATCACAACGCGCGCGTGGATGATGGGGTCGCCACGTGTGAGCGAATCGTCGGGCGCGTCGAGATGGTCGAAGATCGCGGGCGGGTCAAGCCGGTGCGTGGTGGACGACGCGCGCTGTGGTGGGCGCGGCTGTGGTGGGGCGCGCGTTGGATCGAGCAATGGGCGCGCGTCATCTTCGGCGCGCCGTACCGCGCGCTTCGCGCATCGGCAATCGCGCGGCGAATCTTGCAGAGGATCATCGCGCTTCGCTTGGAGTATGTCTCGGTTCAAACCGCACAAGGCACGCTCGTCAAAACATTGCATCGCGGCAAGGTTGTCGCCCGCTGGTATCCCGGCACACGTCGCTTTGAGTGTGCCAAGCCGTACGATCTGGTGCTTGCGCCGCCGGATTCCATGTGACCACCTGGCTTGGCTATCTCCAACAAGGACTCGCGCGCACCCTGCCGGCGGATCGCCTCGCCGAACACACGCCCATCGCCGATGCGCGCGCGCATCTCGGCAACCTGCGCCCGTTCGTCGCGCGCCATTGGAAGCAAGGCGCGTTCGGCGCAACGCTGATCCTCGCCAATTCGCTCTTGGCGTTTCCCAGCCCGCTCGTCAACCGCTTTTTGATTGACGACGTGATCCTGGGACGACAGTTAGACCTCTTGCCGATTGCCGTTGTCCTGTTCGCCGGCGCGCAGGGTGCGGGGATGCTGACCGGCATCCTGCAACAGTTCTACTTTACCCGCTTTGAGCAACACGTCCTGCTCGACATCCAAAGCGATCTGCTCGACCGCACGTTGCGCTTCCCCAAAGCGTTCTTCGACGAAAAAGAGATCGGCTATTTGATGTCGCGCTTGCTCTCGGATGTGCAGGGCTTGCGCTGGTTCTTCTCCAGCACCCTCGTCTACATCGCCACCAACATCCTGCGGTTTCTCGGCGGCGTCGCCTTTTTGTTTTACCTCGAATGGCAACTCGCGCTTGTCACACTCGTCGCGTTGCCGGGCTTGGCGCTGGCGGTGCGTTATTTTTCCGGCAAGATGCGCGTGTTGAGCCACGCGAGCATGGAACGCCAGGCAAACGTTACGCGCACCCTGCAAGAATCGCTGTCCGCCGCCACACTGATCAAAACCTTCGCCTCCGAAAAGCGCACCGTCGCCCGGGTGATGGAGCAACTCGATGCCGCGCGCCAACTTGCGTTGGAACAATTGACGGTCGGCGCAGTGGCAAACCTGGCGATTGGCGTTTTGCCGGACGTGGCGCGCGGCGTGGTGCTCGTCGCCGGGGCGATCTGGGTCATCCAGGGTCAGTGGACGCTCGGCTCGCTGTTGGCGTTTCAAGCGTACCTGGGTTTCGTGTACGGGCCCGCGCTCTTTCTCGCCTCCGCCAACCTGCAACTGCAAAACGCGCTTGCCGCACTCGAACGCGTCGCAACGCTGTTCGACATCGTGCCGGAAGAAAACCTGGGCGTCGGCAAACCGGTCGCCCGGTTGCGCGGCGAGATCGAATTTCGGAATGTGACGTTCGCGTACAGCGGCGGCGAGCCGGTGCTCGCGGACGTGTCGTTTCGGGTTGCGCCAGGCGAACGCCTCGCGCTAGTCGGACCCAGCGGCGTCGGCAAGACAACGCTGTTGAGTTTACTCCTCCGCTTTTACCAGCCGACGCGCGGCGAGATTTTTTTCGACGGCGCGCCCGCGGGCGCGTACGAACTCGGTTCGTTGCGCGGGCGCATCGGGTACGTGGCGCAAAGCGCGACATTGCTTGCCGGCACATTGCTCGACAATTTGCGCTACGGTAATCTCACCGCGAGCGAAGCGCAAGTGATCCACGCCGCGCAGATTGCCGGCATTCACGAGTTCATCGCCAGTTTGCCGGCGGGGTATCAATCCCAGGTCGGCGAGCGCGGCGTGAATTTATCGGAAGGGCAAAAGCAACGCCTGACGCTGGCGCGCGCGCTGATCCAAGACCCGGATATTTTGATTTTGGACGAGCCGACCGCCGCGCTTGATGGCGTGACCGAAAAGACGATTTTCGACGCGTTGCCGGCGTGGACGCGCGGCAAAACACTCTTGGTAGTTGCCCATCGTTTAGCGACGATTCAAAACGCCGACCGCATCTTGTTGCTGAACGAAAAACGCCTCAT
>CAIKBD010000066.1 GCA_903825565.1 uncultured Anaerolineales bacterium | reverse complement strand
CCGCGCGAAGAGCGCACCAAGCAATTCTTGGGCAAGATTTTGCACTAGACCAGCGAGGGCAAGATGAGTGTGATGGAACCGCCCGTCCAATCGCCGGCGGTCGAGCTACCGGCAAGCGCGTCCAATCCGCAAATGAGTTATGCGGAATTTTTGACGTGGGCGGAGGAAGACACGCACGCGGAATGGGTCAACGGGGAGGTCACAGTCCAGATGCCGCCAAAAGAACTCCATCAAATTTTATCGGCGTTTTTAGAGCAAGTGCTAGGGTTGTACATTGCCCTGTTGAATCTGGGACGTTTGTACACTGCGCCCTTTGAAGTCAAACTGTGGGCAGATGGACCGGCGCGCGAACCCGATCTGCTGTTTCTCGCGCGCGAACACCTGGCGCAACTCACGCCCGAACGCATCGTCGGCGCGCCCGATCTGATCGTCGAGATCATTTCCCCCGAAAGCACGCACCGCGACCGCGTGGATAAACTCGACGAGTACGAAACCGCCGGCGTGCCCGAGTACTGGATCATTGACAATCGCCGCGAGCATCCGCGCGCGTGGTTTTATCAACTGGACGAGCAGAAACGCTATCGGCAGATTCCGTTCGACGCGGAGGGCATATACCGCTCGCGCGTGTTGCCCGGCTTGTGGATGCGCGGCGAATGGCTGTGGGCGGAACAGCCGGACGCATTGCGCGCGCTCGCCGAAATTATTGGGCCCGACCGCTTTGCCGACGCGTTGCGGCAGGCGTTGAAATAAATTCAGTGTGAGACAAATTTACAAATTTGTCCTACGGTTTACCGCGTTGCGGCAGGCGTTGAAATAAATTCAGGGTGAGACAAATTTACAAATTTGTCCTACGGTTTACCGCGTTGCGGCAAGCGCTGAAGTAAATTTATCATCCATCGTCTCAGGAGTTTAGGTATGCAACGGCAAATGTGGTTCAAGCGCGGCGTGATCGTGCCCATTTTTTTGCTCCAAATTATTCCGATTCTTTTATTCCCGCCCGAATCGTTTTCGCCCAAGACCCAAGAGTGGTGGTTGCCGGCTTTGCTCGTGATCATGATTGTGCTCGCCGATGTGCAACTGATCTTTGGACGCGGCAACCCACCGTGGCCCTGGCACCTCATGTCGTTCGCACAGGGCTTTAACATCATCAGCCGCTTGATGATGGTGTGGCCCCACGCCAGCATCACGTACAAAGGTGTCACCGAACTGAACGGCGGGTACATCGCCCTGACCGTGATCTCGGTCGCGGCGTCCGCCGCAATGCTGTGGTACACCGAACTGCCCGAAGTGCGAATGAATATGGCGAAATAGATTCGCGGCGCGCGCCGAAAACGGATTGGGCACGCGTCAGTCAATGGCGACGGATCGAACCGATCAAGTTCAGGAGGATTGCCGTCTCACCACAAGTCTGGTCAGGGGAATAGTCATCCCGCCTTTTTATCTTGCGCGCGATCCAAAGAGATCCGCAAAATTTACTGGAGGAAGAGTTTAGATGCGTACGTTCAAAATCGTTGTTTTGCTGGCGTTGGTTGTCATGCTGCTTTCCGCGTGCGCCGCGCCGACGCCCACCCCGGCGCCCAAGCCGACGGAAGCGCCCAAGCCGACTACGGCTCCCGCGCAACCCACCGCCGCGCCGAAACCCACCGATGCGCCCAAACCGACCGAAGCGCCCAAGCCGACCGTTGCGCCGACCAAAGCCGCTGAACCGACCAAAGCGCCCGAACCCACCAAAGCCGCCGCACCGACGAGCGCGCCCGCCGCAGGTGGCACGCTCAAGATCGCGATCCTCGCGCCCCTCTCGGGTCCCGTCCCGACGTTCGGTGTGATGACGCGCGACGGGGCGTTGCTCGCCATTGAAGAGTGGAACGCCAAGGGTGGCGTCAACGGCATGAAGATTCAAGCCGTCGTCGAAGACAGCCAATGCACGCCGGATCCCGCCGTTAATGCCGCGAACAAAGTGATCGATCAAGACAAAGTGAAATTCATCATCGGCGAAGTTTGCTCCAAAGCATCCATCCCCGTTTCCGAAATTGCCAACGCGAAAAAGATCATCCAGATTAGCCCGACCTCGACCAACACCGACGTAACGGTGGGTAAAGACGGCAAAGCGAAAGATTACATCTTCCGCGCGTGCTTTATCGATCCGTTCCAGGGCCAAGTGGGCGCGAAATTCGCCACTGAAAACTTGAAAGCCAAGACCGCCTTCATCATGCTCGATCAAGCGAACGACTATGTAAAGGGTCTCGCCGAAGAGTTTGAAAAAGCATTCGTCAAGAGCGGCGGCAAAGTCGTCGGCAAAGAAAATTACACTGCCAAAGACACCGACTTTTCCGCGATCCTCGCCAAAGTTGCGGCGGCTAAACCCGACGTGATCTACCTGCCCGATTACTACAACATCGTCAACCTCGCCGCCAAGCAGGCGAAGGAAAAAGGCATCACCGCTCCGTTCCTCGGCGGCGATGGCTGGGATTCCTCCGACCTCGATCTGAAAGCGGCGGACGGTGGTTTCTTTACGAATCACTATTCGCCCGACAGCACCGCGCCCGAAGCGGTTGCGTTCTTGAAGAACTTTGGCGCGAAATACAAAGACGCCAAGGGCAACGCCGCGGTGCCCGATGCGCTCGCCGCGCTCGCGTACGATGCGACGAACTTGATGCTCACCGCGATCAAGGATGCCGGTTCGGATGACACAACCAAGGTCAAGCCGGCTTTGGAAAAAATTTCGTTCCAAGGCGTTTCCGGCAAGATCACCTTTGACGCGTTGCACAACCCGGTGAAATCTGCCACGATCCTGCAAGTGAAGGGTGGCAAGGTTTCGTTCGCCGCGCAAGTTGCGCCGTAAGTTTGTTTTGGTGCTCGATGTGGAGGACGGCGCACGCCGTCCTCCACCGCACGTATTTTTTGGGAGGTGGCTGGGCAATGCAAAAAGCAAACGCCGCGCAACAACCCTCGTCTAATCGCCGCCCCGGCGCGCGGTTGGCGTGGATCGGTCAAGGTTTCTTGTTGCTCTTGGCGATCATGGTCGTGATCATTCTTGGGCGGAACTTGATCGACAACCCGGAACTTTTTATTCAGATTATCATCAGCGGTTTGCAACTCGGTTTTGTCTATGCGCTGATCGCGCTCGGCTACACGATGGTCTACGGCATCGTCAAGTTGATCAATTTTGCGCACGGCGATGTGTTTATGGTGGGCGCGTTCGTCAGTTATTACGCCGTCGCCCGCTTTCAACTGCACGTGTGGCCCTCCGCGTTTTTTCCTGATCTCGATCCGTTGGTGACGGTGACGCTCGGTTCGCTCTCTGTCATTTTGCTCTCGATGATCACGTGCGCCGCGCTCGCGATCACGATTGAGCGCGTAGCGTACAAACCCCTGCGCGATGCGCCCCGCATTGCCGCGCTCATCACCGCGATTGGCGTTTCGTTCTTCCTCGAATTTTTCGGCGCGCTCAGTTTCGTCTTCTCGCCGCGCTTTATTCCCTACCAACGCCCGTTCGACGTGGTGACGTGGTACATCAAAGACGGCATCTATCTCGTGGAACCGGGCAAAGCGCCCCCGGCGGGTAGCATCACGTTTTCCAATATTTTGCTGATCATCGCCGTCGCGTCAATTCTCGTGCAAGTCTTTTTGCAATTCTTGGTGCGAAAAACCAAAATCGGCAAAGCGATGCGCGCTGTCGCGTTCGACAAGCCGACCGCGCGGTTGATGGGCATTAACGTGGACGCGATCATCACGACGACGTTTGCGATTGGCGCGGCGTTTGCCGGTTTGGGCGGCGTGTTGTACGCGATTGCATACTCGTCCATCTGGTCGCAGTTGGGCATCTTGCCCGGCTTGAAGGCGTTTGTCGCCGCGGTGCTGGGCGGCATCGGCAGTATTCCCGGCGCGTTTATCGGCGCGCTGATTATGGGGCAAGCCGAGTCGCTGACTGCCGGCTATATTTCCACGCCGATGCGTGACGCGATTGCGTTTACGATCCTGATTCTCGTGCTCTTGGTGCGCCCCACCGGAATTTTCGGCGAGCCAGAAAAAGAAAAGGCATAGGAGACATCGCCGATGGAAATCAACCTGGGCTTTTTGTTCATCTCAACGATCAAAATTGTGGTGGTGCTCGGCTATCTCTACGCCTTGCTTGCCGTGCTGGGGCACGCCTCCAAGTGGGTGCAGATCGGCGGGCTGCTCGCCGCGTTCGGCATCATCCAATTGATCTTTTCGTTTCAGCCGGAAGACGCGCAAATCATCAACGATTTTGATCGCGGCTTGCTGTTCCAAGCGTGCACGATGACGATGGTCGCGCTGGGCTTGAATTTGATCTACGGTTTCAACGGGCAATTCAGTTTGGGGCAGTGGGGCTTTTATGGCATCGGCGCTTATGCCGCGGCGGACATTACGTGGCGCTGGACGAACAACGACGCGCGCGGCTTGACCGGCGTGGCAATTGGCGCGACGCTCGTCGCCGTGGCGATCTTTGGCGTGCGCCGCTTGATTGCGCGCTACAAAGGGATGCCGGTGATGTCGGCGTTCACGCTGTATTTGATCGGCACGATTGTGGCGTGCGCGCTCACGATGCTGATCGCTGGCGCGCTTGATCCCGCGCTCAAACCCTTGTTCGGCACGAAAGACGCGCCGGGAATTTTTGCGAGCGAGTGGGCGTTGCAGATCGTTTTCTTTTTCGCCGTTTTGCTCGCCGGCATCGTCGCCGCTGAAATCAGTTTTCTGTTCGGCTTGCCGGTGCTCACGCTCGGCTCCGATTATTTCGGCATTGCGACGCTCGGCTTTACCATCGTGATCAACACGTTGATGGTCAACTCGGATACGCTCCTGCCGTTTCCGGAAATGAAAGGCGGGCGCGGGATGATCGGCATCCCCAAAGTGACGAACTGGTTTTGGGCGTTTCTGTTTTTGCTGATCGTGGTGATCGTGATGCGGAACGTGCTACACTCATCCACCGGGCGCGCGATCCTGTCGGTGCGCGAGGACGAGACCGCCGCGAAGGTGATGGGCATCAACGTCGCCGATTACAAACTTTTGCCGTTCGTGATCGGCAGTCTGTTCGCCGGTTTGGGCGGCGGCGTCTACGCGCACTTTATCGGCTTTCTCAGTCCCGGCACGTTCGATTTTCTGGTTGGGTTCAATCCGCTGATCATCATCGTGTTCGGCGGGCTGGGCAGTATGAGCGGCACGATCTTTGCGTCGTTCGGCTGGATGTTCTTCCTCGAAGGTTTGCTTCGCACGATCCTGGGTCAGTTCGGCACCGAAGCGCCGACTTGGCGCTTTGTGCTCTACCCGATCACGCTATTGCTGTTGATGTTGTTGCGCCCGCAAGGTCTGCTCGGCTCTGCCGAAGTGGGTTTTTTGCGCGCGCCGAAAATTGCCGCGCGCACTGCCGCGAGTGATAACCCGGCAGTTACCACGCCGGTGAAATAGCGGAGAATGATGATGACAACACCCACCCTCCCTCCGACGCTCGAAATTGCCGGCTTGACCAAATTTTTTGGCGGCTTGCGCGCCGTCAACAATTTCGGACTCGCGCTGAAACCCGGCGATCTTGCCGGCTTGATCGGTCCGAACGGCGCGGGTAAAACGACCGTGTTCAACATGATCACCGGCGTCTACCAAGTTTCCGGCGGCGACATTCGCTTTCAGGGCGAAAGCATCACCGGCTTGGAGCCGCACGAGATCACGCAACTGGGCGTTGCGCGCACGTTCCAAAACATCCGGCTCTTTGCGAACTTGACCGTGCTCGACAATGTGCGGATTGCGTACCACACGCACGCCGGGTATGGGATGCTGGACGCGATCTTGCGCACCGCGACGTACAGCGCGAAGGAAAAAGAAATCACCGAACGCGCGCAGGATTTTCTCGCTATTTTCAAACTGGAAAATATCCAGAATGAATTTGCCAAGAATTTGCCCTACGGGCAACAACGCCGCGTCGAAATCGCGCGCGCGCTCGCCTCGAACCCGCGCTTGCTCTTGCTCGACGAACCGGCGGCGGGGATGAACCCGCGCGAGATCGTGACGCTGATGGAGTTGATCCACTTTGTGCGCGACCGGTTCAACCTGACGATCTTGTTGATCGAACACCAGATGCGCGTCGTGATGGGCATTTGCGAGCACATCACCGTGATGGATTTCGGCGAAGTGATTGCGCGCGGCACGCCGAAGGAAATTCAGGGCAACGCGCAAGTGATCGAAGCGTATCTTGGCAAGGGGGTTCCCGGTGCTGCTTAACGTTCAAGACCTCAACGTGTACTATGGCGCGATCCACGCCTTGCAGGGAATCTCGTTCAACGTCAACCAAGGCGAGATCGTCACGCTGATCGGCGCGAACGGCGCCGGCAAGTCCACGATCTTGCGCACCGTGTCGGGCTTGTTGCGTCCCCGGCGCGGCGCGGTCAGTTTCAAGGATCAGGACATTACGACGATGCCCGCTGAAAATATCGTGCGGCTGGGTATCAGCCACGTGCCGGAAGGGCGCAAGATTTTCGCGCCGTTGACGGTGCAAGAAAATTTGGAGATGGGCGCGTATACGCGCGCGGACAAGGCGGAGATCGCGCAAAATCTCCAACGCGTCTTTCAGAGTTTCAGCCGGTTGAAGGAACGCGTCAATCAATTGGGCGGCACGCTCTCCGGCGGCGAGCAACAAATGCTCGCGGTGGGGCGCGCGCTGATGGCAAAACCCACCTTGCTTTTGCTCGACGAACCCTCGATGGGTTTGTCGCCGATCCTGGTTGAAGAAATTTTCCGAATCATTCAAGAGATCAACCAGCAAGGCACGAGCATTTTGCTCGTCGAGCAAAACGCGTTTATGGCGCTCCAAGTCGCGCACCGCGCCTACGTGCTCGAAACCGGGCGGATCGTGCTGGAAGGCAACGCCGCTGAATTGCAAAAGCACCCCAAAGTGCGCGCGGCGTACCTGGGTGACACGGAATAACGGTTGCCGTCGCACGCCAATTGCATCGTCATATGTTTTCACCGAGCGAAGAATCCCAGCGTGCCTGTCCGAGATTCTTCGCTTGGCTTAAAATGGGGCAAGCCGATTGCCCGCACCCGTACCGATGGAGGTCTTATGCCCCTGTTGAACGCGCAAAAGGTCACGAAACGTTTTGGCGGTTTGACCGCGGTAGACCGCGTAGATTTCGTGATTGAGCAAGGAATGATCGCCAGTCTGATCGGACCCAACGGCGCTGGCAAGACGACGTTCTTTAACTGCATCACCGGCTTTTACCGCCCTGAAGCCGGCGCGATTGTTTTCGACGGGCAAGCGTTGGTGGGCGCGCGGCCGGACGTGATCACCGCGCGCGGGATCGCCCGCACATTCCAGAACATTCGCTTGTTTGCGAACATGACCGCGCTCGAAAATGTGATGGTCGGCGAACACCCCCGCATGAAAGCGAATCTCTTCGGCGCAATTGTGCGCGACCCGGCGACGATGGCGGAGGAACGCCGCGTTACTAAACGCGCACGCGAATTGCTGGATTTCGTCGGCTTACGCAAAGTCGAAAACGAAATGGCGAAAAACCTTGCGTATGGCGATCAACGCCGGCTCGAAGTCGCGCGCGCGCTTGCCACCGATCCGAAATTGTTGTTGCTCGACGAGCCGACCGCCGGTATGAACCCGCAAGAAACCGGCGCGATGGTCGGCTTTATTCGCCGCCTGCGCGATGAATTGGGGCTGACGATTTTGCTGATCGAACACCAAATGAAAGTGGTGATGACGATCTCGGATCGCGTCAGCGTGCTCGATTTCGGCGTCAAGATCGCGGAGGGCACGCCCGCGCAAGTGCAACAAAATCCACGCGTGCGCGAGGCCTACCTCGGCAAAGAATACCTGCGCGAACACGAAGCGGCGGAGTGAGGTGAGCGATGGCAATGCTCCAAGTCAAAGAGATTCACAGTTATTACGGCAACATTCACGCGCTCAAGGGCGTCAGTCTCACCGTTGAACAAGGCGAGATCGTCGCGCTGATCGGCGCGAACGGCGCGGGTAAAACGACAACGCTGAAAACCATCTCCGGGCAAATTCACCCGCACCAGGGCGAAATTCTGCTCGAAGGCGAACACATCGAAGGGTTGCCGCCGCACCAAGTGGTGATGCGCGGCATCGTGCAATCGCCGGAGGGGCGCAAGATTTTCGGCGCGCTCACCGTGTTCGAAAATTTAGAGATGGGCGCGTATGTTCGCACGGATAAAGAAACGCTCAAGCGCGATCTCGATTATGTTTTTACGCTGTTTCCGCGTCTCGCCGAGCGGCGCACGCAATTGGGCGGCACGCTCTCCGGCGGCGAGCAACAAATGCTGGCGATGGGGCGCGCGCTCATGGCGCACCCGCGCGTGTTGATGCTCGACGAACCTTCAATGGGACTTGCGCCGGTGCTGGTCGAAATGATTTTCGAGACGGTGCAAAAGTTGAACCGCGAGGGCACGACGATTTTGTTGATCGAACAAAACGCCGCCAAAGCGTTGCAAGTCGCCCATCGCGGTTATGTGATCGAAACCGGGCAGATCGTTTTGCAGGATCAGGCGGCGAGTTTGCGGCAGAACGAACGCGTCCGCAAAGCATATCTGGGCGAAGAGTGAGCCGGGCGCGCAAAACCCCTTGACACCACCGCGCAAGGTACATATAATTGCCGCAATCTTGTGTTAGAAATTCATAAAATTTTTCTCCACGCCGAATAGAGCGGGTTTCGAAGACGAGACCAATTTTCTTTTGGGAGGTGATGTGCGCTTCTCTAAATTCCGTTTTCTTTGCCGAGGCAGGCAGTCGCAAGCGCGTGTGGTTTGGCGAACCCGTGTGAATCGGATCGTTTCAAGCGGCGACGCGAGGAACGCGATTCAATGATGCGCCCTGGACGCGAATCACTCGGATCATTCCAAGGAGGAGAAGGACGATGAAATCCAAGATTTTGATCACCGCGTTGGTGATCGTTGTGCTGGCGTTGATTGCCACAGCTTGCGCCGCACCGACCCCCACGCCGGCGCCAACCAAGGCGCCCGAACCGACCAAAGCACCCGCCGCGCCGACCAGCGCACCCGCCGCGCCAACCAAAGCACCCGAACCAACCAAAGCACCCGAACCGACCAAAGCGGCTGCGCCGACTACTGCGCCCACCGCCGCGGCGAAATTCACCTGCACCGATAAACTCGGTTGCGTGGACATTGCCCCGAACGATCCCGTTCACATCGCCTACGCGTTCGTCGTGTCCGGTTCGGATGCTACGCTCGGCACCGACACCAAGTACGGCGTCGAACTGGCGATTGATGACAAGGGCGGCAAACTGCTCGGGCACAATATTAAATTCGACGGTCAAGATTCCGGCTGTAGCGCGGAAGGCGGGCAAACCGCCGGCACCAAGATTGCGGCAGACAAGACGATTGTCGCTGTCGTCGGCACGAATTGCTCCAGCGAAGCGCGCGCCGCAATGCCCATCCTGAACCAAGCCGGTCTCTCGATGGTTTCCCCCTCGAACACGGCGCCCGACCTCACCGATCCCACCAAACGCGTCGCGGGTTACTTCCGCACCGCGCACAATGACAAGGTGCAAGGCGCGGTCGCCGCGGAGTTCGTCTTCAAACAATTGAAGGTCACCAAAGCCGCGACGATTCACGACGGCTCAATCTACGCCAAGGGTCTCGCCGAAGTCTTTGCCGATTCGTTCAAAAAACTCGGCGGCACGATCACGGCGGCGGAAGCGGTCAACGTGGGCGACAAGGACATGAAGCCGGTGTTGACGCGCATCGCGGCAGGCAAGCCCGACCTGATCTTTTATCCGATCTTTATCGCGGAAGGCGGCTTTATCGCGTCCCAGATTCGGGATGTGCCCGGTTTGGAAAAAACCGCGATGATGGGCGCGGACGGCATCTTCTCGCCCGACTTTTTGAAAGCCGGCGGCAAGAACACCGTCGGCATGTTCTGGTCCAGCCCGAACTTTGAAGCGTTTGGCGGCGGCTACCAAAAGTTGGTGGATGCGTACCTGAAAAAGTACAACGTCAAGGGCACGCTCGCCCCGTTCCACGCGCACGCGTACGACGCGGCGAACATCATCTTTGCGGCGATTGAAAAAGCGACGGTGCGCGACGCCGACGGCACGCTCCACGTGCAAAAGCAAGCGTTGCGCGACGCGTTGCAGGCGACCAAGGATTTCAAGGGCATCACCGGCAATGTGACGTGCGATGCGAACGGTGACTGCGCCGATCCCAAGATCGCCATCTACCAAGCCAGCGCGGATGATTTCAGCAAGAACGTCATGCCCAAGTCCCCCGTCTGGTTCCCCGGCGGTGCGGATTACAAACCGAAATAAAACGCGCGATTCGATCTAGCATGTACTCGGATGAGCCGGACGCGAGTCCGGCTCATCTCTCGATTTTTTGGGAGGCGCACACGCCGATGTTACGCCGTCTATCCGAACGTTTTAGCGCAACCGATGTGTTTATGTTTGTCGTGGGTGGGCTGATCATTGCGATGGTGGTGATTGGTTCGGCTTCGACTTTGATCGCGGGCAAGTACAACAGCCGCCAATGGTTCGATCTCGTCATTTTTGGGATCGCGCTCGGCGGCATCTACGCGCTTATCGCGCTCGGCTACACGCTCGTCTATGGGATTCTCCGCATGATCAATTTCGCGCACAGCGAAGTGTTTATGGCAGGTCCCTTCACCGCGTACTTTCTCGCTGACGAAATGAGCCGTAATGGTTTTCTGGACGACAACCCCGTGGTGGGGCTGTCGTTGATTTTCATTCTGGCGATGGGCATCTCGGTCGTGACGGCGGTGTTGCTCGAACGGATTGCCTATCGTCCACTGCGTTTTGCGCCGCGCTTGGTCCCGCTCATCACCGCGATTGGTGCATCCTTCTTTCTGCAATATTTTTTCAAAGGGCTGTACGGACCTAACATCAAAGTTTATCCCGATATTCCGGTGTTGAAAGGATATTGGCAACTCGGCGATTTCCGCATTCAGTACATTCAAATTTTGGTGATTGTCGCCGCGGCGTTGATGATGGCGGGCTTGAATTTTTTCATCCAAAATTCGCGCACGGGCAAAGCGATGCGCGCCGTTGCCGAAGACAAGGCGACTGCCGCGCTGATGGGCGTGGACGTGGATCAGATCATCGTGATCACGTTTATGCTGGGCGGCGCGTTGGCGGGCGCGG
>CAIKBD010000065.1 GCA_903825565.1 uncultured Anaerolineales bacterium | reverse complement strand
TTCCAAGACAAGCGCGTGCGCCAAGCGCTTTCGATGACGCTCGACCGCCAAGCGATCATTGACGCCGCCGAGCAAGGGTACGGCGTCGTCGCGGATTCGCACTTTAACCAACCGGTGAGTGTCTACAAAGCCGGCAAGCTCGTCGTGCCCAAGCAAGATTTTGCCAAAGCCAAAGCGTTGATGACCGAAGCCGGCTGGGTGGATACGAACAACGACGGCATCGTGGAAAAAGATGGCAAGCCGTTCAAGATCACGCTCGAATACAATCCCGGCTGGACGTTCATGTCGCCGGTCGCATCGTTGATTCAGGCGTGGTGGAAACAAATCGGCGTGGATGTGACCATTCGCACATACGATGCGGCGACGTTCACAACCAAAGTCTTCCGCAGTTCAGACGTTGACAAACCCTACGACGCAGTTTTGAACGGCTGGGGCTTTTACGGCACCGAAGCGAACGGTTACGCCGCGTACTATGCACCGTCCACCGTTGGGGCGAGTCCGTTCAACTATCAAAACCCGGAGATCAAGACGCTCTTTGACAAAGCGCGCGCGTCGTTGGACGATAAAGAGCGCGCGACGTTGTACGAGCAAGCCGAAAAAATGATGTGGGACGATCTGCCCATGATTCCGATGTACTACCCAGTGCGGATTTTTGTGCATAACAGCAAAGTCATGCTGGACGAAGCCGTGCTCGATACCAGCCGCTTTTTGCCGTTCCTCTATCCCGAAAAGGTGTACCTCCGCAAATAGACCCTGCGCTCAAACGCCCGGCGAGATCGCCCTGATCTCGCCGGGCATACGTGCGCCCCGAAGGTGATTTCATGGGACGTTATATTCTTCGTAGATTGGCTCTGACTATTCCGTTGCTGTTCGTCATTTCGATCTTGTCCTTTCTTGTCATGCACCTTGCGCCGGGCGACCCCACGGCTTTTTTCGCGGACCCGAACAAGCCAGAATCGAGTAGCCCCGCCGAGATTGCGCGCCTGCGCGAACAACTCGGTTTGGATGATCCATTGCACGTCCAGTACGCCAAGTGGTTGCTCAATACGGTGCAAGGGAATTGGGGCTATTCGCTCATCAATAAAAAATCGGTCGCGGGCGAAATGCGCGAACGCTTGCCCAACACCTTGTTGCTCGGCGGGTTTGCGCTGGCATTGGCGTTGCTGGTCTCCATTCCCGTCGGCATTATCTCGGCGATCAAAAAATACACGCTCTTTGATTATGCGGTCACGGGCTTGACCTTTATCGGCGTGTCCATGCCCTCGTTTTGGTTTGCGCTTTTACTGATGCAACTTTTTACGAATCAGTTGGATTGGTTGCCGGCAGTCGGGATGCGAACCCTGCGCGAAGAATTGACCGGCGGGGCGGCGGTGCTCGATGTGGCGCGCCACTTGATTTTGCCGGGCGTGGTGTTGAGTATGGGTTCGATGGCAAGTTGGACGCGCTATCAGCGTTCCAGTTTGCTCGAAGTGATCGGGCAGGATTACATGCGGACGGCGCGCGCCAAAGGATTGCGCGAGCAAACGGTGATTCTGCGCCACGCGCTCAAAAATTCGCTGATTCCGATGATCACGCTTTTGGGGATGAGTCTGCCGCATCTCGTCAGCGGCGCGTTCATCATCGAAACGGTTTTCGCGTGGCCCGGCATGGGGCGGCTGGGCATTGGCGCGATTATGGCGCGCGATTACCCGGTCGTGATGGCAGTGACAATGGTCGCCTCGCTCGTCGTCGTGATGGGCAATTTTTTGGCGGACCTGGCGTATGCGTGGGCAGACCCGCGCATCCGTTACGAATGAGCGCGCGAGGTTGACGCATGGCTACGACCACACCTTTATCCGTTTCCAAACTCAAGAGTTCACCGAACAGTCAAAACCAAATCGCGCTCGTGTGGCGGCAATTTCGCCGGCATCGCTTGGCGGTGGGCGGCTTGGTGGTGTTGTGCACGCTGTTCTTCGCCGCGATTTTTGCGGATGTCATTTCACCCTACGATCCCAATCGTGTCAATCCCCAGTACGCGCAAGGGTATCCCAAGCCGCCGAGCGGCGCGCATTGGCTTGGCACCGATGAGCTCGGGCGCGATTCGTTTTCCCGCGCGCTGGCGGGCGCACGCGTCTCACTCTCGGTTGGCTTTGTCGCCGTGGGCATTTCGATTGCGCTCGGCATCGTGATCGGCGCGACCGCCGGCTTTTATGGCGGACGGATTGATAATTGGATCACGCGCGTCATTGACATCTTTTTATCCGTGCCCACTTTTTTCTTGATCCTGACTGTGAACGCTTATCTGCCGCCGAGCATCTACAACATCATGGTCGTCATCGGCTTGTTCGGGTGGATGGCGGTGGCGCGATTGGTGCGCGCGCAATTTCTCGCGCTCAAAGAAAAAGAGTTTATCATCGCCGCACATTCCGTCGGCGTGCCGGGCATGCGCCTGGTGACGCGTCACCTGTTGCCGAACGCGTTTGCGCCGGTGATCGTCGCGGCGACGCTCGCCATTCCCGGCGCGATCCTCACCGAGTCCGCGCTCAGCTTTCTGGGCTTGGGCGTGTTGCCGCCGCAGGCGAGTTGGGGGAGTATGCTCGAAAACGCGCAAGGGTGGTTGACGACGGCGTGGTGGATGTGGGTGCCGCCGGGCGCGCTCATCTCGCTTACGGTGCTCGCGTTCAACTTTGTCGGCGACGGCTTGCGCGACGCGCTCGATCCGTTTCTCCGTCGCTAACCCAGTGCCGTGCCGAATTTTCTCGATGGTCGAACAAAAATCTGTGGGACGTGAACGAGCGCGGGCGAGCGCGGACAAATCACTTTATCCGCGTCCTATTTTTGAAGGAGCGATGACACAATGGCAAATCAAGTTACCGTGACGTGGCAAGAAGGGATGCACTTTGAGGGCTTGGCTTCGGGGCATACTGTCCAGATGGATGTGCCGCCCCCGAACGGGCAGAACCTGGGCGTCGGACCGATGACGCTGGTGCTGGTCGCGCTCGGCGGATGCACGGCGATGGACGTGGTGCATATCTTGCAAAAAGAGCGGCAAGACGTCACCGGCGTGACTGTCCAAGTGCGCGGCGAAAAAGCGTCGGACTATCCGATGGTGTACACCGATATTGAAGTGGTCTACCAAGTGCGCGGGCGCGACTTGGCGCGTCCCGCCGTTGAACACGCTGTCCATCTGTCCGAGACCAAGTACTGTTCGGTCGGCATCATGTTGGGCAAGACGGCGCGGTTCACCACGCGCATCGAAATCGAGCAAGATACCACGCCGCGTCCAGCCGTGAGCGGATGAACGCGGCGACCGCGCAACTCAAGCGCGTGAATGCTCGCCGAGCGCGGCTATCGCCACATAGCCGGTAAACAGCACTTGCCGCGCGCCAGTCCCAAAGATTGTTTGAATCGCGGGCGCGCACCAATCGCGGATCGCCTCTTCCGATTGCCCGCGCGCGATGGCATGTTCCACACGCGTCTCGCTCAAAATGTAACGCAGATACGCGTCGGCGTCGAGCGGCACTGCGATTTCAAATTCGTGGTACGCGTCGAGGCGCAAGCCGAAACGCGCCCAGTCGAGTGTTCGCACATCCAGCGCGTAACCTGCTTGAGCCGGATAGCGGCGCGCAAATTCGGCAAACCAGTGAGCGAGCGCGTCGTCATCTTGTAACCGCTTGCCCGCTGAAAAATCGTACACGACGAGCGTCCCGCTCGGTTTGAGCGTGTGTGCCACGAGCGGCAAAAACAGATCGCGGTCGGCGTAATTCAGCGACCCTGCGGCGGTGATCAGATCGAACGTTTGCGCGGCGAACGGCAATGCCTCTGCGCGTGCGACTGCGAATTGGGCGTGCGGCGCGACGGTGCGACAGTGCATCAGCATCGTTGACACCGGCTCGATCCCGATTGCGAACTGGGCGATTGGCGCGAGCGCATCGGTCGAGCGTCCCGCGCCGCACCCGACATCGAGCGCGCAAGCCAGCGGTTGGGTGATGCCGAGATGCGCGGCGATCCGAGCAATGATGCGAGGATGCACCGGCGGGCGCGCGAACGCGTATCCCTCTGCGAGACGCGCGCTTGCGTAGACGGTGACGACGGGCGGGTTGCGTTCTTCCAAATTGACCTCGATTCAGTTTCGGCGGATATTTTTTTTGACAGCACACGTGCCGCGCATTATAATCGAAATGCTTTCGGGCGAGATTGCCCCAACGAACGTGCCTCAACCCAGGAGGTTCCAATGAAAATTGTGTGGCTCGTTGTGATCACGCTGATCGCGGCGATGGGGTGCGCGCCTACGCCTACTGCGTTTCCTGTGCCTACATCTACCGCGCTCCCCGCGCCGACGCTTGCGCCGTTACCGACGTACACCCCGTTGCCCACTTACACACCGTATCCCACGTTTACGCCGCCGCCGTTGCCGACCCAGGTTCCCGCGCCGGCGCCGACTGCCGCGCGCACGCCGACGGCAACGCCGGGCAAAGTGTACGCGTCCGCATTCGGCATCCACTATGCCCAACCGGAAAAATATCTCGCGCCGGGCGAACAAACGCGCTTGGGCAACCCGGCGCTCATCAACGCGTTGCGCGGCAAGCCACAAAGCATTACGCATCTCGGCGAAATTTATTTTTGGATCAGGCGCGAATTTACAACCTGGACAGCTGGCGGCGCGACGATTGGCGCGGTGACGGTGGATCAACTTTTGCAAACGCGTCGCCTCGGCGGTTGCCACGACTGGGGCTTGGTCTATGCGACGCTGGCGCGCGAATTGGGTTATCCGACCGTGCTGATTGACACGGCGGGGATCGCCTGGGCGAAGCGCGCGCGCGCCGGGCAAAAGGGGCCGTACCTCGGGCACGTTTTCGTCGAAGTGTTTCTTGCCGGCAAATGGATTCTGGTAGACTCGACGAACAATTGGTACGTCGAAGAAAATTACGATCCGACGAACGGTATCATCCCACTCAAAATGGGCGACGAGACCGAGGGCTTGTTCGTGATGCGGAAAGGCGTGGACACGTGGGGCTATGGGATTCGGAGCAACGCCGAACTGACGCGGTTGATGGACGAATCCGCGCGGCAACTCGATCCCACCACGATTCAGTTTCCGCCGTACGTTTTCGCGCGCTTCAAGTGATCGGCGCGGCTCAGCGGAACCATTCGCGGAGTCCGGGCAGGTTGAGCAACAGTGCCACCAACACGAGCGGGATGAGCGCCAGCACGAGCGCGAGGAGCAGGACGCGGCGCGGCGATTGCCCAAAGCGCGCCAACGGATCGAGTTGAATCGTGATCGCTGGATTGCGGCGTTGCAACTCTGCCCACAGCGTGTCCATATCGCCGGTGAGATTCGCCACCGTGGTTTTGCCGCGCCGATGAATGATCCGCGTGCCGCGATTGCCGCGTTCGATAATCTGAATCTCGGCAAGCGGGATGCGCGTCGTCGCGAGTACGCTTTTCAACACGAGCGCATCGGTGTCCAGAAACGCTTGCATCGGATCGCGGAGCATCAAAAACCAAATCACCGGAACGGCAATGCCGATGAGAATGCGTTCGGTCGTGTTTGGCGTTTGCCAAGCGTAATAGCCCGCGCCGAGCGTGAACACCGCTGGCAAACCGAGCCATAACCAGGTGGGCGTGGCATAGATGCGCGGTTCAGTCATCGAGATACCTCCGGCGCGTTGCGCGCCAAGTGATTGGTGGCTTGATCATACGGAGGAATGAGCTGTTCGTCAATAGAACCGTGATGTCATTTTTTATTTTGACATTCCCGACACTGCGCGTTATAATTTTGCCGACTCGCGCGCACGCGCGCAAATTTTCAATTTTCGGAGGAGGGATTTGATGGCTGACACCAAGCGAGCCAAAGTCACGCTCGGAATGCTCTACGACAAGATGCGAAAGAGCGAGCCGATCACGATGATCACTTGCTACGATTACCCAATGGCGGATCTTGTGGAAAAAGCCGGCGTGGACATGGTGCTCGTCGGCGATTCGCTCGGTATGACGATCCTGGGTTATGATTCCACTTTGCCGGTGACCCAAGATGTAATGATGCCGCACGTGCAAGCGGTGCGGCGCGGCACGCCGAACGGCTGGCTCATCGGCGATATGCCGTACATGACGTACCAGCCCTCCGTCGAAACGGCGATTCGATGCGCGGGACGATTCATGGCGGAAGGCGCGTGCGACGCCGTGAAACTCGAAGGCGGCGTTGAAATGGCGGATCGCATGGCGGGCATTGTCAAAGCCGGCATCCCGTGTATGGGGCACCTGGGTCTCACCCCGCAAAGTGTCTCCGCGCTCGGCGGATTCAAAGTGCAGGGCAAGGGTGCGTTGCAAGCGAAAAAAATCGTGGACGATGCCAAGGCGCTTGAGGATGCGGGCGCATATTCGATCCTGCTCGAAATGGTGCCCGACCGCGTGTGCGAACTGATCACCAAACGCGCCGGCATTCCGATCATTTCGCTCGGCTCCGGCTTGCACGCGCACGGGCAACTCCTCATTTTCCACGACATGTTCGGCTTGTATCCGCGCTTTAAACCGCGCATGGCAAAAGTGTTCGGCGATGCCGGCAAAGTGATCGGCGATGGCTTGAAGCAGTACGTCGCCGAAGTGACCGCACGGCAATTCCCACAATCCGAAAATTGGTTCGGGATGAAAGACGAAGAGTACGCCGAGTTGCTCAAACTGATCGGTGCGTAACAAACTCGCAACACGCAATACGCAATACGTAATACGCAATACGTAGCGCGTAGCGCGTGTTGCGGATCAGGAGGAACCAGTGGACGAGAAACTACGCAAACAGTTGAAAATTCCGGCGAGCAACCTCGCGGCGCTCAACGCGCTCTTGCTCGATCCGCAAAACGAATTGGTCAACGCCGCGCTGGACGTGATCGCCAAGCATGGCACGATTGACGCGATCAACCGCGAATCGGCGGCGGCGCGCAAACTGCCGAACTTGATGAAGCGGTTGCGCGAAATGAATTCGCCGTATGTGCCCGAGCTCGAATGGCTCGGCGCGCAACGCGACGCGGGCGCGTTTGTCAGCGTTGCCGATTATCGGCGCAAGGTCTTGGGCGACGCCGCCGCGAAAACCAAGTTCAAAAAAGCGAACGCGGTTACGCTCGAAATCAGCGCATTTCAGTACTTTCCCTGGATTATCGCGCAAGCCCAACAAGCCATCGCGCAAAAAGAATTGATGCCGGGCCGCTTTATCCGCGTGCGCTATATGAAAGAGTCCGAATCCGATCAGGGCGATCTCCTCGCCGGCATGGCGGCGATGCAAATCGTCGGCGCGTCGTACGTGGACACGCTCGACACGAAAGGGACGGACGGCTCGAACGTGCATCTCGGCGGACCCGACACGATCACCGGCTATTTCGGCGGCATCGGCGAGCCGAACGACTATCCGTTGAAATGGCTCGACGAATTTCTGTACTATTACCGGCATTACGGCATCTACCAAGTTTTGAACATCAACGCCGGCACGATTCTGCTCGGTTACCTGATCCACCGGCTCGGCATTAACAACGAGTTTAAAATTTCGGTGTTTGTCGGCAACGACAATCCGTACTTTATCTGGTGGACGCTGATGATGGCGAAATTGTTTGCGCGCCCCGATGGCACGACGCCGCTGATCGGTTTCAACTTGAGCAACGCGGTGAACAATGCGACGATTGAGGCGGCGGCGGACATTCGCCAAAAACTGGGCTTTGAAGATGTTGTGCGGATCGAGCATCACATCACCGAGTGCTACAAATCCATCGTGCGCCAGCCGTATGATCGCCGCGCCGAGTTGATGGAACTGGCGGCGCACGTCAAGAACATTTCGGCGAAGCACGAGGGCGGCGACCCCGAGGTGGAAGCGACGCGCGCGCATCCGTCGAATTTGCTCGAGTATTTCATTCCGAAGGCGGACGTGGAGGCAAAGGGATTGATGCCGACCCTGTTGCAAAATTATATGGACAAGCACGCGGCGTTGAATCACACGGCAGAGGAGTTGACGCGCCACGGCATCGCGTTTGTCGCGGCGAAAAATTTGCACAAATAAGTGAGCAAAACCTTCCAAGTTCATCTTGGAAGGTTTTTTGTTTGCCGCCGATCAACTTGAATGGGACGCGGAAATTTTTTGCAGGGGCGCAATTGCCGGCAGAATGAGCAAGCCCAGCGCGCCTGCGGCGAGGAACGGCAGGGGGTTGCCGCCGATCGTGATCAGCCACGCGCCGAATGTCGGTCCCGCGCCGCCGAACAAGCCGGTGACGGTGGCGATGGCGCCGATCACCGACGACCGCGTCGCCGGCGTGGTGATGTCGGCTTGGAGGGTTTGTTGCGCGATGATCGCCATCTCGCTGAAAAAGAACGCGACGAGGAGCGGCGCGATGCCCCACTCCCAGGTTGGCGCGATGCCCCACACCATCGTGCCGATGCCAAACCCCAGCGCGCCGATGCCCAGTACGTGTTTGCCGCCCCAGTGATCACTCAGCCGCCCGGCGAACACGCCGCCCAGCGCGGCGATGCTCCCAGCCGCCCAGAGCAAGTTGATTTCGGCGTCGGTGTTGTGCCAGGCGTCGCGCGCCAAGATTGCAAAGTACGGTCCGAACACAATCGCAAACGAAACGATGAGACATACATTCGCAACGGTGAACCATGCCACGTTCGCATCGAGCGCCGCGCGCAAATCGGGCAACCCCGTGCCGCTTTTTTTGCGCGGTGCTTCGCGCAAGGCGACGCCGCGCAAAATGCCAGTGACCACCAGCGTGCCGCCCGTCGCTAGCATCAAATTTTGGATGTCGCAAAATTTGAGTAACGCCGCACCGAGCACGGGACCCCCGATCAAGCCGAGCATCATCGCGGACTCGGTGAAACTGAACGACCGCGCGACGCGATCTTTTTCGGACGACTCGGTGATCAGTGCGGAGATGGGGGGCCACTGGAACGCGCCGCAAATTTCGGCGCAGACCAGCGCGGCGGCGACGGCGAACCAATCGCGCCCGAAACCGCCGAGTGCGTAAAAGGGACCCATCACGATGGTTGAGAGGGCGATCAGAATGCGCCGCCCGTAGCGGTCTGCCAATGTGCCGCCGACGAAACTAAAAATGTTGCGCGCGAGCGTCATTGCGGTAAACGTGTAGCCGATTTCCAAATCGCTCGCGCCGAGCGCGCGCAGGTGCAAGGGCAAGAGGGCGTACCATGTGTAGCGCGCGAGCAAGTTGGTGAAGATGGTCACGACAAAGATTTGGAGATTGTGGTTTAGACCGATGCGGGTGAGCATAGCGCCTCGTGCGAAATCGGGCAACAAGCAAACCGGTAGCCCAGCAGTCCGTTCACGTGGCTACCGGTTTCCGGACGTTGGCGAACGAGTTGGACTAGATTGATAAATATTTTTGCCATGTGGCGTGCGCGCCGCTCTCGCTGAGCAAAACGATGGCGACAAAGCGCGGCCGCGCCGGTTGCGCCAACAAGGTCATCTTGGCTTCCGCCGGCAAGCGGTTGCCTTTGCGATGATTGCATGGCGCGCATGCGGTCACGACGTTTTCCCAGGTGGTTGCCCCGCCGCGCGATTTGGGGATGACGTGATCGAGGGTGAGGTCGTGCTTGCCGGGCTGACCGCCGCAGTACTGGCAGGTGTACAGATCGCGCGCAATGACGGTGCGGCGCGTGAGCGGCAGGGGCAAGCGGCGCGGCACGGGCGCAAAGGCGACCAGCCGGATGACGAGCGGCAACTTGATCACATAGTTTGCCGCGCGCAAAGTGGTTTTTGCCGCTTCGACCAGTTCCGCTTTTTCTTTCAGGAGTAGGATGATGGCGCGTTGAACGGAAACGAGATTGAGCGGCTCGTACGTGGCGTTCAAAACGAGAACAGCGCGGGATGCAGTTTCCATTCGCAGACTCTGCGCTGTATTGTATTGAGGAGCGTGAATCTGTCAACTTGTTGACGCGCAAACTGGGATAGAGTAAAATGCGTGCCTAGTCCGATGGTTTGCTGGATGGTTTGCATTTTGGAGGAGCATACGATGTTGGAAATAACCACGATTACCTTGCCTCCGCGTCTAGCGGAACAAGTTCAATCCTATATTCAAGCCGGTTGGTTCCCCGATGTAAATGCGCTCGTCGTCGAATCGCTCCGGCGGTATCTGGAAACGCATCAGGTAGAATTGACGGAGCGGTTCATTTTGCAAGATGTCGAGTGGGGCTTGCATTCGGATGAATGAAATCGTTTTGGACACCGGTCCGTTAATTTACCCTCGAACTCTATTGTGCAACAGTTGGAAACGGAATGGCGCGACATAGATTGAGAGTGATTCCCACGCCCGCCCGCTTTGCCCCGTTTGCGATCTGGCTCGTGCTTGCCGCGTTTGCGCTCGGCGGATGCCGCGCCGCCGCCGAAACCATCGCGCGCGAATTGTACCTCAACCTGGGCGTCGAGCCGGCAACGCTTGATCCCGCGCTCGCCACCGACCCCGGCGCGCAACAAGTGGCGCGCATGTTGTTCCTCAGTTTGGTGGACACCGACCCCGCGACCGGCGCGCCCCAACACGCGCTCGCCAATTCTTGGGCAGTCTCGCCCGATGGCATGATCTGGGAATTCAAATTGCGGAGCGATGCCGTCTGGGTGCGCTTTAACCCGGCGAACAATCGCGTAGAGGTCAAACGCCAGGTCACGGCGCAGGATGTGGTGTACGGCGTGCGCCGTGTGTTCGATCCGCGCGTTGGCTCCGGTTTTGCCGCGACGTTCGCGCCGCTCGTGCGTGGTGCGGAACAGGTGCGCGCCGCCGATCCCAAAATGGCGAATGAGGCGGCGTGGCAAAAACTTTTTGAGAACCTGGGCGTGCAAGCAATGGATGATATTACCGTCCGCTTTACGCTCACGCGCCCCGCGAGTTACTTTCCTGCCCTCGTGAGCACGTGGCTCGTGCGCACCCAGCCCCGCGAAGCCATTGAGGAAAGCGGGATTGTGTGGACGGAACCCGGCAAAATCTGGACGACCGGACCATACTTGTTGGAGCGCTGGTCGCACGGGCGCGAAATCGTGTTGCTGAAAAATCCGCACTGGTACGACGCCGGCGCGGTTCAGATTCAGCGGATTCATCTCGTGATGTACGATTCGGCGACCGCGCTAAGCGAGTACCGCAACGGCAATCTCGATTCGCTCGATCCGTACGGCGGGCTTGCTAATTCGGACTGGGAGATATTGCGCGAAGACCCGGTGCTGGGCAAGCATCTTCACAGCGTCGCCACCTTGTGCACGCATTACTACGGCTTCAACACTGCCAAGCCCCCGTTCAACGAAGTGCTGGTTCGCAAAGCATTCATCGCCGCGATTGATCGCGAAACTCTGGCGAGTTCGGTGATCAAGTTGGGCGAGCCGGCGCGTTGGTTCACGCGACCCGGCATCTACGCTTCGGGCGATATTTCGGACACGCTGGGCGTGCCGTTCAACGTGAATCAAGCGCGCGCGTATTTGCGCGATGCCGGGTACGACAATCGCACGAAACGCCTGCCGACGATTACGCTCGGGGTGAACAGCAACGACACGCATGAACGCATTGCCGAAACGATTGTGCAGATGTGGAAAAATAATTTGGGCGTGGAAGTGCGCGTGAACAAACTCGACTGGAAGAGTTATTTGCCGTCGTTGCGCGACGACGCGCCGCAAATGTTTCGGCTGGGATATTGCGCGTACTATCCCGATGCGGCGAATTTTGGCGGCGTGTTCCAAGCGCGGTCGGCGGACAATTTTACACGGTGGAGCAATCCGCAGTTCGATCAGTGGATTGACGCCGCCGCGCGCGAGGTGGACCTGGCAAAGCGGCGCGGCTTGTATCGCGCCGCCGAAAAAATGCTTGTCGAAGATCAGGCGATCATCGCGCCCTTGTGGTGGACGACGCGGTTATCGCTGTCGCGGCCCACTGTGCACCGCACGTTTGCGATCACCGATGGCTACGAACGTTTCGAAACGTGGAGTTTTCAATAGTCGAGACAGCGCCTCAGCCAAATGATGCGGAACGCCCCAAGCCGCGTTCGCTACGTGCGCCCAAACACCAACAGGATCGCCGCCGACGTAACCCCCCAGGCGATAATCGAGCCGAACAGCGGTTTGTCACGCAGGATCATTTCCTCTGGACTGCCGCCCTCGTTTTTGACGTGCACCAAGTACAGCAAGCGAAACACCACGTACAGCGCGAATGGAATCGTGAGCATCATCGCGTGATTCTTCGGCAGGTTCTCGGCGGAAAAGGTGTAGAGCGAGTACGCCATCACGAATGACGCGGTCGTCACCGAAATCATTTGGTCGAGCACCTCGGGCGTGTACTCTTTCAGGATCAACCGATGCTTGCTTGCGTCGTCTTCCAGCAAAACGAGTTCGTGCCGGCGTTTGCTAAAGCCGATGAACAGCGCGAGCAACATGGTGCAGACGTAGAGCCACGCGGACGCCGGCACGTGAATTGCCGCCGCGCCGGCAATCGCGCGCAACACCAAACCCGCGGCGAGCACGAATACGTCCACGATGACGACATTTTTCAGCGCGAACGAGTACGCCAGATTCATCACGAAATAGATCGTCGCGACGATGCCGAACCAAAAATCGAGCGCGAAACTCAGCGGCAAGGTGACGGCGAGCAAAACGAAAATCGCGGCTTGCGCCTGTACTTTGCTCAACGCGCCGGAGGCGAGCGGGCGGAACCGTTTTTTAGGATGCGCGCGATCTTTTTCCACATCTGCGAGATCGTTGATCAAATAAATCGTGCCCGAGAGCAAACAGAACAGCACGAACGCCGCGGTTGCCGTCGCAAACATGACGTACATCTCCGGCGAAAACGGCGTCCAATACTGGCGCAGGGTGAACACGAACGCCAAATAGATCATCAGGTTTTTCGTCCACTGGCGCGGACGCATCGTCTTGAGCAAATTGATCAGCACAGCATCCTCCAAATTGCGGTGATCATACGCGGAAACGCCGGCAAGTCAAACGCGCAAACCATTTGACTTTTTCCCTCGTTACGCTTATCTTTGAGGCGTGACGAAAAAACGATTGGATGTGCTTCTCGTCGAGCGCGGATTGGCGGAAACGCGGCAACGCGCCCAGGCATTGATTCTCGCCGGCGATGCGCTGGTGAACGCCCAAGTGGTGACAAAAGCCGGCGCGCCCGTCGCTGACGATGCGACGCTCACACTGCGCGCGCCGCTCCAGTATGTCAGTCGTGGCGGCTTGAAACTTGCCGGCGCGCTAGAAGTGTTTGCCGTCGAGCCGCGCGGCAAAATCTGCGCGGACGTGGGCGCATCCACTGGCGGCTTTACCGATTGCTTGTTGCAACGCGGCGCGGCGCGCGTTTATGCGCTCGACGTGGGCTATGGGCAACTCGCCTGGAAAATTCGCAACGATGCGCGCGTCGTCGTGATGGAGCGAGTCAACGTGCGCCACCTCGCCACTTTGCCCGAACCGATTGCGCTCGCCGTGATTGACGTGTCGTTCATTTCGCTCACACTCGTTTTGCCGATTGTGCAAACGTGGCTTGCGGCGCGCGGTGAGTGCGTCGCGCTGGTCAAGCCGCAGTTCGAAGCCGGGCGCGCGCAGGTGGGCAAGGGCGGCATCGTGCGCGATGTTCACATCCATCGCGCGGTCATCGAAAAAATCGCGCAACACGCGCAGGCGCACGCATGGCGCGTGCGCGGCGTCTGCCGCTCGCCGCTTCAAGGCGCGGATGGCAATGTAGAATTTTTTGTTCACTTGAGTACAGATCTCTCGCTCGCTCATAGCCCAATCTCTGCACTCGATATTCCAACATCCAATATTTAATTTCCAATTTTCGACAACTAACCCCATGCTTGAGTTACACAAGACGTTAGAGCCGATGCGCGCCGCCGAATTTCGTTTCGTGCCGCACCACATCGGCATTATGATGGACGGCAACGGCCGCTGGGCGCGCCAGCGCGGCTTGTCCCGGCTGGAGGGCCATCGGCACGGCACGCAGAACGTGCGGCGTGCGCTCGACGCGTGCGCGCAGTTTGGCATTCGCGTCGTCACGCTGTACGTCTTTTCGACGGAAAATTGGGGCAGACCGCGCGACGAAGTTGAAGGTTTTTTTGAACTGCTCGCGCAAGTGATTGATTACGAAACGGAAAATTTTCGCCGGCAAGGTGTGCGTCTCATTCACAGCGGTTCGCTCGACGGCGTCCCGCCGGTGCTCGCTGAAAAAGTGGAACGCGCGGTCGCGCTCACGCATGGCAACGATGCGTATCTTCTCAACGTCGCGTTCAACTACGGCGGGCGCATGGAAATTTTGCGTGCGGCTCAGAATATCGTGGCGGATCAAATTCCCGCCGCGACGGTGACGGAAGAATTGTTCGACCGTTATCTCTACACGGCAGGGTTGGGCGATATGGATTTGGTGATTCGCACCGGCGGCGATCAACGCCTGTCGAATTTCTTCCCCTGGCAATCGGCGCGGGGCGTGTTTTATTCGACAAAAACTTTTTGGCCCGACTTTGACGTGTCCGAATTGCGGCGCGCGTTGGAGTTTTACAACCGTTGCGTGGATGTCCCGTAACGCTCAAAGTGTGATGCGCGCCGGGGTGCGTCGTTTGCGGTTGACGCGGTTAGGCGGTTGGTGGTAGAATGTCCGCACACTGAGGTTAGCGTAAATGTTTCATGGTCCAGGTGGCGGCGGTTGGTGGTCCTTTGTGCGCGCCGATGAAGACAAACAGCCGCACATCACCCAAGCGTTGTTGGTACGGGTCGCGCAATATGCGCGTCCCTATATCTGGCAAATTGCCTTTGCCTTGCTCGCGATTCTTGCTTCCTCGATCCTCGCTTTGATTCCACCGCTTCTCTATCGTGATCTGATCGATCACGTGCTACCGCAAAAAGATTTTGCGCGTTTGAATCTATTGGCGCTGGGTATGATCGCCATCCCGCTCGTGGCGGGCTTGATCGGCGTTGGGCAACGCTGGCTGATCGCACGCGTTGGCGAAGGTTTGATCGCCGATCTGCGCCAAGCGTTGTACGCCCACATGATGCGAATGTCGCTCCGGTTTTTTACCCACACCAAAACCGGCGAGTTGATGTCGCGCCTCAACAACGATGTCGTCGGCGCGCAGCGCGCCGTGACGAACACCCTCGTCTCGATCATCACCAGCGCGTTTGAATTGCTCGCCGCGTTGGCGATCATGCTCTCGCTCGATTGGCGGCTCACGCTCCTCGCACTCGTCATCCTCCCCTTGTTCGTGTTGCCCTCGCGCCGCGTCGGGCGCATCCTGCGCGAGATCGTCAACCAGCAACTCGATCTCAACGGCAAGATGAACGCGCAGATGAACGAGACGCTCAACGTCAGCGGCGCGTTGCTCGTCAAATTGTTCGGTCGCCAACCGACTGAAGTTCAAAAATTCGGCGCGCACGCGGAACGCGTCGCGGCAATTGGCGTGCGCCAGGCGATGGTCGGGCGGTGGTTCTTTCTCCTGCTCGGTTTGACGAGCGCGTTAGGCGCGGCGCTCGTGTGGTGGGTCGGCGGCATTTTTGTTTTGCAAGGCGCGTTCACCGTTGGCACGATTGTCGCGTTCGCCGCGTACCTCACGCAACTCTACGCGCCGGTCTCGGCGCTCGTCAATGCGCGCGTAGATTTCGCCACTTCGATGGTGTCGTTCGAACGCGTATTTCAAATGCTCGATCTGCCGGTCGAAATTCAAGATCGCGCACACGCCATCGTGTTGCCACGCGCGCGCGGTGAGATTCGTTTCGAGCACGTCGAATTCTCGTACCTCGATCCCGCTAGTGACCCGGCGCAACCGGTCAGTCCAAAATCGAAACCGAACGGCAACGGTCACGCGCCTGCCGAAACGCCGGCGTTCATCCCGACGCGGCGCGACGCGTTGCGGGATGTGGATTTTGAGATTCGCGCCGGCCAACTCGCCGCGCTCGTGGGTCCCAGCGGCGCGGGCAAAACGACGATCACGTACCTCCTGCCGCGCTTGTACGATCCGACCGCCGGGCGCGTTTTGCTCGACGGGATCGATCTGCGCGAGGTGACACTGGCTTCGCTCACCGAACAGGTGGGTATGGTGACGCAGGAAACGTATCTGTTTCACGATACCCTGCGCGCGAATTTGGTTTACGCCAAACCGGACGCGACGCCCGCCGACATTGAACGCGCGGCGCACGCGGCAAACATTCACGATTTTATTATGAAATTGCCGCACGGGTATGATACAATCGTTGGCGAGCGTGGTTATCGTTTGAGCGGCGGCGAAAAACAACGCGTGGCAATTGCGCGCGTCATCCTCAAAGACCCGCGCGTGTTGATCTTGGACGAAGCCACCTCGAATCTCGATTCCGAATCCGAGGCGCTGATCCAAGCCGCGCTCAAGCCGTTGATGCGCGGGCGCACGAGCGTGGTGATCGCGCATCGCCTTTCGACGATCTTGGCGGCGGATGTGATTCTCGTCGTGGACGAGGGGCGCGTGGTGGAGCAGGGCACGCACGCCGAGTTGCTCGCGCGCGGCGGCGTGTATGCGCGCTTGTATCACACGCAGTACAGCGAACGCTAATCAGTAATCTGGAGTCAACAATGAAGTTATCCAAATTGTGGAACACGGAAATTTTTCTCGATATTATCTTGCCGGCGTTGACGGTCTTGTTCGGCTTGCAGTTGTTGCGCGTGCTCGTGCCGTCGCTCGTGTGGTATCTCGGCGACACGCTGGGCGCGGGTTCGGTTGTGCGCGGCGTCGTCGCGCTGTGCATTTTCTCGGCGGGCTTTTTACTGCTCCCGTTTTATCGCGCGCTCGGTTTGCGGCGCGCACTGATCGGCGCGTTGGTGGGCATCGCGCTCGCGCGTCTCGGCGAACAATTTTCCACCCTCCCCGCGCTCGATTTCGCGCTGGCGCTCGTTGGCGTCGTCCTGTTCATGTTTTTCTTCCCGTTGTATTTTGCGTACATTCGCGTTCAGGGTGATACGATGCCGCGCAAATTTGCGCGCGGGTTTATGCTCGGCATCGTGTTCGACACGACGTTGCACGGCTCGTTCCACACGCTCGATCTCAGCTGGCAACATGGCTTTTACGCCACCGGCGTGATGACGTTGCTCATCGCCGCGCAACTGTGGCTCGTCTATCGTTTGCCGAATCTGGCGACCAAGCCGACCGATGCGAGTTTCGTGACGAACTTGCCGCTTGCCGCCATCGGACCCTTTTTGTTCATCATGCAAGTCATTCTGCAAAACGTCGCGCGCGCCACCGAGTTGACCGGTTTTCCGATGCCGCTGGCGTTCGGCTTTGTGTCGCTGACGAGCGCGGTGGGGATTGCCGCCGCGTTAGTTTCGATTATTCCCGAACGCCAAACCTCCTTTGCCATGTTGGTCGGCACCGGGTTTCTCGCGTTTCTCGTCTCGCGGCCCGACCCCGCGCCCGGCACGGCGGACTTGTTGTACTTTTTCGGCAACCTGCTCTTGTTTCCGTTCATCACCGTCATTTTTTCCGGCGCGGCGCGCGCCGACCGGCAGGGTATCACGCATCTGGCGTTGGTCAATGCCATCGGCTGGCTCTTGTTCGGCGTGCTGACGTTGCTGTACTATGTCAGTTACGAAATCAACCTGGGTTTCCCGCGCATCTACTTGATGCCGTTGGCGGTGACGCTGATCGGTTTCGCGACGGTGCTGGCGTTGCGGCGAATGCCTAGCTGGCTCGCCGCAAGCAACTGGGTCTCGGCGACGACTGCGTTCGCGTTGTTCATTGTGCCGATGATTATTTTGGCAAACTGGCATGATCCCAAACCGGTCGCCGGGCAAGGTTTGCCCGTGCGGGTAATGACCTACAACTTGCACAACGGGTTCAGCACCGAAGGCAGACTCGATCCCGAAGCCATCGCGCAAACGATAGAACGCGTCAAGCCGGATATCATCGGCTTGCAAGAGATCGAACGCGGGTGGTACATTGACGGCTCGCTCGATCTGGCGATGTGGATGTCGCGCCGTTTGCAAATGCCGTTCGTGTTCGGCTCGACCGCCGGACCCGTGTGGGGCAACGCCATTCTCTCGCGTTACCCGATCAAGGAAGCGAAGAACGTGCCCCTGCCGCCGCGCGACTTGCCGCTCAGACGCGGCTATCTCTGGGCGCGGATTGATGTTGGTGGCGGCGACGAATTGCTATTTGTGGCGACGCACTATCATCATCTCGAAAACGGCACGGCGATCCGCCAAGTGCAATCCACCGAAATCGCCAAGTTCCTGAAACAGAAAACGCGCACGATCTTGGTCGGCGATTTGAACGCGTTGCCCGAGGACAAGGAGATTTCGATCTTGCGCGACACCGGCTTCCGGGATGCGGTCGGTATGTTGGGCACGGGCAAGGAATTGACCTGGCCCGCAGACCAGCCGCGTCAATTGCTGGACTATATCTGGTTTTCGCCGGATTTAACCGCGCGCGATCTCCAAATTCCACCGAGCACCGCCTCCGATCATTTCGGCGTCGCGGTGACGGTGGGGAAAAAATAAACGCGCCGCTGTCGAGTTTTGGGATTCCAAAGGAGTTTGTCCATGCACGGCAAGCGCACCAACGGTCGAATGAAAATTGCTGGGACGCGGACGAGCGCGGACGAGCACGGACAATTTGTTTTTATCTGCGTTAATCCGCGTTAATCCGCGTCCTATTTTCAGAGGAGTCACGTGTTCCAAGATATAACGCAAGTCAAAAACGCGCTCGCCGCGCAACAGTACATTGCGACGGACGAAATCGCTACGGTGATTTTCCTGGCGAGTAAGTTGGGCAAGCCCGTCCTCGTCGAAGGTCCTGCCGGCGTGGGCAAGACCGAACTGGCAAAGGCGTGCGCGGCGGCGCTCACCCGCGAGTTGATCCGGATGCAATGCTACGAAGGGCTGGACGAGACCAAGGCGCTGTACGAGTGGGAGTACGCCAAGCAGATGTTGTACACGCAACTTTTGCGCGACAAACTCCAAGATATTTTGCGCGACACGACGACGCTCGCCCAAGCCGCCGATAAACTCGCGGCGGAAGAAGACGTGTTTTTTTCGACGCGCTTTCTTTTGCCGCGCCCGCTCTTGCGCGCGATCCTGTCCGATCAGCCCGCGCTGTTGCTGGTGGATGAAATTGATCGCGCGGATGCCGAGTTCGAAGCATTCTTGCTCGAAGTGTTGAGCGATTTCCAGATCAGCGTGCCGGAACTGGGCACGCTCCAAGCCAAGCATCTGCCGTTCGTGATTCTCACGAGCAACAACACGCGCGAGTTGTCGGAAGCGTTAAAGCGCCGCTGTCTCTATCTGTTCATTGATTACCCGACGGTGGAGGCGGAACTGCGGATCGTCAAACTCAAAGCGCCCGACCTTGCGCCGCAACTCGCGCAACAAGCCGTCGAGTTGGTGCAACGCCTTCGCAAACTCGATCTGAAAAAGCAACCCAGCGTCAGCGAAACGCTCGATTGGGCGCGCGCGCTCGTGTTGCTCAACGCGAAAAACCTCGACGCTAAAACGCTGGAGACGACGCTGACGGTTTTGCTCAAACACGAACACGATGTGCAACGCGCGCAACGTTACCTCGGCGAGTTTAATGTGGACGCCGACGACAATTCGATCAAACCGACGCCGCGCCGGGTGCGGTAAATTTTCCCACGAGAGGAGCATTTTCGATGAGTGACGAACAAGAACGCTGTTTGAACTGCGAACGCACGAGCGAGCAAATCCCCTTGTTGCGTTTGAAATATGCGAGCCAGGATCATTGGATCTGCCCGCAATGTCTGCCGATTCTGATTCACAAACCCCAGCGCATTGCGGCAGTTGCCGGCGCGTGGACGCAGACGCCGGTCGCGCACGACGAAGGTTAGCGCACGCCGGATTTTCGGGCGGCGGGTTGGGCTTGCCACGGCAACCCGCCATCCGAACGGGGGGAACGATGGATCAGCGAGTCATCGAGTTCGTCGCGGCATTGCGCGCGGCGGGCGTGCGGGTGAGTTTGGCGGAGAGCGCGGACGCGTTCCGCGCCATTGCACAGATCGGGGTGATGGATCGCGATCAGTTTCGCATTGCGTTGCGCGCGACGCTTGTCAAGGATTTGGCGGACGCGCCCGAATTCGACAAGCTGTTTCCGATCTATTTCGGCAGTGGCGGTCCGCCGCTGTTCGATCCCAGCCGCGAACTGTCGTCCGACGAAATGCGCCAACTGAAGGATGCGCTACGCGATTTGCTCGGCGACGACAAGCGGTTGCAACAATTGATGCGCTATTTGCTCGAAGGCGCGAACCCAACGCGCGACGAGTTGGCGCGGCTCGGCAATCAAGCCGGCGTGCCGTTGGCGCGGTACCCGCATCAACAATCCTATCTCACGCGCCGAATGTTGCGGCAACTCGGCGTGGACGCCGAATTCCGTGAGTTGATGGATCGGCTCATCGAAAAATTGTTGGCGCAGGGAATGCGCCGCGAAACGCTCGAACGCGTCGGGCAACTCGCGGAGGAAAATTTGCGCCGGCTCGAAGAACAATTCGCGCAGTACGTCGGCGCGCAGATCGCGCAGAACAATGCGCACGCGCCGCGCGAACGCGCGCCGTTACGTTCGGCAGACTTGATGCATCGTTCATTCGGCGCGTTGAGCGAGCGCGACATGGCGGACTTGCGCCACCAAGTGCGGCGGCTCGCCGCGCGGTTGCGCTCGCGCGCAGCGTTGCGGCAGCGGCGCGGCAAACGCGGCGCGCTCGATGCCAAGCGCACGATCCGCGCCAACTTGCGCCACGCGACGGTGCCGTTTCACATCGCGCACAAGCGGCGGCACTTGAAACCCAAACTGATCTTGATCTGCGACGTGTCTACCTCGGTGCGCCCAGTCGTCGAGTTGATGTTGCGCATGGTGTACGAGTTGCAGGATCAAATTCACTCGGCGCACAGTTTCATTTTCATTGACGATCTGGTAAATGTGACGCCGGAATTTGCCGAGCATCGCCCGGAGGTTGCCGTCGAACGTGTGCTGGCGGACAATCCGCCGGGGTATTACAACACCGACTTGGGGCGCGCGCTGACGCATTTTTGCAAGCAACATCTCGCCACGGTGGATCATCGCACGACGGTGATTGTGTTGGGCGACGGGCGCAACAACTATCTTGATCCGGGGATCGGCGCGTTTCAGGAAATCAAAAAACGCGCGCGGCGGATCGTGTGGCTCAATCCGGAAAATCGCCGGTTATGGGGCAGTGGCGACAGCGACATTTTGCGCTACTATCCGCTCTGCGATGCCGTGCACGAGGTCGGCAATCTCGCGGAACTGGCGGAGGCGATTGATCGCTTGCTTGATGCGCGCTAAAAAAAAGACCTTCCAGGTTTTCTGGAAGGTCTTGTCGTTTACGGGCACACCTTGAACGTTTTTTCAAACGGCTTGTTGTCAAAACCCAGGTAGGTCACGGGTTTGTTGTTCTGATCGAAAAAGGCGACGCGCGCGACAAAATCTTCGCACGGTCCGCCGCCGCTCAATTTCCACGCGCCGGCGGATTGCGCGTCGGCAATCGCGCTCAAAATTGTGGAGGTCGCGCCGGTCGTTTGCCCGAACGCGTTCGGCTCGCCGGGGCGATAGATGAACACGACCCACTTGGTGTGCGGCGCGGTGCCGGTCGTGTTGGCGAACGTCACGATGAAATTCAAATCTATGTTGCGCGTGGGCGGTTCGGGTTGGATGCGAATGTCCGTCACGTAAATGCCGGGACCCGGTGTGGGTGTGGGGGTGGGCGGCAAAAGCGTCGGCGTGGCGAGATTCGGCAGATCGATCAGCGCGCAGACGCGCAACTCTTTTTGGAACATTTGCCCGTCCGGTTTCATAAACGGCACGGGTTGATTATTTTGATCGAAAAAGACGACGCGCGCGACAAAATCTTCGCACGGTCCGCCGACCGGAATTTTCCAGGTGCCTTGCGACTTGAATTCCGAATTGCCGACGGTGATGCCGGATTCGGTGCGCGTGGTTTCGCCGGTGACGCGGCTCAGATTGTCGGGGCGATACAAGTAAACCGTCCAGCGATAATTTTGTTGCGCGCCGGTCGCATTCAGAAATTTTGCGTAGAAGGAAATGTCGGGACCACGTAATGCCGGGTTCGGGTCGGTGCGTAGCTCGGTGACGTACAGTCCGGGCGGAATCGTCGGTGCGGCGGTGGGTGTGATCGTCGGAGTCGGTGGCACGGGGGTGCTCGTCAAGGTCGGCGGTACCGGCGTGGGCGGCACGGGCGTCGGCGGCACGGGCGTTTCGGTCGGCGTGGGCGGCACGGCAAACGCCACTTTGGTCGGCGGTTCGGTGGGGGAAACCTGGGTTGCGGCAGGGGCGGATGCGGGGGACGGGGCGGACGTGCAGGCGACGCTGAGGAACAATGCCAAGATGAGCGTCAGTGTGAGTGCGATGAGTTTGTTCATTAATTCTCCTCCAGAGATGATCTAAAAAATACGCGCCACGGATTGGCGCAAATGCTCGCGGCAAGTGTATGCGCGCGCCGCACGCGGAGCAATGGGACAAAATTCCCACGCGCGTTACGCGGCGGGGCGATAAAGTTCGTCTTCCAGTGTTGCGATTTGGTGTTCCAATTCTTCGATCCGCGCGACGAGCGCGTTGCGGCGCGCGATCAACTCAGGGGTCGCCGTGTGGGGGAAACGATCCGGCTCTGCCCAGGGGTGCGGGTTGGGCGGAAATAGTTTCAACTTTTCGGCGCGGCACTGTGCGAGTTCCGCTTTGGCGCGGCGCAACGCTTCGGCAATTTGCGGATTGGGTTTCATCGGTCACCTCGTCCGCATTGTAGCGCAGGCGGGGCGCGGCGTCAAACATCCCCGCGCTGGTGGGTGTGCGTCACATTTTTGGGCGAACGCCGCCGCCGATTCAAATCGGCGGCTGAGCGAGGTAGAAATCGGTTGGAAACCGATTCGCGCAACTCGGTTCACCGAGTTTTCACCTATTGAGCCGTCGTTTTCAAACGACGGCGGTAGCACCCAAAATTTTGCCGCACACCCCGCGCTGGTTCGCGCATCGGCGGGCGTTTTGACAAACGCCCCTACGCGCGGATGTAGGGACGTTTGTCAAAACGTCCTGTGCGTCAAAATACTACCGCCATGCAACCAGGGCGATGTACCCGGCAGTCACGGCGAGCGCGGCGAGCAAGATCAGCACGAGCGTGCCCATCACGATGCACCCGCAACTGCTACAGCCGTTGCTTGCCGGTGGTGTGGCGGCGGGCGGCGGCGGCGCGACGATCCCAGGTTTCGTGCTGACTGCGCCGCCGGGTAGCGGGCTTTCAACCCAGGTTCCGTTTTGC
>CAIKBD010000064.1 GCA_903825565.1 uncultured Anaerolineales bacterium | reverse complement strand
GGCGGATACATTGCCGAATTGATCGAAGACGGCTCGACGTTGCAACTCGGCATCGGCGGCATTCCGAACGCGATCACGGCATTTCTGATGGACCACCACGACCTGGGTGTGCATACCGAAATGTTCACGAACGGAATGGTCGATCTGTACGAGGCGGGCGTCATCACGGGCAAACGCAAGACTTTGTGGAAAAACAAAATGATCGGCGCATTTGCGCTGGGCACAAAAAAACTGTACGATTTTCTCGACAATAATCTCGCCGTCGAATTGCAACAGGGGCGCGTGACGAACAGCCCATACGTCATCGGACAGAATTATAAAATGGTGAGCGTCAACACCGCGCTTCAAGTTGATGTGATGGGACAAGTGTGTTCGCAAAGTATCGGGCATCAGCATTACAGCGGCACCGGCGGACAACTCGATACGCATCGCGGCGCGCAACTGTCCGAGGGCGGGCGCGGCATCATTGCACTGCGTTCCACCGCCAAGAACGATACCATCTCAACCATCGTGCCGTGTCTGTCTCAAGGCGCGGGTGTCACCGTCCCCAGCCAGGATATTGATACGGTCGTCACCGAATACGGCGTGGCAGAACTCAAGGGACGCTCTGTCAAAGACCGAATGATTGCGTTGAGCAAAATCGCGCACCCCAAATTCCGCGATTGGATTCGCGACGAAGCCGAACGATTGCAAATCGTCCCACGCCTTGTCGTCCCAGGTTTTACAGCGGAATAACCAACTAAAGAAGGTCACTTATGCCACACGTAAACACAAACGGAATTAACATCGCCTACGAAATCAACGGCACCGGACATCCGCTCGTTTTTATCACGGGCGTTGGGTACGGCAAATGGTTTTGGCACAAGGTCGTCCCAGGTCTCGCCGAAAAATTTCAGGTCATCACGTTCGATAATCGCGGCGCGGGCGACAGCGACAAACCTGATGGACCGTACACCGTGCCGATGATGGCGGCGGACACCGCGGGCTTGCTCGACGCGCTCAACATCAAAGGCGCATACGTGATGGGACATTCGCTCGGCGGATACATCGCGCAAGAGTTGGCAGTCACGCGCCCCGACCTCATCGGCAAACTCATTTTGGCGAGCACGAATTACGGCGGGATGAAAGTGATTCCGATTACGCCTGAAGCGATGAAGGTCTTGACCGACCGTTCGGGCGACCCTGTCGAGTTGGTCAAACGCGGCATTGCAATTGCGTGCGCGCCTGGGTTTGCGCAGCAATATGCGGCAATCGCGCAAGAATTGATGCAATATCGATTTACGAATCCTGTGCCAGGTCCGCAATATGCCGCTCAAGTTGCTGCAGGCGCAGGCACGATGGCGTATACCGATGAAATCGTGGATGCGCGAATGAAGGCGATCAAGGTGCCGACGGAAATAATGTTTGGCGAATTCGATATGGTCGTGCCGCCAGCAAACGCCGATTTGATGGCGCAAAAAATCGCGGGCGCAAAAATCAAAATCATTCCTGGCACGGGGCATATGTTCCCAATCGAAGACCCAGGTGCGACGGTGAAGGCGATTACAGAGTTTTTTTAAATAACAACAGGAGGACACGATGAAATACGGAGCGCGCAACAAAATCGTTGGCAAAGTGAAATCGGTGAAAAAGGGCGACATTATGTCGCTGGTCAAATTTGAAGTGACTGTGCCTGCGCAAATGGCATCGGTGCTGACAACTGAATCGCTTGAAGAGTTGGACTTGAAGGTCGGCGACCAAGTTGAACTGATTATCAAAGCAATTAATGTCTTGCCAGTCAAAGAGTAGGATATGAGCCGTTTCGCTCAAATTGTTTCAACGGGGCGTTACATTCCCGAAAAACTCGTGACCAATCAAGACCTAAATAAAATCCTGGGTGAAGATGTTGACAAGTGGCTCGTCGAAAACGTCGGCATTCGTGAACGGCACGTGATGGCGGAAACCGAAACGACCTCCGATATGCTTGTCGCCGCATCGCGCCAAGCGATTGAACGCGCCAACATTCAAGCGACTGACCTCGATTTGATTATCGTCGCCACCGACACGCCCGATTATCTTTCGCCCGCGACCGCGTCGGCAGTGCAATCAAAACTCGGCGCGCAGAATGCTGGGACGTACGATGTGAATTGCGCGTGCGCCGCGTGGGTAACTGCGCTCGATATGGCGGCGCGTTATATCGCCACTGATTCCGATTTCAAACGCATCTTGGTTGCGGGCGGATATGGAATGACCAAGTTTATTGATTGGCACGACAAATTCACGGCGACATTGTTTGCCGATGGCGCTGGTGCGGTTATTGTCCAAGCGGGCGACGAACCTGGGTATTTGAGTGGCAAGTTGATGGCGCGCGGCGAGTATCACGATGCGCTCGGCATTTACACAGGCGGCACGTATCGCCCCGCAACGCCTGAGGTCATTGCAGAATTTGGCAAGCCGCGTGTGCAGTTTGTCAAAAAATTTCCCAAGACATTTAATAGCGATAACTGGCCCCCGCTCGTACGCGATGTGGTTGCCAAAGCTGGGTTGACTCTCGACGATATTTCGTTTTTCTTATTCACGCAACTCAACCTCCGCACAATTGAGTATGTAATGGAGAACCTGGGTCAGCCGATGAGCAAGACGCATTGGATTATGGACAAGTGGGGTTATCTTGGCTCGGCGTGCATCCCTGCTGCGCTCGACGATGCGATTGTGAGCAATCCCGCACGATTGAAACCTGGGGACAATGTGGTCTTTTGCGCCACGGGCGGCGGAATGGCGATGGCGGCAAGTGTGTGGCGATGGGTAAAATAAACCGCAAAGGCGCGAAGGACGCAAAGAAAAGCAATGGAAATTGAAGACATTGCCAAAATCATTGTGGATTCTGCAATCAAGGTTCATCGAACTCTCGGACCTGGGTTACTGGAATCTGCTTATCAGCAATGTCTTGCTTATGAGCTACGTAAGCGTGAACTGCGCGTTGAGACCGAAGTTGAATTGCCGCTGAAATATGAGGCAGTTCAAATCAATGTTGGATACAGAGTTGATATGCTTGTTGAAAACCAAGTCATTATTGAAAATAAAACCGTTGATGAACTTGCGCCAATTTATCAAGCACAACTATTGACCTATTTGAAATTATGCGATTGCCGTCTTGGCTTTCTGTTGAATTGGAATGTTCCCTTGATGAAGAATGGCATCAAGCGAATGGTCAACAAGTTATAAAAAACTTGGCGTTCTTTGCGTCTTTGCGGTTAATGAGGTTTTAAAATGTACATCGGTGACTATCTCGGTCGGCGCGCAATCTATTCGCCCGACAAACTAGCGATTATCGATTACGGTAAAAATCCCGAATGGCGATTGACGTATCGCCAGATGAACGAACGCGCGAACAAACTGGCGAATTATTTCAAGAGCATTGGCGTTGGCAAAGGTGACCGCGTGGCGATTTTTGCGCGCGATGGCATTGAACATCTCGATACATTCTTTGCGTGCGCGAAACTCGGCGCGATTCACACGGCGTTCAACTGGCGATTGCATTGGCGCGAAGCCGTCGGCATCATCGAGAACACAATGCCGAAAGTGATGATCTACTCCGACGATTTCAAACCCATCATCACCGAAATTCAAAAACAATTACAAATTACAAATTGCAAATTGCAAACTTTCCATATTGAGGGCGATGGCATTGAGGGAAGCAAGCACTTTGAGACGATTCTCCAAAGTGGCGCGACAACTCCTGTCACGTGCGAATCGCTAGAAGCGGAAGACATCGCCGCGCTGATTTTTACGGGCGGCACAACGGGATTGCCCAAAGCCGCGCAAGTCTCGCATCGAATGATTGCGTGGAACACGCTCAACACCGTGATTCACGACGTGACGCACAACGACACATATCTCAACGTCTTTCCAATGTTCCACACGGGCGGCTTGTTCGTCTATACGTTGCCGCAAGTGATTTTCGGCGGCACGACGATTTTAATTCGCGCATTCGACCCCGCGCTCGTCTTGTCGCTCATCGAAAAAGAAAAGGTGACGTTTTTCGGCGGCGTGCCTGCGATGTATCAAATGATGACGCAAGCCGCAAACTGGGAACAAGTGAATTTATCGTCGTTGCGATTTTGCACAAGCGGCGGCGCGCCACTTCCAGTGCCGCTCGTCGAAAAGTACACAAAAGAAAAAGGCATTCGCTTCAAACAAGGTTTTGGAATGACCGAGTTTGGTCCTGGGATTTTTGCGCTTGCGCCAGAAGATGCCATTCGCAAAGCTGGGTCGATTGGTCGCCCGAACTTTTTCGTTGATGCACGCGTGGTTGATGAGGATAACAAGCCACTCGGTCCAAACGAAATCGGCGAGTTGGTTTTGAAGGGACCGTCGTACTCGTCGGGCTATTTCAACAATCCCGAAGCGAGCCAGGATGCGATTGATGCCGAGGGTTGGTTCCACACCGGCGACTTGGCAAAGTACGATGACGAATGGTATTTCTTTATCGTCGACCGCAAAAAGGATATGTTCTTGAGCGGCGGCGAGAATGTGTATCCCGTCGAAATCGAAAAGGCGTTGTATCAGCATCCCGCCGTGCATATGTGCGCTGTCATCGGCGTGCCCGATGCAAAATGGGGCGAGGTCGGCAAAGCGGTTGTCGTATTGAAACCTGGGACGCAAGCGACCGAACAAGAATTGCTCGCGCATTGCCGTGCAAATCTGGCGGGTTACAAAGTTCCAAAATCAGTTGTGTTTGTCGATGCGTTGCCGATTTCAGCGGCGGGAAAAGTTTTGAAGAGAGAGTTGAAAGAAAAATATAGTGGATAGTGGACGGTGAACAGTGTGTAGAAACGCTTCGCGTGACCACTGTCCACTACCCACCGTTCACTGGGAGGTTGAAATGTACGGCATCGGTTATTGGCTTACCAAACACGCGCAACTACATCCGAATCGAATTGCGCTTGTCACGCCTGAAAAAAGTTGGACGTATGGCGAGTTCAATCGCGAAGCCAATCGCGTCGCGCACGCGCTGAAATCGCTTGGATTGAAAGAGGGCGACCGCATCGGCGTGTTGTGTATGAACTATCCGCAATTTTTGTGTTTGCTCTTTGGTGCGGGCAAGTTGGGAATCGTCGAGGTCTCGCTCAATTATCGCTTGACGCCGCCTGAAATTACGTATCAAATGAACGACAGCAACGTGCGCGTATTGTTCGTCGGTTCGGAGCAAGCGAACTACATCGCGCCGTTGAAAGAACAAACCAAGGTCGAAAAAGTTTTCGTGCTCGAAGGCGGTGCGCCCGCAGGTTGCGGCACATACGCCGACCTTATCAAGAATCAGTCTGATGCTGAACCTGGGGAGCCGCTTTCCTGGGACAAGGGCTTGCTCACCGTTTACACATCGGGCACGACGGGCAAACCGAAGGGTGCCGTGCTCTCGCACGCGAATCAATTTTGGAATGCGATGAACGACATCATCCCGTTGCGTCTCACTGCTGATGACACCGCGCTCACGATTCTGCCACTCGTTCACGTTGGCGGCGTTGGCTTGTTCACGTTGCCGATTTTGTTACTCGGCGGTCGCGTGGTGATGCCGCGCAAGTTTGAACCTGAAGAAACCATCAAACTCATCGAAAAAGAAAAACCGACGGTGGTGATGGGCGTGCCCGCGATTTGGCAAATGATTATCGCATCGCCATCGTTCAAGACCGCCGATTTGTCGAGCGTGAAATATTTTTACAATGGCGGCGACCGCTGTCCGTTGGAAGTTGTACAAGCATTTCGTGACCGAGGATGCACATTCGGCGGCGGCTATGGTTTGACCGAAACATCGCCCACCGCGTTTATGCTAGAGCCAGAAGATTTTATCAAGGGAACAGAGAACCTGGGATTCATCGGCAAGCCCGCGTTCTTCAACGAAGCGCGCTATGTCAATTCAGATGGCAAAGACGTGCCCGCTGGCGAGGTCGGCGAGATTTGGTTGCGCGGCGGCAACGTGTTCAACGGCTATTTGAATCGTCCCGATGCGAACGCAGAGGTCATCACCGACGGTTGGTTCCACACAGGCGACCTGGCAATGCACGATGAGGACGGTTTCACGTTCGTCGTCGGTCGCTCGAAAGAAATGTTCAAAAGCGGCGGATTGAATGTATATCCCGCTGAAATCGAAGCAGTGTTAAGCAAACATCCCGCGATTCGTGAAGTGTGCGTCATCGGCGTGCCCGACCCAAAATGGAACGAAGTGGGCAAGGCGATTGTCGCACTGAAACCTGGGATGACGGTGACGCCCGAAGAATTGATTGCGTTCTGCGATGGACAACTCGCGCGCTACAAAACTCCGCGCAGTGTTGTCTTTGTCGATGCGTTGCCGCGCAACACGCTGGGCAAGATAAATCGGGGCGAATTAAAACAAAAATACAGTGGGTAGTGGATAGTGGGTAGTGGTCAGCAAATTCTACCCACTGTCCACTACCCACTATCCACTTGGAATTACTATGATTTCCATCGGACAAATTTTTATCGAAAAGCATACGCTCACGCAGGACGATTTCAACCGTTTTGCGAAAATTTCCGGCGACGACAATCCGATTCACGTTGACCCGGTGTTTGCCGCGCGCACGACGTTCGGCAAAACTGTCGCGCATGGCATGTTTCTCTACAGCTTGATTGGCGAGTGTGTGCGCGCGCATTTGCCCGGCGCAGAACAAATCGCGCAGGACTTGATGTTTCCCGCACCGAGTTTCGCCGGCGAAGAAATCACCGTGACGGTGCGCGTGCTCGAAGCCGACGCGCAAACCGTCCGGCTCGAAACTAGCGTGACGCGCCCCAACGGTGAAATCGGTTGCCAGGGTGAGATGCGCGTGCGAGTGGCGCGATGAGTCAATTCATTCTCGTCGAAACGCACCCAACTATCGCGCTCGTCACACTCAATCGCGTCGAGCGCCACAATGCGCTCGTGCCGGAATTTCTGCGCGAGCTCATCGCCGCGCTCACCGCGTTGCGCGAACAACCTGGGTTGCGCGCACTCGTCCTGCAAGCGAACGGGCGATCCTTTTCGACGGGCGGCGATGTGCGCGCGTTCGCCGATGCGCTCGACGTGCAAACATTCGCCAACGATATCGTTGGCACACTGAACCAAACGATCCTTGCCCTCACGCAATTTCCGATGCCGATTGTCGCGGCGGTGCACGGCATCGTCACCGGTGGATCGCTCGGACTCGTGCTCGCGTCCGACCTGGTGTTCGTCGCGCCGCAAGCATCGTTCACGCCATACTATTCCGTTGTCGGGTTCAGCCCCGATGGCGGGTGGACCGCCATGTTGCCGGCGATCATCGGCGCAAAACGCGCGAGCGAAATTGTGATGCTCAACCAAACGATCACGGCGGAGCAAGCCGTCGCGTGGGGTATGGCGAATCGCGTCGTCGCGGCGGAAGAAATTCGCGCCGAAGCGTTCGCCGTCGCGCAAACCATCGCGCAGAAAAAACCGGCAAGCGTCACGCGCGCCAAACGCTTGCTGTGGGGCGACGCCGCACAACTCGCGCAAAAACTCGAAGCCGAGCGCGCGCAATTCGTCGAGCAAATCGGCACGACGGAAGCGCGCGCCGGCATGATAGGATTTTTGAAACGATGAAACAGTTTGAACTGGGACAAATCGCCAGCACGACACGCACGTTCAGCGCCGCCGATCTCGCCGAGTACGCCGCGTTGACTGGCGCGCGCACGCAGACGAACATTGTGCCGGCATCGTTGCTCGGCGGAATGTTTTCGTACTTGCTCGGCACGACTTTACCAGGGCACGGCACCAACTACCTGAAACAACATCTTGAATTTCCTGCGCCAGCACGCGTCGGCGAAGCCATCACGGCAACTGTCGAGATCGTGCGTTTGCGACCCGAAAAAAATTTGGTGAACTTGCGAACCGTGTGCCGCAATCCGCGCGGTGAAATCGTGTGCGAAGGCGAGGCATTGGTCAAAGCCAAAGACGTGGCATAGCCGATCCCAGGTTACAACAAGGAGGGCACTTGGCACAGCGAAAATTGGGGCGCGGCGTCGCCGTCGTCGGCGCGGGGATGAGCAAGTTCGGCGCGTTCCCCGAAATGACGACGCGCGATCTCTTCGCGCAAGCGTTCCGCGAAATGTGTGCGACGGTGGACAAGGGTTTCGACCCGCAAACCATCGAAGCAATTTATCTCGGCAACTATTCAAGCGATTTGTTTGAAGGTCAAGGACACACTGCGCCGTTACTGACCAATTGGGTCGGCTTGTCGCCGCGGCCGGCGACGCGCGTCGAGGACGCGTGCGCGAGCGGTGGGGTTGCACTGCGGCAAGCCGTACTCGCGATTGCATCCGGCGCGTATGACATCGCGCTCGTCGGCGGCATCGAGAAGATGAGTTCGCTCGCCACCGAAAAAGTAACCGACACGTTGGCGACGGCTGGCGATGTGCTGTTTGAAATTTCGGCGGGCTTTACCTTTCCCGGTTTTTACGCCGCGATGGCAACGGCGTATCTCCACGCTTACGCTTGCCCGACGGAAGCGCTGCTCAACGTCGGAATGAAAAATCACGCGAACGGCGCGCTGAATGACAAGGCACAATTCGGTCAGCGCATCGCGGACATTATGGAAGCGCGCAAAAAGAGCGCGGCGAAGAAAGGTCTGCCGATTCCAACCTGGGCGAACGAGCTGGAATTTTTGCGTGATGAGCGCGCAAACCCGTACATCGCCCTGCCCCTGCGCCTCTTCGATTGCTCGCCGATTTCGGATGGCGCAGCGGCGGTACTGCTCGTCGCGGACGAGCTCGCGGCAATGTTCACCGATCATCCCTTGCGCGTGATCGGCAGCGGGCAAGCGAGCGACGGCGCGTTGCACGACCGCGCCACGTTCACGGCGATTCCAGCGGCGCGGCTCGCCAGTCAGCAAGCGTATGCGATGGCGAACGTCACCCCGGTAGACATCCAAGTTGCCGAAGTGCACGACTGTTTTACGATTGCCGAAATTATTGCGAGCGAAGACCTGGGATTTTTTGAGGCGGGGCAGGGCTGGCGTGCGGCACAAGCCGGCGTCACGGCACGCGCGGGCACGCGTCCGATCAACACCTCGGGCGGCTTGAAATCGAAAGGGCATCCCGTCGGCGCGTCGGGCGTGGGGCAGGTAATCGAAATCTGGAAGCAGTTGCGCGGTGTCGCCGGCGCGCGGCAGGTGGCGGGCGATCTGCGGTTGGGTCTGACACACAACGTGGGTGGCACCGGGCAAACGTGCGTCGTGCACATTTTCGAACGCGCGTGACAGCGGCTACCGGGCAAGGAAAGGAAAAGCGAATGGCTGAAATCGAATTTACCAGCGCGCAATTTTTCAAAGCGTTGAGCGAGCATAAACTGATCGGCGCGCGCGCGCGCGCGACCGGCGCAATCGTGTGTCCGCCGCGCCCCAGTTTGCCGGGCACATCGGCGGGCGAGTCCGAACTCGTCGAACTGTCCGGCGAAGGCACACTGGCGACGTTCACGATCATTTACATCGCGCCCTCGGCGATGATCGCCGCCGGGTACGATCGCAAAAATCCGTATTGCGCCGGCATCGTCACGCTGAAAGAGGGACCCAAGGTCAGCGCACAAATTATCGGCGTGGACGCGCACCATCCGGAACAGATCAAGATCGGTATGACGGTGCGTGCTGGTTTCGTCGAGCGCGGCGAAGGCGATGCCAAGAAAACGTATCTGGTCTTTGAACCGGCGTGAGGGACAAATGCCAAAAATTCAAGCGAACGGAATCGAATTGTATTACGAGCAACACGGCTGGGACAAGGACGCGGACGTGCTCGTGTTGTCGAATGGAATTTTGATGAGTACGGCAAGTTGGGTTTATCAAACTGCCTTGTTCGCCAAACAGTACCGCGTGTTGTTGTACGATTGTCGCGGGCAATGGCAATCCGAACATCCGCGCGCGCCATACTCAATGACGCAACACGCCGACGATCTCGCCGCCCTGCTCGACGCGCTCAACGTCGAACGCGCGCACATCGCCGGGATTTCGTACGGCGCGGAAGTGAGCATGGCGTTCGCGCTGAAATATCCGGCGCGCGCGCAAACGCTCGTCGTCGCGTCCGCCGTGAGCCAGATCGATCCGCACCTGCGCGGCATCGCCGAGATGTGGATCGGCGCGGCGCAACGCCGGGACAGCGAGTTGTTTTTCCAAGTGACGTATCCGTTCAACTTTAGCGAACGCTGGATCGCGGCGAACGCGCCCTTGCTCGCGCAGGCACGCGCGCGGTACACGACGCTCGACTTTGACGCCGTTGTGAACTTGTGCCAAGCATTCCTGAATTTGAACCTCACGGCAGAATTGCATCGCATCGCCACGCCAACGTTGTTGCTCGTCGGCGAGGAGGACACGCTCAAGCCGCGCCGCTACGCCGATCTCATCGCGCGCGAAATTCCGCACGCCGAGTACGCGCTGCTACCGCACGCGGGGCACGCCTTGTGTTGGGAACAGCCGGGCTTGTTCAACAGTTTGCTCGTGGGATTTCTGGGCAAGCCCCGTTAAACCCAGCCCACTTTACCACTTGACAGGAAGTTACTATGAACAGTACACTCGTTATCGGTGCGCGCGCCACATTCACCAAAACGATCAGCGAGCGCGATGTCATCACATTTGCCGAAATCAGCGGCGACCAGAACCCGTTGCATTTGAACGCCGCGTACGCCCAAACGACGCGTTTCGGCGCGCGCATCGCGCACGGCGCACTGACCGCCGGGTTGATCTCCGCCGCTATCGGCAATGAACTGCCGGGCATCGGCACAATCAACCTGAGCCAGTTTACCAAATTCGTCAAGCCGGTTTATCTCGACGACACAATCACCGCGACAATCGAGATCACCGCGATTCGTGCAGGCAAGGGGATCGTCACACTCAAGACCACATGCGCGAATCAGCGCGGCGAACTGGTCGCCGAGGGCGAAGCCGTGGTATTTCACCCCGATGCAAAAATCAAGAGCCAATGAACTGATTGCGAATCAAGCGATTGAAAGGAGGGATGGTAAAGCGAACCAGCAACTGTAATCAAACAAACAGAGAATGGTGATTTGGGATTTCCATCGGAAATCTAAAATCCGAAATCTAAAATTTCCTGGAGGAGAAGAAATGAAAAAGATCGTATTGCTCGCGCTCATCGCGCTGGCTGTTCTGATCGTTGCCTGTGCCGCACCGCCCGAACCGACCAAAGCGCCCGCGCCGACCGCGGTACCCGCGCAACCCACCAAAGCGCCTGAACCAACCAAAGCCCCTGCGCCGACGACTGCGCCCGCGCAACCCACCAAAGCGCCCGAACCCACCAAAGCACCCGAGCCCACCAAAGCCGCCGCGCCGACCACTGCACCTGTCGCCGCCAAACCGCTCAAGATCGGTTTGTTGACGGATCAAACCGGCGCGCTCGCCATTTACGGTCCCATGCTGGAAAACGGTTTCGCGCTGGGATTGGACTATGCGACCGGCGGCACGAACACGATTGCGGGTCGTCCCGTCCAAGTCGTCATCAAAGACACGGCATCCAAGCCCGATGTAGGCACCCAGGTCGCGCGTGACCTGATCGAAAAAGAAAACGTGGATATGCTCGTCGGCGTTCCCAGCTCCGGCGTGGCGCTTGCCGTGAACGAACTCGCCAAGCAGTACAAGAAAATCTACATCGCGCAACCGGCAGCCGGCACGGAGATCACCGGCAAGAATTTCAACCCGTATGTCTTCCGCACCTCGCGCTCGAACGAGCAAGACGCGTTGGCGAGCGGCGCGGCGTTGATCAAGTTGGGCAAGACCTTTGTGCAGATCGCACCCGATTACGCGTTCGGCTACGGCTCGGCGACTGGGTTCTACAATGTCGTCAAAGCCGGTGGCGGCAAGTTCGCCGTGAATGACGACAAGGACAAGGTCGGCGCGATCTACATTCCGCAAGACGCCAAAGATTTCACGCCGTATCTGCAAAAAGTGCTCGACGCCAAAGCCGACGTGTTGATCGTCACGTGGGCGGGTGCCGGGTTTGTGCCGCTGTTCCAACAAATGCAACAGCTCGGCGTGTTCAAAACGATGACGGTGTACACCGGCATTGGCGACAACCAAACGCTCAAGACTGGGTTCACCAACGCGGTCGGCGTCAAGGGCATCAACGTGTATCACTACACCCTGCCCAAAAATGACGTGAACGATTGGCTCGTGAAGAATCACGTCGCCAAATTCAAGACCCCGCCCGATCTCTTCACGGAAGGCGGGTTCACCGCCGCGCAAATGCTCGTCGCCGGTTTGAAAGGCACGAGCGGCGATCCGGACCCGGACAAGTTGATCAAGTTCTACGAAAACAACTTTTCGTTTGACGGGCCCAAGGGCAAGTACAGTGTGCGCCCGTACGATCACGTCATGCTCCAAACACTGTTCGTCGCCGAAATTACGAACGTGACCGATCCGGAATTCAAGTACGTCAAATTGGCGGCGGAGATCAAGCCCGAAGATTTCACACCGTCGTGCACGCTCGAAGGCGAGTACGCCAGTCGCTGTCCGAAAAAGTAAAGGATGAAGTCAGAAGGATGAAGGATGATCCTTCAACTTTGATCGGGATTCATCCTTCATCCTTCATCCCTCATCCTTCTGATGTAATTATGGATGATCAAATAATCCTTCAAGCCGAACATTTACGCAAGGATTTTGGCGGGTTGATCGCGGTAGACGACGTGTCGTTGCAAGTGCGCACCGGCTCGCTCCACTCGATCATCGGGCCCAATGGCGCAGGCAAGACGACGTTGTTCAACTTGCTCAGCGGCGTCTTCAAGCCAACCACGGGCCGCGTCATTTATCGCGGCCGCGACATTACGGCGCAACCGCCACATCGGATCGCTCACCTGGGGATCGGACGCTCGTACCAAATCACCAACATTTTTCCGAACCTCAGCGTGTTGGAAAACGTGCGCCTCGCCGCGCAAGCCATGGGCCGCGATAGTTTGAATCTGTTTTTGCCCGCCGCACGTTTCAAAAAGTACGAAGACCGCGCACGGCACGTCGTCGAACAAGTTGGACTGAAAGGCAAGGATGCGTTGCTTGCCAGCGTGTTACCGCACGGCGACAAGCGCAAGCTCGAACTCGGCATTTTGCTCGCGTCCGATCCGCAAGTGCTCTTGCTCGACGAACCCACCGCTGGCATGGCGTCGGAGCAGGTGCCGCAGTTGATGGCACTCATCGCCGAAATTCGCCAACAAGGGAACAAGACGATTCTGCTCGTCGAGCACAACATGGATGTCGTGATGAACGTCTCCGACGCGATCACGGTGATGCACTATGGCAAGGTCCTCGCCGAAGGCACTCCCGCGCAAATCGCGGCGAACGAACAAGTGCAAAAGGCGTATCTGGGCGAACTGTATAAATAATTACTGATTGCAGATTGCAGATTGTTGATTGAAAAATCTGGAATCTGAAATCCGAAATCTGCCTATGACAAACATTCTCAAAGTCAATTCCATCCACACCTTCATCGGTCAGTCGCACATTCTCGAAGGCATCACGCTGGCGGTTACCGAGGGAAGCATTACCGCGCTACTGGGGCGCAACGGCGCAGGCAAAACGACGACGCTGAAATCCATCATCGGTTTGCGCCCGCCGCGCGAAGGGCAAGTGCTGTTTCACGACACAGACATTCGCGGCCGCCGCCCGTATGACATCGCCGCGCTCGGCATCGGCTACGTGCCGGAGAATCGCGCGATCTTTCGTGCGCTGACCGTCGCCGAAAACTTGAAGATCGCCGAACGCAAAAAGAATGATCTCGCGCGCCACGCCGATTTGATCTTTGGTTTGTTCCCCGATCTCAAGAAATTCACCGCTTTGCCAGCGGGGCAATTGTCGGGCGGGCAACAACAAATGCTAGCGATTGCGCGCGCACTCGTGCCGGACAATCGCCTGCTGTTAATTGACGAGCCGAGCGAAGGGCTTGCGCCGATCCTGATCGAACAGTTGATGGAGTCCATTCGGCAACTCAGCGCGCACACCACAGTTTTGCTCGTCGAGCAAAATTTTCGGATGGCAAGCCAGTTGGCGGATCAATACTATTTGATCGACGACGGCAAGTCCATCCAACACGGCGCGATGCAAGATCTGGTGAGCGACCGCGCGACGATTCAGCGTTATCTCGGTGCGGCGCAGGCGTAAATTCGTAAAACGAAAACATAAAACGAGGTGCAACTTTGTTTTATATTTCGCGTTTTACCTTGTGAGCAAACTATGGCTTTCCTATCCAAAAATCGCACTCCCCTTGTCACCACGCTCGCGATTCTAGTTCTGATCGCGCTCGCGTTCAACGGTATGAGCATACCGACCATAACGCGCGTCCTGTTGTCGGGTATAACGCTCGCCGCGTTATATTTCCTCGTTGCGTCCGGCGTGTCGCTCATCTTTGGTTTGATGGATGTGCTGAACTTTGCGCACGGCTCGCTCTTTATGTTCGGAGCGTACGCCGGCTGGACGTTTTACACGAACCCGCGCCTCTTGTTCAACACCGGTCCCCTGATCCTCGCGTTCGTCGCCGGGCTAGTGCTCCGCGCGGTCATCGCACGCGTGATCAATTTGGCGCGCTGGCTCCGCTGGCTCTTGCTCATCGTCGCCCTGGGCGTCGCACTCGCCGCCTTGCGCGATTTGCCGATTGACAAACTGGTGGCGATGGGCATGACCATGACCGGCAAAATCGTCGCCACCGCCGAAGCGCAAGAGCCGTTGCTAACGATGCTGTTCCGCACGCTCGGCATGTTCGGCGCGGGGGTCATCGCCAGCGCGGCGTTCGCCACGCGTTCCCCCGAACGGCTCGATGCGCCCGTGCCGCGCACGCTCGCCGTCGCCGGTGGTTTGCTCGGCGGCGCATTGCTCACGCTGTTCGTGCGCGATGTGGGTGAGCAAACGATTTTGGCGCTCGACAGCAACTGGCGTTTCTTGCTGGCGATGGGCGCGGGCGCAGTGACCGGCGGCGCGCTCGGCGCGTTGATCGAGTGGGGTTTGATTCGCCCGCTCTACGCGCGCCCGATCTATCAAATTTTGCTGACCCTGGGTTTAACGTTCGTGTTCGATCAAGTCGTGCGGTTCGTGTGGGGACCCGCGGGCGCGTTCATGGAAATTCCCGCGTGGTTCAACACACCCAACAAAGAATGCCCGTCGGACAATTTGCTCCTGTGGTTCAGCCAGCACTGCGATTCAATTTTCGTAATGGGACGCCCGTTTCCCAGTTATCGCTTGTTTATCATTCTCGTCGGCGTGGCGATGGTGATTGGGATCGCGCTGTTACTACAGCGCACGCGTTTCGGCATGATCATTCGTGCGGGCGTGCAAGACAGCGAGATGGTCGAAGCACTCGGCATTAACGTGCGCCGCGTGTTCACACTCGTCTTTGCGATTGGCGCGGGACTTGCCGGTTTGGGTGGCGTCGTCGCTGCGCCGTTCCTGGGTGTGTACCCGGGGATGGCGATGGAGTTTCTGTTGCAGGCATTCATCGTCGTCGTGATCGGCGGGCTGGGTAGTATTCCCGGCGCAGTCGTTGGGGCGTTGCTCGTCGGACTGGCGCGCGCGTATGGCGATCACATCGTGCTTGCCGGAATTCAATTGCCGGGCATGACGGATGCGATCTCCGGCTCGCCGGCGATTGCGCGCGCGTCTACGGTTTTGATTATGGCGATTGTCTTGTTCCTTAAACCAACCGGCGTGTTTGGAAAGAAAGATTAACATGAACCCATTTATCCGCAAGCATTTCAGCTATCTCGCATTGCTCGTCACGCTGATCGCGTTGCCCTTTGTGATCGCCCTGCTCACCGGCGAACCGCTAAACAAGGGCTTGCCGTTGTTCACGCAGGGCTTGATGGTGCAGGTGTACATCCTCGCCGTGTTCGCGCTCAGTTACGATATTTTGATGGGGCACATCGGCATCCTGTCTTTCGGACACGCGTTGTTTTTCGGCACAGGCGCATACACCTTGGGCATTCTGCTCAAATACGGGCATTGGTCTTTGCCCGCCGCTATCGGCGCGGTGATCGTCATCGCCGCGCTGGAGAGTTTGCTCATCGGCGTCTTGTCGCTCCGCGTGCACGGCGTGTACTTTGCGATGGTCACGCTGGCATTTGCAACCGTCGCTTTTATCCTCGTCGAAGCGACCGATTTCAAACAGTGGACGGGCGCGGAAGATGGGTTGCACGGCGTTCCGATCCCTGAAGCCATCAGCCCGACGCTGCATCGCACCGAGTTTTACTTTCTCGCACTGGCGTTTGCGGTCGGCATCTATTTGCTCGTGCGCTTGTTTGTGGATTCGCCGGCGGGGCGCGTGTGGGCGGCGATCCGCGAGAACGAAGCGCGCGCCACGTCGATTGGGTACAATACGCTCGTATGGAAAGTGCAAGCGACGATGGTTTCCGGCATCATCGCCGCGCTCGCCGGCGCGCTGAACGCGCTGTGGAACTTGAGCGCGACGCCGCAAACAATGGAGGTCGGCACGACGATCAACGCATTGCTGATGGCAATCATCGGCGGGTCGGGGACCATCATCGGACCCATGCTGGGCGCGGGCGTGTTGCAATTGCTCGGCTACTTTTTGAACTTGTGGCTCGGTTCGGTATGGCAGTTGGTGTTCGGCTTGATCTATATCTTGCTCGTGCTGTTCGTGCCGTACGGAATCGTCGGGACGTGGAACGCCAAAAATTTGGGGTGGCGCAAAGCGTGGGCAGAACGCTTGGAAAAATTGAGCGCGAAGAAATAACGCTTCGGGGCGAGCCGCTGGTTCGCCCCGAAATATTCAAGTTGCCAATTTTTACCGAGCTTGATATACTAGCGCCAGGAGACTTGACCATGCACATTGCGCTCGGCGTAGACCACGGCGGATTCTCGTTGAAAGAAACCCTAGTTGACGAATTGCAAAAACTAGGGCATACTATACTTGACTGCGGTTCGTATGCGTACGATAAACAAGACGACTATCCCGATCCAGCCCGCGCGGTTGGGCTAGCCTTACAGCGCGGCGAAGTGGAACGCGGTATTCTGATTTGCGGCAGTGGCGTCGGGATGAGTATCGCGGCGAACAAAGTGCGGGGTGTGCGTGCGGCAGTTTGCCACGACACATATTCCGCGGCGCAAGGCGTCGAGCACGATCAGATGAATGTCTTGTGTCTGGGCGCACGCGTGATCGGCGATGAACTCGCGCGCGCGCTCGTGCGCGCTTTTGTGGGCGCGCAGTTTTCGACCGCACCGCGCTTTCAAAATCGCCTGAACAAAGTGATCGCAATTGAAAGAGCGCAGACAACGTAAGTCTGGATTATTCCGGCTCACCCATCACCCAGTTACGAGACTAGTTCTCGCGCGTAGCGGCGCATCTCTACGTAGATGATTCGGAGATGCGGATCTCTGCGACGCGGCAAGACCTCGAACACTGGACGAGGCGGTTAGCGGAGTAAAATACCTTTTTCCGTTCAAAGGAGATATGTATGGCAGGCGTCACTTTTGAGCACGTGACCAAACAGTTCGGCGATGTCAAAGCGGTCAATGACCTGAATCTTGACATCAAGGACAAGGAATTTCTTGTCCTCGTCGGTCCGTCGGGGTGCGGCAAAACAACCGCATTGCGCCTCTTGGCGGGCTTGGAAGAAATTTCGTCGGGGAACATTTTGATCGGCGACCGCGTCGTCAACGACGTTGCGCCGAAAGATCGCGACATTGCGATGGTGTTCCAGTCCTACGCGCTCTATCCGCACATGAGCGTCTACGACAACATGGCGTTCGGTCTGCGCCTCCGCAAAACCCCCAAGACCGAAATTGATCGCCGCGTGAAAGAAGCCGCCGCGATCCTGGGCATTGACGCACTGTTGCAACGCAAGCCCAAGCAACTGTCCGGCGGGCAACGCCAACGCGTCGCCCTCGGGCGCGCCATCGTCCGCGAACCCAAAGTGTTCTTGATGGACGAGCCGCTGTCGAACCTGGACGCGAAATTGCGCGTGCAAACCCGCACCGAAATTTCGAAACTGCATCAACGCCTCGAAACCACGTTCATCTACGTCACGCACGATCAGACCGAAGCGATGACGATGGGCACGCGCATCGCCGTCATGAACTTTGGCGTCTTGCAACAGTTGGACACGCCGCAACATTTGTACGATTTCCCCGCCAATAAATTCGTCGCCGGTTTTATTGGCTCGCCGGCAATGAACTTTTTTGACGCTAAGGTCGCCGGCACAGCGGCGGATTTGTGGATTGACGCCGGCAGTTTCAAGATTGCCGCGCCCGCCGATTCCAAAGACAAACTGGCGGCAATGATCGGCAAAGAAATTACGCTGGGCATTCGCCCGGAAGACATTCACGACCGCGAATACGTCCCAGGTTCAATGAACACTTCGCCGGTCACCGTGCAGGTAGACGTGATGGAGCCGATGGGCGCTGAAATTTACCTCTACCTGTTGAGCGGTAAAAGCTCATTTGTCGCGCGCGTGGACCCCCGCAGTCAAGGCCGCCCCGGCAAGACGATGGATGTCGCCGTGAATCTCGATCACATTCACGTCTTTGACAAACAAACTGAAATTGCCATCCGGTAATTGACACATCAAAAAGACCTGCGTGGTTTTAGAAACCGCGCAGGTCTTTTTTTTATCGGCTTGCCGCTTTAAGCGCATCGCGCAGCGGCGCGAGTTTACTCGTCACCGCATTTTGCGCATTCACATCCGCCGCTTGGGGCGCGCTGAACGCATCGGCGAGTGAAACGCCGTCCATGCCGGTCATCGCCAAGTTCATCCCGCGCGCAATCGTCGGCGCAAGGTCTACGAGCCGTGCCGGCGCGTTCGACACAGCACCCGGCTTGATCCCAGGTCCGCTAATGATCAGCGGGATGTGCTGATTGCCCCACGTTACCGAACCGTGTTCGCCCTTGGTGTTCGGTTTGTCCGTGCCGATTACCCAATTCTCTTTCAACATCACGACAGCATCGTGACTGGTTACGCCGGCATAGGTGCCGAGCAGATACAAGTACGCGTCATTCAGCGCAGGCGGAATGTTCGCCTGGGTCGTCGGCGCGGGTTGATAGAGCCACTGATCGCCGCGCTTGACTTTGGCATACAAGCCGAGCACGCCATCCACCGATTTCTTCGCCAGCGCCTCGACGAGTTGCGGCGCTTGCGCCGGCTTGGGCAAGTACACATTCATCCCGCCGCCGCCTTGCACACCGGCTTGCCGCGCAATCTCGCGCAACGTTTTGGGATCGATTACATGCGAATTGGGAACCATGCCGTGATCCGCCGTAATGATCCACAGCGTTTGATCGAAAATGCCCGCCGCGCGGTACGCATCGATCAGCCGACCAATGTGCGCGTCGGTCGCCAGCATCAACTCGCGGAACTGATCCGGCGCAAGGATGCCGCCGGTTTTATGTCCCAGTCCATCCGTTTCCGGCAAGTTGATCAACAGCCCGCGCGGTTTGTATTTCTCGAACAAGACGAGCGCGGCATTGATCGCAAAGCCGTTTTCGTCGCCGGGTTTGGTGTACGTGACGTTCAAGCGTTTGTCGTTCAGCACATCCGGGGACGGCTCGTGCCCTTTGAGCGCGACCGGCACCACCGAACCTTCCGCCGGTTCGTACGCACGATCCGGTGTCGGGGTAGGTTGCTTGCTCTTCGCCGCGACTTTCGGCACGCGCTTGGCGTAGAGAATGTAATCGGTGGGTCCCATCCCCAAACCCTGTGCGGCATAATACTTGTGCGCCGAAACAGCCGCCACTTTGGCGTCCGGCGTTTGCGCCTTGATCAGCCCGGCGAGGGTGGGCACGCCGGCTTGCGCGACAATCCGCGCCATCTCGCCATTGTTGATCGCTTCGAGCGAGGTGGGATCGGTCAGCGCGCCCGTTTCGGAATTTTTCCATGTGAAACTCAAAATGCCGTTATGGTTCGGGAACGCGCCGGTCGCCATTTCCGTATGTCCCGGCGGCGTGTTGCTCAAAAGCGAACCGACCCACGCATCCGAGTATGTCACGCCGCGCTCGCGCAATTCTTGCAGGCGCGGCAACGGCGCAAGTTCGAGATATTCGGGACGGCACGCGTCAATCGAAATCAACACGAGGTACTGGGCTGGGGTGGTCTGCGCCTGCGCGCCGGCGATCCGCATCGGCGCGAGCGTAGAGTTGCCGGGCGCGGCACAGCCGACGCTCAGCGCAACGAGCAACGCGACAAGTATCTTGCGAAACATGGTTTACTTTGCCTTTCGTAAAAGTTGGCGCGCATCTTGATCGGTCACGATCACCACTTGCGCGTTCAGCGTATCGCTCGCGGTTTGCCCGACGACGACAAGCACATTGCCCTGCGCCAAATTCTTGAGCGAGCCGGTTTGGGGTTGCACGCCGCTTAGATCGAGCACTGTCGTCTTGGCATCGGTCGCCAGCGTAAACGTGCCGCGCCGCGTGGCAATCGAAATGTTGCCGCCCTTGTTCTGGCGCACTGCGCCGATCACCGCGCTTGTCTCTTTGGAACCCGTTTGGAAATCAATCACGATTGCCGCGGTCTTGGCATCGGCGGCAAGATTGGCAACGACGCGATCACCCGTTTGCACATCGGTCAGTTTGGCGATGCCCTGGCTGGGAATCACGACGAGAGTGGCCGCGTTCGTTTCGACCGATTCCATTTTTTTGCCCGCCGTGCGAAGCGTCAACGCGCCGTTGTCATTTTTCGTCACGACGCCGGCAACCAGATCGGAATTTTTGAGTTTGCTTTCCGAGCCAGCGTTCGGCGTTTTGCCTTGGCTGAGCGCGCTCGCGCTAACTGTCGGCGCAGGGGTCGGCGCGGGCGCTGGCACGTTGGGGGTTGCCGCGCCGGCGCACGCTGTCACGGTGAGCGCCACGATGACAAACAATGCGAGCATCCGAATCATCGAACTGATTTTGCTAAACATAGGTGCCTCCTTTTTTCGATCTGCCCCCAGTATGCGCGCAGGGGGTTAAATCGAAATGAGGGCGCTGTAAAATGCCTGTAAAAAAAGACGACCTGTGCCGGTCGCCTTTATGGGTTTTCAGTTTTAGTTGGCAAGCGCACCTTGAATGTGCTCCCACAGCCGACCACACTTTCCGCTTGGAGCGTGCCACCGTGTGCCGTCACAATTTCTTTGGCGATGGCAAGCCCCAGCCCGGTGCCGCCTGCAACTCGCGCCTTGTCGCCGCGATAAAACCGCTCGAACAAGCGCGGCAGATCTGCGGGTGGAATACCCTCGCCGGTGTCGGCAACGCTGATCACAACCCAGGATTGCGGCGGCGCGGCGACGAGTTTACGGCGCGCCAGCACACTGCTCCGCGTGACGCTGGGGGTTGTTTCGGATGTTGCGGCGACGGTGATCGTGCCCCCCGCCCGGTTGTACTTGATCGCATTGTCCACCAAATTCGTCACCACCTGCTCCAAGCGATTCGCATCGCCGATCAACGGCGGCAGCGGTTCGAGTGTGGTGATGAGCGCGGCGTTGATCGCGCGCGCGCGCGGTTGCAAGCGCTCGACCCAACGCGGCAAAAGCTCGCAGAGGTCAATCGGATCGCGCGCCATCGGCATTTGCCCTGATTCGATTCGCGCCAGCGTGAGCAAATCGCCAATGAGTCGCCCCATCCGCGTGGTCTCGGCAAAGATCGTTTGCGCGGCGGCGTGCGCGCCCGCGAGGTCCGGGATCGCGCCGTCGAGGATCGCCTGCGCGAAACCCTGGATGGAAGTGAGCGGCGTTTTCAATTCGTGCGACACATTCGCGACGAAATCTTTTTCCATCTGCCGCGCGCCTTGAACCTGGGACGCCATCGAGTTGAAACTCGCCGCCAGCCGCCCAATCTCATCGCCCCCTTTTGCCTGGACGCGATGATCGTACTGTCCGCGCGCAATCGCCTCAGTCGCCTGGGTCAATTGCATCAACGGGCGCGCTATCGAACGCGCCAACAGCAACGCCACCAGCAACGAGATGATCAGCGTAACGCCGCCGGCGAGTGCGAGACTCGCGCCGATTTCATCGAGCACGTCGAAAAAAGGCCGCTCGATGTTTGCCAAGGCGATATAAACGGTTTGTCCGCCGACTTGGCCCGCCGCAACCGCGGCAAAGAGCAAAGTGCGCCCGACGCGCAACGGATGACTGCCCCACACAAATCCGCGCGTCGCGTCGGCGCGCGCGGGCACATTGAAATTGATCGTGCGGTTCGTCAGGTTGTATTGTGCGTCCGCCAACACCAAGCCCTTGTCGGTGAGAATCAGCAGACTGCCCACGCTACCGGCTTGCTGTTGCAACCGGCTCAACGCTTCGCGCGGCGACACATCGTTCAGAAACATCGCGCGCGCCTGAAATGCCAGCGGTACGACAGCATCGCCCAACCGCGAGAGTTGCACCTGGCGTTGATAGTCGCGCAGGATGAAAACGAGACTCACGGCGAGAATCGTCAGCGTGAAAAAAATGACGAAGATGTGAGTAAAAATAAGGCGCGTGCGTAAAGACATTTTTACATTTCGGGTTGACGGTTTCCGATTGAGGGCGGACATGCTCCAAGACAAAATCCGCAATCGGAAATCGCCCATCATCAATCGGTTGCGACCAGTTTATAGCCAACGCCGCTGACTGTTTCGATTTGCGTGCGCGCGCCGCCCAGTTTTTTGCGAAGATGCGCGACGTGCACATCTACCGTGCGCGTTTCGCCGGCGAAATCATAACCCCAAGCAATTTCGAGCAGTCGCTCGCGCGTCAACACAATGCCCACGTTGTGCATCAGCACCGCGAGCAGATCGAATTCCTTGGCGCGCAACTCGATCAATTTGCCGGCGGCAGTCACCTCGCGGCGCGCCGGATCGAGCGCGAGGTCGCCCACCACAAGGCGCGCGGATTTGGGCGTGCCGGTCGCGCGGCGCAAAATCGCCTTGACGCGCGCGACCAATTCGCGCGGGTTGAAGGGCTTGGTCAGATAATCGTCCGCGCCCAGTTCCAGCCCGACGATTTTATCCATATCTTGATCGCGCGCGGTCAGCATGAGAATTGGCACGTCGCTTTCCTGGCGAATCCGCCGGCAGAGTTCCCAGCCATCCATGCCCGGCAACATCAAATCGAGAATCAGCGCCGTCGGCTTGAGCGCGCGAAATTTCTCAAGCGCGGTTTTGCCGTCGTTTGCCGTTTCGATCTGATACCCCTCTTTTTCGAGATAGAGCCGTTCCAGCTCGATGATGTTTTTTTCATCATCCACCAATAACAGTGTGGGCATCGGTTTTCTCCCGCAACAAGTTAGAAGGATTATAGAACGGACACGCGAATAGTCAAATCGCCGGGCAATGATTCACTTGTCACCCGTCGCGTTCCGGGCTATAATCACAACCGATGAACTCCAAGGATGCGCTTCCGCAACCCAGCCATTTTCTGCTATCCGCACCGCCCGTTCCCTGGGGCGCACGCGAGGTTCTGCTTGGCGTGCTTGCCGCCGGGCTGGGCATTCTCGCGCTCAACGGCGGCGTATTGGCAATCAATCACCTCGCGCATTTTTCATTTCGCGATCACAGTAACGCGCTCATGCTCTTTGTCATCGCGCAAGACGCGATCCTGTTCGGCGCGGCGGCGGGGTTTAGCGTCGTGCGCTCGCGCGGTGGGTGGAGTCTGCTCGGTTTGCGCCGATTCAACGTGCGGCTCGGTTGCGGACTGAGTATCGCCTTGTTGTTCGCATCGTATGCGGTGCGCGCGTGTTATGCGTTCGCCGCACTCGCCTTGGGCGCGCAACTGCAATCGCAGTCCATTGTGCCGCGCCTCGATGTATCTGGCGTCGGCTTTGCGTTGACATTCTTTGCCGCGGCAATCGTTGCGCCCATCGTCGAAGAAATTTTCTTTCGCGGCTTTGTCTATGCCGGCTTGCGCGCACGCTGGGGCGTCGCCGGGGCATTGCTCCTCAGCGCAGTTTTTTTCACCGCCCTGCATTTCACGCTCGATCTGTTCGTTCCGATTTTCATTCTGGGTGTATTTCTCGCTTGGGTGTACGAAAAAACCGGCTCGCTCTATCCGGGGATCCTGTTGCATGCTAGCAACAACGCCATCGCTCTGGTGACGCTTTGGGCGATCCGGGCAACTGGGGTTGCGCCGCTCTAACCCATCCTCAATTGCCGGCACGCTCGGTTTGCCCAACTCGTGCGAGTCATGCGCCCAGCATTTTTCAGGTTGCAAACCATGAGTGAATCTGCCTTTTTTGAATTGACCACCCAGTACCCCAAAGGAACACGGGTAACCGCGCAAGTGCATCGCCTCTTGAAACACGGCGCTGAAGTTGCGTTGCCCGACGGCACGGAAGGCATCATCCGTAACCGCGAACTAAGTTGGGATCGCGAGCCGGACGACGCCGCCGAAATTCTCCATCTCGATCAAACGGTGTCCGCGCTCGTGCTCGACTGGGAACGCGAACGCCATCGCCTCGAACTCAGTCTCCGCCAAGCCGAACGCGATCCCTGGGAAAGCATCGAACAGCGTCACAGCGTCGGGCAGATTTGCCGGTGCCGCGTCGTGCGATTGTGGCGCGGCGGCGCGTTTGCCGAAATCGAGCCGGCGTTGGACGGCTTTGTGCCGCTGCACGAAGTCAACACGACGCCGCCGAAAACTATCGAAGACGTGTTGTGGATCGGCGATACCATCGAAGCCGCGATCACCCGAATCGATCCGCACGAACGCAAAATAGATCTCAGCATCCGCGAACGCCTGCATCGCCTGCGCGACAGTCAGGAGCAAGCCGCCGCATACGCGCGCCCACGCGTCGCTCCGGCGGGCGGCGCATCGTTTTACGACGCATTGAAACCGGAGGATCGCCAACGGATTCTGCACGCCATGAGTCAGCGCGCCACCGCCGAAGCCGCGCAAAGCCAAACGCCAACACTGGACGAGTCGCTCGCACAAAAATTTCCCTGCGTGTTCATCGCGGAGGACGATCCCAGTTTTCGCGGCTCGCTGGCGCGCCTGCTCGAACGCCTGGGGCACACGACACATGCGGTCGAAAACGCGGAAAAAGCGGCGGCGGAATTTTCGCCCGACCGGCACGCGCTCGTGCTGATGGACCTGGGTTTTTCAACGGGTTCGCTCGCCGGCTTGGATGCCATCAAACAGATTTTGGCGCGCAGTCCGCAGACGCCGGTAGTGATCATTACCGGCGTGGATTGGTTTCAACGAAACACGGATATTATCACCGAAGCCAAACAAGCGGGCGCGAAATGCGCGCTCGTCAAACCGGTGGATTTGCGCGACCTGCAAAAAGTGATGCGCCTGATCGCAGAAGAGCAAGACGCGTGGCAGATCGCCCAAGTGCCGGAGGCGGTGGATCGCAAGCGCCTCGCTGTGTTTCAGACAGGCGCGAGCGGCAATCATCGCAGTCTGGAGCCAATCGTCCGGCGCGCACTCGGCGAGTTGCAACGAAAAACCGGCGCGGCGGCGAGTGTGCTGTTTCGGATGGAGCCGATCTCGCGCGCGGTGAGCGTGTTCGCGCATGTCGGCGCGCCGCTGAATCCCGACGAGTTGACCAAGCACACGCTCCAAGCCACACCGGTCGGCGATGTGGTTCGCCATAATCTCGAACTCTTTGAACCGGATACCACGCGCAATCCATCCAGATTTCGCCACCTTCAACTCCTCGAATTTTCCTCCTGTATCGGCGTGCCGGTGCCTACCGCCGGGCAAACCGAGTACGCCGTGTTTCTCTTCCACCCGCAACGCGATTATTTCAAGCCGGAGCATCTCGCCGAAGCGGTTGTCACTGCCGGGTTGTTGGGCGGCGCGCTTGTGCGCGCGCAGGCGGAAGAGATTGTGCAAAAGATTCAACCGTTGCTCTTCATCGGGCAGTTGGGTTCGGCGCACATTCACGAATTGAACAACCGATTGGGCGGCGTTCACAATCATACCAAGATTTTACGTTCCCAGTACGAGCAATTGATTCACAATCCCGCCATCGCGCTTTCGCCGGATTGGAAAGATCAACTCGGGGCGAGCATCAAAGAACTGGACGAGCGCAGCACGGACATTAGCAACATCGCCAAGTTGTACCTGGGTTTGCTGGGCAAGGAACGCCACGAACCGATCAACGTCAACCAAGTCTTGACCAAGTGCATTCGCTTTCTCAAGCCGTTCGCGCAAGGGATGCGCGTCACCATCGTTTTCACGCCTGCCGCCGATTTGCCCTCCACCATGTCCATCAGTATTCGCCTGGAGCAGGCGTTTCTGAATGTGATGCTGAACGCCGTGCAACAAATTTACCAAGCGCGGGCAGGCGGCGTGCTAACTATCGAAACGCACTTTCAGCCCGGCGCGTTGTTGCCGATCCAGGTGCGCTTCCGCGACACGGGACCCGGCATCCACCAGCAACACCAAAATCGCATTTTCGATCTCGGCTTTACGACGCGCGAGGATGGCACCGGCATCGGCTTGTTCGTCACGAAGAATTTGCTCGAATCGTGCCAGTGCCAGATTTCGGTCGCCGAAAGCATTATCTTGATCGGAACCACATTTCTGATTGAACTGCCAATGATCGTGCCTTCCGTGGAGGATGCGAAATGACGGACACACAACCGGTGCGAGTGTTGATCGTGGACGATGATGCCGATGCGCGCGAATGGTTGGCGGAATGGCTTCGCCATAATCATCAATTCCAAGTGGAAACGGCAAGCAATAACGCGAGCGCGCAAGAGCGGGCGGTGAACGCGGCAGGCAACTTTGACGCCGCGCTCATTGACCTGGAGTTGAACGAAGATCAGAACGGCTTGGACGCGCTAAAATTTATTCACACCGCCTACCCGGATATTGGCGTGATCCTCATCACCGGGTTTGGCGATGTGGAAACCGGCGTGCGCGCGATGCAAGCCGGCGCGCTGGGCTACGTTGGCAAATCGCTCAATCTCGATGAGGTGCTCGTTTACATCCGCGCGGCGGCGGAGCGGCGGCGCATCAAACGGGAACGGGATCAACTGCAAACCGAACGCGATTGGCTGGAAATTCTGACGCATGTCAGCCAAGCCCTCAATGTTGCCACGCTCGATCTGCGAACGCTCGCGAATGCGGTACACCGAGAAACGATTCACCTGATTCCCCACACTGAAGTTTTTTACCTGGCGTTGTACGACGCCGATGCCGACGAACTCACCTTCGAGCTCGCCAATGAAGAAGGCGTGCCGCAGCACATCGCGCCGCGCAAACTCACCGGCGCACCCGATACCTGGGGCTTGACCGGCTGGATCGTGAAAAAGAAAGAGCCGCTCCAAATCAACGATATCCTGACCGAAACATTACCCGCGCCGAGTTTTACATTCGGTCGCCGGGACAAGCGCGCGCACTCGTACCTGGGTTTCCCGCTCATCTCCCGCAACCAAGTCGTCGGCGTCATTTCGGCGCAGTGCTTCGAGCCGTCCGCGTTCAAACCGGCGCATCGGCAATTCCTCCAAGCTGTCGCCAACCAAGCGGCAACCGTGATTGACAATGCGCGCCTGCACAAGGCGACCCAAGATACCGACGCCGAATTGAAACTCTTGCTCGAAACGACGACCGCCGTTGCCAGCGCACCTCTCGTTGACGCCGGCTTGGAGACGCTCGCGGAAAAAATGGTAACGGGGCTGGGCGTCACGTTTTGCCACATTATGTTGCGCAACGGACAGACGCAAACATTCCAGATTAAGGCGGCGTTTCCGAACCACAACGCGGGCGACAGCGCGGTACAGTGGCAACCCACCGCAGGCAAATCGGTAGATATGCCGCAGATGACGCCACTCGCCGGGATGACCCGCCCGTGTTGCTTTCGCGCCGGCGAACCAGTGCACGGCATTGACGTTGTGGAACATTTCAAACAGCAAACACACTTCGCCGGTACCTTGGCGTCCCTCCTCGTCATCCCGTTGAATGTCGGCGAGCAACTCCTGGGCATCTGCACGCTGGGCGAAAGCAACGCGTGGGAACACAGCCCGTTCGCCGAAAAACGCATCGCGCTTGCCGAGTCGTTGGCGAAGCAAGCCATCGGCTTGATTGACCGCTTTCGCGCGCACGAGGCAACCGAGCGCAAACTCGCCGAAGTGCGCCGGCTTGGCGAAATCACTGAGGCGCTCGTCCAATCGGTGACAGACAGCCCACAAGAAATTCTCGACAAGGTGGCGCGGGCAACCGGCGAAATCGTCGGCGCGCAGTCCGTCGTCATTTATGCGTTGGCACAAAACAAACGGTTTTATTCTGATGTCGCGCACTATGGCTTGCAGAAAGAGTTACCCTTTAGTCGAAAAGTTCGCAACGGTGGTTTGCGCGCCCGGGTGCGCCGCGACGGGATCATCATCGTGGACGACGTGGCGCGCGGCAAAGATCGCCACGCCCCAATTGAGTTGCCGTCCAAGCCGGACAGTTTGATCACGCAAGAAGGCATCCAAGCGTTCGTCGGCATTGCCTTGCAAGCCGGTGCGGAACAGCTCGGTGTGATGTTTGTGAATTTTGCACAGGCGCATTTTTTCACTGAGGATGAGATCGAGATCATCACGCGGTTGGCAAACCAAGCCGCTGTCGCCATTCAAAAATCTGGCTTCATCCAGCACGTCCGCGAGGAAGCCAGCGACCTGCGCCAAGGGCTGTGGAAAATTACTTGTCAAATTTTCACCACACAACCCCTCGACGAAATCTTGCGCGCGGTTGCCCAGGGTGTCAAACAGGTTTTGGGTTGCGATCTCGTGACGATCCACTTGTACGACGATGAACAGCAGCGCTTTCCGTCCCTCGCGGCTTCGGCAGGCGAATTATTCAGCCACCCCGCCAAAGACAATCGCACGCTCGTCCAGACCAGTCCTATCTTTCAACACTTGTTGGACGATCCCGCCGCACATTTCGCCGAACTCGTCGCGCGCGATCCCGTTATGCGCGTCAGCAACTTTGCGCGCAAAGAAAAAATTCGTTCGTGCGCCGCCATCGTTCTGCGCGCTAAAGAGCATCCGCTCGGATTCTTGTTCGCCAACTACCGCTCGCCGCACCACTTTAGCCCCAACGAGCAAGCGGCGCTGGAGATTCTCGCCAACCAAGCGGCGACCTTTATTGACAACGCGCGCTCGTACGATGAGATGAAACGCCAAAGTGAACATCGGCAGGCATTATACGATGCCGGCAAAGCCATTGTGCAAGGCGGCTTTGCCGGCGATAGCAAGCAAGTGCTGGATCAAATCACGAGTTTGAGCGTCGAACACATTATCGGAATGGAGGGACCCAAACCCACGGTCGGGATCATCCAACTGTACGACTCGGAGACAAACACGCTTTCGTTCGAAAGCGTCTATCCGCCGGAACGATTGCCCGAAATGAAACGCACCATCGGCGAACGCCGCACACTCAACCGCGCACTGGCACCGGACGGCAAGATCGGCATTACCGGTTGCGCGGTCGAAGAAAAAAAGCCGCAACGCGTTTCCAACGTCAGCACGCATCCCGATTATATCCCCGCCACCGCCGACACGCAAGCGGAACTTGCTGTGCCGTTGCTCGACAGCGAACGGGTGATCGGCGTTTTGAGCGTCGAGAGCGATCAAGTCGGCGCGTTCGATCTCAAGGACGAGCAAGCCCTGCAGGGACTGGGCGATCTCGCCGTCGTCGCGATCAAGAGCGCGCGACAAAGCGAAGCGTTGAGCCGCACGAATGTGCTTGCGGTACTCGGCGCGATGGGCGCAGACATCGCACACACGGTCAATCGCCAGGTCGGGTATATTCGGCGCGCGGCATTCCTTGCTCGCGATCATCCCAACTTGCCGGCTGAAGTCGGCGACCAACTAGCGGCAATTGATCAATACGCGAGTGAGATGGGACTGCTCGAACTGCCGGAAAACCAGCCCATGCCGGGGCAACGTTTGGAATTTCGAGATGCCGCGCCGCTTGACGCCACGCTGGAACGCGAAATCAATTATTTTCGAGCGCGCGAGCGGAGCATTACCTTCCTAACCGATTTCCAGGCGCAGCACGAACGAATTGCGATGCACGCCAATTTTTTGCAGCAGTTGCTGCGCCATCTCATCAAGAACGCCGTGCGCCACATTCCTGCCGACAAGCCAGTGCGACGCGTCATCGTTCGCTCGCAGATCAAAGATGCGCTGGCACACATTCAAGTTGAAGATTCTGGGACAGGCGTTCGTTCCGAGCTTGAACCGCTCCTTTTCCGGCAACGCACGCCACACATCGAAAAAGAACTCCGGCATGGGCGCGGCTTGTTGCTCGTGCGCTTTATCGCCGAACAACATGGCGGCAAAGCCAAATTCGAATGGAGCCGAGAAAATGAGGGCGCGTGTTTCTCGTTTAGTGTCCCGCTTGCTCGTGCAACGGAAACTACCGACATATAGTACCTTGTGAGTGAATCGCTCCGCACGCGGAGAACGCGGATAGTTTTTGTCTGCGCTTGTCTGCGCTCGTCTGCGTCCAATAAGATGAATTTGCTTTCGGCTTGTCCGAGTTGGGAGAACGAGTCATGGCTGAATCCAATTCCCCTAATGTGCGCGTGCTGATCGTCGAAGATGATCTCCAAGTGATTACCGATTTGACAGCTATGCTCACGCGGCGTCGGTATGCGCTAGGCGTAGCGCAAGGCATCGGGCAAGAGTTGATTGCCGATGCTAAAAGCTTGGCGCAAAAATTTCGCCCGCACGTCGCCATTGTGGATTTGCGCTTGCTCGACGAATACGCCGACGAACGTAGCGGACTAGTGTTGCTCGCTGAACTCGCATCCGCGCAGTGTATTTTGTATTCGGCACATCTCAGCCCCGAAGTGATGCGCGAAGCCGAAAAAAAATATAATGTCAAAAACTGTATCAGCAAACACGAGCATCCGCAAATGTTGCTGGACGCGCTTGCCGAGTCCGCGCGCGAACGGTGCTGCGCGCGCCGCGAGGACTTGCAATTGCATCCGCCCGCCGACTGGGAGCGCACCAATTTGATGCAAACCTTGTTGCCGGACTGTCCCGACGCACCCCCCGATCTGGTTGGCGATGCGCTGGCGCAACTTTTCCCCAGCAATAAAAACGTCGCGTTCACCTTCATCACCAGCCCAACCGCCCACGCGCCCGCCGCATCACGCGGACGCTCGGTTGTGTTCAAAGCCTACCCCGATTCGTTGCAACCCGTCATCATCAAACTGGCAATCGGCAAACGCGTTGCGGATGAAACAAAAAATTATGCGGAACATATCCGGGGACACTTGGGAGGACAATTTCATGCACAACTGGAACATCACGCCATATTCTGGGATTTGGGCGGCACCGTCTATAATTTTCTCAGTTCCAAAGTTGACACCATTGATACCTTTACCCATTTCTACAATCACAATACCGATCCGCAAATCATTCTCGAACCGCTACGCCATTTTTTTGGCGAAGTGTGGGGCGATTATTATGCCCAACCGTTGAAAGATTTTGAGAACCGCCCGCTCTTTGCGATTTACGCCGAGGCACTCGATCTGACCAAACACCTGCACGAGTTCAAGAACAAGGAAGAACGGCGCTATTTTGCTGATCTCGCGATCTCGTTTCCCAACCCGGTGCATTGGATCGAACAACATCACGCCGAGAGTTTCATTGACAAGGCGCACTATGCGATCACGCACGGCGATCTGCACGGCGACAATCTGTTTACAGATGGCGAGCACACCTGGGCGATTGATTTCGAGCGTACGGGACCCTCGCACGCGTTGCGCGATTTCGCCGAATTGGAAGTAGACCTGTTGACGCGCCTTGTGCCGGCGACCGTCAACCTCCCCACATTTTTTGCGTTGGCAGTCGCGCTTGTCACGCCGGCTACGCCGCAACCCCAGGTGCTCAAATTACCGGCGCACATCCGCGCCAATTCGGATGCAAACAAGGCATTTCAAGTTATCGAAAAGTTGCGCGAGATCGCCCACGACAAAATCAAGGCGCATGACATCCGCGAACATTATTGGGGGCTGTTGCTCGACGCACTCTTTGTCGCCACATTGCCCGAAGACTCTACAAACCCAAGCAAGACCCGGCAACGCGAACGCGCGCTTTTACTCGGCGCGATCTTGTGCGAACGACTCAACCGCTGGCATGACGAATGGCCGCCCAAAATCTGGCGCGCACAACTCGCGGCTAAACCCAAGCCGCCAACCGGCAAAAACACGCGCGCCGGTAAAACCACTTTCCGACCAAATCAACCATGCGACGTGTTCCTCAGTTACAATCGCCAGGATCAGAAAAGCGTAAAAGAGTACGCCGCGCGCCTGAAAAAAGCCGACCTCCGTTTCTGGATGGACACGAGCGATCTCGCACCGGGCGATATGTGGCGCGACGAAATTGAGCAGGCGTTGCGAGACTGCCGCGCGTGCCTGGTCTTTATCGGCAAAGCCGGCTTGGGCGCAACGCAAAAACGCGAGGTCGGCATCGCGCAAGATCGCCAAACGCGCGACCAGGAATTTCGCGTGATCCCGCTCCTATTGCCCGGCGCGCAATCTCAAGACGTGCCACCGTTTCTCGCGCAATCCACCTGGGTTGATTTCCGCAAAGGATTCGATGCCGTCGAATGGGAACGCTTGCTCCAAACACTCGCACCGAAAAAGTGACGGCAACCACCGATTCAAATCGGCGGCTGAGCGAGGTAGAAATCGATTGGAAACCGATTCACGCAACTCGGTTCACCGAGTTTTCACCTTGCTGAGCCGCCGAATTCCATTCGGCGGCGGATGCGCCCAAAAATGTGACGCACACCCGGACGCGTAACCCGCTTTGCAAAATCCTCGCACTTCTGGTAAAATGGCTTTTGCCGCTTGGGGGTGTGTCGGAACTGGCAGACGAGCATGACTTAGGATCATGTGGGCTCCACCCGTGGGAGTTCGAGTCTCCCCATCCCCACACATTTTTTATTGGAGACATGAAAACACCGTGAAAGTAACCACCGAACGCACACCCAACTGTCAAGCCATCGTCACCGTCGAGGTAGACGAAGAGCAAATCGCCGGCGCGATGCGCCGCGCCGCGCAAAAAGTTTCGCGCATCCGCCCCATCCCCGGCTTTCGCCCCGGCAAAGCGCCCTACGAACGCATCGAACGCGCCATCGGCAAAGACCTGCTCCGCGATGAAGCCATCGAAGACCTCGGGCAAACCCTCTACAAACAAGTCCTCACCGACGAAAACATCGAACCCTACGATACCGGCAAACTCGATGTCGCGCAAAAAGAGCCGCTGATTTTGAAATTCACCATCCCCACGCGCCCCGTCGTCACACTCGGCGCGTACCGCGACATTCACATGCAACCCGCGCCCGTCCAAGTCACCGACGAAGAAGTGAATCAGATAATCGAACAGGCGCGCACCAACCAAGCCACCATGACGCCGGTCACACGTCCCGCGCAACTCAAAGACCTCGTAACCTTTGATGTCAAAGGCGGCATCGCAGAACAAACGCCGCTGGATCGCCAAGGTTTGGAATTGACGCTCGAAACGGAAAAAGCCGCCTTCCCCTGGCTCGCGCAACTCGTTGGAATGGAACTGAACGAGACGCGCACGATCACCTACACCTATCCCGACGATAACAGCGTCAACGCCGGCAAAGTTGCCACCTACACCGTCACCGTGCACGCGATCAAGGAACCGCAACTGCCCGCCCTCGACGACGAATTCGCCAAGTCGGTCAGCTCGTTTGAAACACTTGAACAACTCAAAGCGCGCATCCGCGAAAACACGTTGAGCCAAAAACAAGGCGAAGAGGACAATCGCTTTGCCGATCAAGTCGTGGATGCCGTCGTCGCGCAAGCCCAAGTTGCCTTCCCAGCTTCGATGGTCGAAGACGAAGTAGACCTCGAAGTCGCGCGCTCGCGCCAAGTCGCGCAACGCCTGGGTCTGAGCTGGGACAAGTTTCTGCAATTGTCCGGCAAAGACGACAAGGCATTCCGCGAGGACATCCGCCCGCGCGCCGAAACCCGCGTCAAACGCCTGCTCACGTTGATGGAACTGGCGAATGCGGAAAACATTACCATCAGCGGCAAAGACGTGGACGTGGAAATTGATCGCCGCGCCATTATGGCGGAGGCAGAGAACGGCAACCCCGCGCAAACGCGGCGCGCCCTCGCCACCACCGACGCGCGCCGCGACATTGAATTTAGTTTGCGGCTGGGCAAAACAATGGAACGCATCATCGCCATCGCCAAAGGCGAACCCACCAGCGGCAAAATCTTGACACCCGAAATGGTGCGCGCCGAAATGCACGCATTGGAACAGGCGCAAGCGGCGCAACAAGCGCAAACCGCCGCGCCGACCGGCTTGATCACCGACCCCTCCCAGGTCAGTTCGCAAAATTGGCCCCGCGGGTTGGACAAGCCCCTCGTGCCGGGACAAGATCAATAACCGATACTCGAACAGGAGAGTCTCAATGAATAACTTTACCCACCCGTTTTATAACGTCATCCCGATGGTCGTCGAAAACACCGGGCGCGGCGAACGCGCGTATGATATTTTTTCGCTACTGCTGAAGGAACGCATCATCTTCCTCGGCACACCGATTGACGATCACATCGCCAACCTCGTCGTCGCGCAAATGCTCTTTTTGGATCGCGAAGACCCGGAGAAGGAAATCCGCCTCTACATCAATTGCCCCGGCGGCGCGATCACCGCGGGCTTGGCGATGTACGACACGATGCAAATCGTCAGCGCGCCCGTCTCGACGATCTGCGTCGGACTCGCGGCGAGCATGGGCACCGTCCTGCTCTCCGCCGGCGCCAAAGGTCGCCGCTATGCGCTCCCCAACTCGACGATCCACATTCACCAACCCTGGGGCGGCGCGCAAGGGCAAGCGGTGGACATTGAGATCGAAGCGCGCCGCATCATGCGCGAACGCGAACGGCTCAATCTGTTGCTGTCGCAAAACACCGGGCAACCGCTCGAACGCATCGTTCACGACACCGACCGCAACTATTACATGGACGCCAGCGAAGCGGTCGCGTATGGTTTGATTGACGAAGTTTTGACAAGCGCCAAGTCGGAAAAAAAGGACGCGCAGAAATAAATCATCGCTCAACCCCGAAGAGGCACGCACGCCCCTCTTCGGGGTTGATCCGCAAGGGAAACCATGCCTAGTCTCATCCGCCGCGGCGAAGAGTACTGCTCCTTCTGCCATCGCACTTCGGACCAAGTCAACCGCCTCATCGCTGGTCCCGAATCCGTTTTTATCTGCGACGAGTGCGTGGACTTGTGCCGAGAAATTTTGGACCAGGAGGCGACGGCGGATCGCGGCGGCACGTTGTTGATTTCGAGTTTGCCGCCCAAAGAAATTTACAAACGGCTGAATCAGTACGTCGTCGGGCAGGATCGCGCGAAAAAAGTCCTCTCGGTCGCCGTGTACAATCATTACAAACGCATCCAAACTGGCAATACGCCCGACGAGCTGGAACTCGGCAAAGCGAACATTTTGCTGATCGGACCCACGGGGTGCGGCAAAACACTGCTCGCGCAAACGCTCGCCAAAATCCTCGACGTGCCCTTTACTATCGCGGACGCGACAACGCTCACCGAAGCCGGCTACGTCGGCGAGGATGTCGAGCACATTTTGTTCGCGCTCATCCAAAGCGCGGGCGGCGATATTCCCCGCGCGCAACGCGGCATCATTTACCTTGACGAGATTGACAAAATCGCACGCAAAAGCGGCGAGAATCCGTCTATCACCCGCGATGTGTCGGGCGAAGGGGTGCAACAGGCGTTGCTCAAAATTTTGGAAGGCACAGTCGCGCGCGTGCCGCCGCATGGCGGCCGCAAAAATCCCCAGCAAGAATTTTTGCAGATTGATACACGCCAGATCCTCTTCATTTGCGGCGGCGCGTTCGAAGGCTTGGACAAGATCATTTTGCAACGCGTGGCGGATCGGCGCAGTGTCGGCTTCAGGGGCGAACGCGAACGGAGCGCGCACGAATTGGGTCCGAGCGAATTATTACAACTTGTCACCGCCGACGATCTGTTGCAATTTGGCATGATTCCGGAATTTGTCGGGCGCATCCCAGTCATCGTCGGCGTAGACCCGCTTGACCGCGAGATGCTGGTGCAAATTTTGACCGAGCCAAAAAATTCGATCATCAAACAATATCAACGGCTGTTTGCCCTGGATAACGTCGAACTCGAATTTCAACCCGAGGCACTGCAAGCCGCCGCCGAAGACGCGTTGCGGTTTCACACCGGCGCGCGCGGCTTGCGGACGATCATCGAGAATTTATTACTCGACGTGATGTACGAAATTCCTTCGCGCAAAGACGTGCGCCGGTGTATCATCACCGCCGACACGATTCGCAACAAAACGAAACCGCTATTGCTCACACAGACCGAACATCCCGTAGATTGGCACGCCGCGCAAACGGCATGACTCGCTTCGAGTCGCCGCGCCTATTTTTCGCGGCGTGGCACTCGAACACCTTGGAGAGCGTATGGACACATTGACTCGCAACCTGCCACCCGAACCGAAAACCGTCGAAGAGACGGGACTCAACCTCTCGTTTCTTGCCGACCTCGCCCTCAAGACGATGTACACGCGCGGTTTTTTGATGGGGCACGAGATCGCCGATTCGATGAAATTGCCTTTCGCCAATGTCGTAGACAAGGTGCTCGACTATTTGCGCCGCGAACACCTCACCGAAGTCAAAGGATCGGGGGGCTTTGGTGAATCCTCGTACCAGTATGTCATTTCGGACGAGGGCCGTTCGCGCGCTCGCGAACTGATGGATCAAAATCAGTATGTGGGTCCCGCGCCGGTGCGCCTTGACGCGTACACCAAGATGGTGCAAGCGCAATCTCTCGCCGCACAAACGATCACGCTCGAATTGCTCAAACGCGCGCTCGCGCACCTCGTCGTCAACGAAACGATCATCAATCAACTGGGTCCCGCGATCAACTCCGGCAAATCTCTGTTTCTCTTTGGCAACGCCGGCAACGGCAAGACCGCCATCGCCGAAGCGGTGGGTAACCTGTTGCCGGGCGCGATCTTTATTCCGTACGCCGTCAGCGTGGATAGTCACGTCATTCGCATCTTTGACGCGTTGCACCATCACGCCGTTCCCGACAAGACCGATGACCGCGATCCGGCGCCGGGCTTGAAAAAAGGCGAACGCTATGACAAGCGCTGGGCGTACATTCATCGCCCAATGATCACCGTCGGCGGTGAACTCGCGCTTGAAAACCTGGACTTGGTGTACGATCCGATCAGCAAGTTCTACCAAGCGCCGTACCAAATGAAAGCCAACGGCGGCATCTTTTTGCTCGACGACTTTGGGCGACAACAAGCATCGCCGCGCGATCTACTCAACCGCTGGATCGTGCCGCTCGAAAAGCGCGTCGATTTTCTCACCCTCACGACCGGGCATAAGATTGACGTACCGTTCGACGCGATGATTATTTTTTCGACCAACCTCAATCCGGATCAACTTGTGGACGAAGCGTTCCTGCGACGGATTCGCTACAAGATCAACATCTCCGATCCGACCTGGGAAGAGTTCCGCGAAATTTTCATTCGCGCCGCCGCGCAAAAAGGGATCGCTTATACGGAAGAGGGCTTGCGGTACCTGGTGATGGAGTACTATGTTAAACCCAAACGGAAACCGCGCGCCGTGCATCCCCGCGACATTCTCGACGAACTGGTGGATATTGCACGGTTTCGCAGTCTCGTGCCCACCCTGTCCAAGGAACTGCTCGACCTGGCTTGCCAAACCTATTTTCTGAAAAACTAATCTCGCCCCATCGTATTTCTCATCGAGGAGGAAAACATGTTCGGTTCGACTGTGCTCGACGTGGCGATTGGCTTGATCTTTGTCTTTTTCATGGTCAGTCTCGTTTGTTCCGAAGCCGCAAATCGGATCACCCAGTGGCTGAATTGGCGCGCGGATTTTCTCGAAAAGAAAATTCGCGAGTGGCTGATGAACGGCGATCAAACTTTGGTCAACAAGTTGTACGCGACCCCCTGGATCAAGGCGCTCACCCCGCGCGGTGAAAAGCCCGTGAACATTCCCACCAAAACATTTGCCCTCGCCGTATTCGACGCGTTTGTGCCGAACGCCGCGGGCATCACGACGGTGGATCAATTGCGGGCGGCTATCGCCGGCTTGCAAGACGGTACGCCAATGAAAAACGAACTGCTCGCCTGGCTGACGATGGTGGGCACGGATATGACGGCGTTCCGCGTCAACATCGAAAACTGGTTCAACGCGGCAGAAGCGCAAATGACCCAGGTCTATCGACAAAACATGTGGAAGTTCGCCTTAGGGATCGGGGCAATCGTGAGTCTCGTGTTGAACGTGGACGCGGTCGCCGTCGGCAACAGTCTGTGGCGCGATTCCGCGCTCCGCCAAGCCGTTGTCACCGCCGCGAGCCAATACGCGACAAAGGCGGCGAACGCGACCGATCCGCTGGTATCGCAACAGAACGCGCAAAAGGCGGTGGAGGAATTGAACAAACTCAATTTGCCCATCGGTTGGAACATCCAGACCGCGCCGTTTTCAGTCCTGCCAAATGATTGGGCACAAACCGCCGCAACGAAACCGCAAACCCTGCCGCAGACGGATCCGCTCGCGTACTTGCTCAAACTGATTGGCTGGGGAATCACGGCGCTGGCTGGCGCACAAGGCGCGCCGTTCTGGTTCGACCTGTTGAAAAAAGTGACGCAACGCAATTAGCCAACGCCCACGCGTCACCCCCAATCTGCCCAAACGGAACCTGATCGGTTTGCTCGAACCGATCAGGTTTTTTGTTGCGCGCCGCAAAAATTCGATTGACGCGCGTTAGGGTTCAGACTATAATATTGCCGGAGAGAAAAACTATGATGCGCTTTGATCGATTCACCGAGCGCGCGCAAGATGCGTTTGCGCGCGCGCACGAAATTATCCAACGCTACCGGCACTCGCAACTCGATGCCGAGCACCTTCTGCTTGCCTTGCTCGATCAAACCGGCGGCACGGTGCAAAACATTCTCGATCACCTCACCGTGGACGGAGACATTCTCCGCAATCGCGTGGACGAAGCCCTGCAAAACAGTTATCGCGGTTACGGATCGTTTGCCAGCGGCAGTCAGATGCAGGTGTACGTGACTCCGCGCGTCAAACGCGTGATAGACCTTGCCAACGAAGAAGCAAACCGGCTCAAAGATGAATACGTGTCCACCGAACATTTATTGCTCGCGCTGGCGGCGGATCGCGAGGGCGCGGCAGGACGTCTGCTCAACGAATTTGGGTTGACGCGCGACCGGATTCTGCAAGCGTTGCCCGTAATTCGCGGCGGCAAACGCGTCACCGACCCGGGCGCGGAGGGCAAGTACCGCACGCTTGAAAAATACTCGCGCGATCTCACCACGCTCGCGCGCGAAAACAAACTCGATCCGGTGATTGGGCGTGACAGCGAAATTCTGCGCGTGATCCAAGTTTTATCGCGCCGCACCAAAAACAACCCCGTCTTGATCGGCGAACCTGGTGTTGGCAAAACCGCCATCGTCGAGGGGCTCGCGCAGAAAATCATCGCCGGCGACGTGCCCGAACCGCTGATGAGCAAACGCGTCGTCGCGCTCGATCTCGGCGCGATGGTCGCCGGGTCGCGCTTTCGCGGCGAGTTTGAGGAACGCCTCAAAGCCGCCCTCGACGAAATCCACAATGCCAAAGGCGAAATCATCTTGTTCATTGACGAACTGCACACGGTCGTCGGCGCGGGCGCGGCGCAAGGCGCGATTGACGCGTCGAACATGATGAAGCCGGCGCTCGCGCGCGGCGAACTGCAATGCGTCGGCGCGACGACGCTCGCCGAGTATCGCAATCACATCGAAAAAGATGCCGCGCTCGAACGGCGCTTTTCGCCGATCTTTGTGGACGAGCCGGACGTGGACGCGACGATTGAAATGCTGAAAGGATTGCGCGCTCGGTACGAGCAACATCACCAAGTCAAAATTGACGACCCGGCGCTTGACGCCGCCGCAAAATTATCGCAACGGTACGTGAGTGATCGTTTTTTGCCGGACAAGGCGATTGACCTCGTGGACGAAGCCGCCGCAAAATTGCGTGTCGCCATTTTTTCGATGCCGCCGGAACTCAAGGTGATGAAGGCGCGACTGCGCGATTTGCAGAAAGAGGAAGAAGATGCCGCCACGGCGCGCGACTATGAACACGCCGCGCGCGCGCGCGCCGAACGCCTCACACTCGAAAGCGATTTTCAAACGCAACGCGCCGCCTGGCAAAAGGCTCAAGGACTCGATGAGATCGTCCACGAAGAAGACATTGCCGAGATCATTGCCAAGTGGACGGGCATTCCGGTCAACCGGATGATGCAAACCGAAGCGGACAAACTTTTGCGAATGGAAGTCGAACTGCACGCGCGGATCGTCGGGCAGGACGAAGCGATCAATGCGATCAGCGACGCGATTCGACGCGCGCGCTCCGGGCTTGCCGATCCGAAACGTCCCATCGGTTCATTTATCTTTTTGGGTCCGACCGGCGTCGGCAAAACCGCGCTCGCGCACGCGCTCGCCGAATTCTTATTCGATGACGAGGACGCGCTGTTCCGTGTGGACATGAGCGAGTACCGCGAGCGGCACACCGTTTCGCGTTTGATCGGCGCGCCGCCGGGCTATATCGGCTATGAAGAAGGGGGGCAACTAACCGAAGCCGTGCGTCGGCGGCCGTACCAAGTGATCCTGTTCGATGAAATCGAAAAAGCGCACCCCGAAGTGTGGAACACGCTCTTGCAAGTTTTGGAGGACGGGCGACTGACCGATGGGCAAGGTCACGTTGTAGATTTTCGCAACACGGTGATCATCATGACCTCGAACATCGGCACCGAGTTCGCGCAAAAAGGCGGCACGCTCGGCTTTCGCACGCGCCAGTCCAGGGACAAGGACACCCTGCTCGACAAGGATTATGCCGAAGTCGAAGAATCGCTCAAGCGCACCTTTCGCCCGGAGTTTCTCAACCGGATTGACGAGGTGATCATCTTTCACGTGTTGAGCCGCGAGCAGATCAAGGCGATTGTAGATTTGCAGATGCAAGAGATCGCCGCGCGGTTGAAAGAACATCAGATCGAAATCGTTTTGACGGAAGCCGCACGCGAATGGCTCGCGCAAGAAGGGTTTGATCCCCAGTTTGGCGCACGCCCGTTGCGTCGGCTGTTGCAACGCAAAGTCGAATCGCCCTTGTCACGCAAATTACTCGCGCACGAGTTCCAAGCCGGCGATGCCGTGCTTGTAGATGTGGACGAGCGCGAAGGCATCCTGTTTCGCAAACGTGATCCTATCCCGGCAAAGCCAACTGCGACACTCGCGACGCCGAATGCGCCGGTTGAGGCGGGCTAAGGGAAAAGAACAAACACGCGCCAGCAAAGAATCGCCGGCGCGTGTTTTTTTACTCGTCACGCTCGACTACGCAACTACCGCATCCAACCGCGCTAGCGCTTTGGCGATTTCGGCGGCAACGGCGACATTGTTTTTCAACAACGCGATATTCGTCTGCACGCTTTCACCGCCGGTCAGCGCCGCCAAGCGTTTGAGCAAAAACGGCGTCACCGCGTTGCCGCTGATTTTTTGTTCGTCCGCCTCGCGCAGCGCACGCTGGATGTACGGCTCGATCACCTCGCGCGGTGTTTCATGTTCGCGCGGAATCGGCGCGCCGATCAACACGCCGCTCGTGAATCCCAGGTTCCAGTGCGCCTGGATGATCCGCGCCGCCGCGTCCGCCGAATCCACGCGCGTTGGTACGGGCACGCCCGCCGAACGCGAGTAGAACGCCGGGAAATCGTCCGTCTGATAACCCAGGACGGGGACGCCGTGCGTTTCGAGCCATTCGAGTGTCGCCGGCAGATCGAGGATCGCTTTTGCGCCGGCGCACACGACGGCGACCGGCGTCTGCGCAAGTTCCGGCAGATCGGCGGAGACATCCCAGGTTTGCGCCGCGCCGCTCGCGCGATG
>CAIKBD010000063.1 GCA_903825565.1 uncultured Anaerolineales bacterium | reverse complement strand
GACTTTCATTTGTTAAAGTTCTTTTGTGGCGTCGGCACGTTCACACACACACACGGCGCGCGGGGGAACGTCACACACATACATTCAATAAGAGGCGCTCGCTTCTCTGTGCGTCGCGGGTTTAACGGCGTGTCGTAAAACTAGTGGTTTCCCGCACCATTGCGGGAAGCATACAGATTTGGTAGGTTTCCCGCACTCCGGGTGCGGGAATCCACACTTTGGTTTTGGTTACGAAGTATCCATGTTTCCTCCTATAATCCCAATTTGTCCAGCGGACTTTTGATTCGACCGAGCGCACTTTCGCTAACGTGGGTATAGCGTTCCGTCGTGCGGATGTTGCCATGCCCCAGCAATTCTTGGATATACCGCATGTCCACGCCATCTTCTAGCAAGTGCGTCGCAAAGGAATGGCGCAGAGTATGAAACGTCGCCGGTTTCAGAATACCCGCTTTCTTTTTTGCATCCCGAAAAATCTCTTGCGCCGCGCGTTCCGATAAATGATCGTCTCGTTCTTCGCCCGGGAACAACCAATCCTTCGGCTTGAACGCACGAAAGTATTCACGCAGGATGGTCAACGCCGTTTCGGACAAGAGGGTGTACCGATCCTTCGCACCCTTGCCGGCAGTTACCCGAATCGTCATCCGTTTAGAGTCAATCTCACTTACTTTGAGCCGCACCACCTCGCCCACACGCAAGCCCGCCGAATATGCCGTGACCAGCAACGCCTTGTGTTTCAAAAATGACGTTACCTTTAAAATCTTGGCAACCTCTTCCCGGCTCAACACAACGGGCAGTTGCGACGGGCGTTTCATGCGCGGCAGGTCGCCCACTTTTTCGCGTTGCTTGAGGGTCGTCACGTACAAAAAGATGATGGCTGACCGTGCGCCGCGACAATACGCCGCCGACACCCGCCCACTCGATGCGAGTTCAACGAGATACGCGCGCACCTGTTCGCGCGTTGCTTGCTCCGGCAAAATCTGCTTTACTTTCAACCAATCAAAGTAATTTCGCAGATGTTGCCCGTATGCCTTGCGCGTCCCATAAGCCATCCCGCGCAGAACCAACTCGTCGTCCACCTGCTTGATGAACGGGTGCGGCGGGTTCAAAGTCAACGGTTTGTCCTTGCCCGGCACATATCGCCCCCTCTCCCTCGTAGGGAGAGGGCTGGGGTGAGGGTCTTTGGGTCGCACCGCGATCATCTGCGGCGGCGGACTCGGCGGTAGCGCGACGATTTCCGCGAGCGCGGCGCGCGTCGCCGGCGTATCCGGCATCTGCCACCGCTTGCGTTCCGGGATCCAGCGCGCGCCCGGAATTCTTTTTATCCGCGCCAACTCCGCCTCGCCAAACCGCGTCAACGCCACCCACAACTTGGCGTCCTGCCCCGGCTCGATTGTCAGCGTTGCCATCGTCACCCGCCTCTACACGAGATTACGCCATTCGCGCGCGATTCCTATCGCCGGCTCTTGTCTGCTCTTCCCCCCCATCAACCCGACGCCCCGCCAAGCACGCCGCGCAAAAACAAAAACACTTGCGCCAGGCACGCGTCTTGCAACGCGCCCGACCCAAGTGTTTTATCGCTTTTCCAAATTCGGAACGGACAGACACGCGCTCATCCTTGCCTCACCTACGAGCCAAGATCAACGTGCGTTCCAACACATTGCCGAACCTGCGCGCAGTATACTCCGCCGCGCGCAAAAGTCAATCCGTTACCCGCCCATACACCACCGTCAAATCGCGCAAGCGCGCGGCGAGCGCATCCGTCAGCACATTCGGCGCGAGCCGCCAACACCAATTCGGCGCGCCGCTCGTACTCGGCGAATTATAGCGCGCGGCGTGCCCCAGCGCCAGCAAATCCTGCGCCGTCGTCAACGCCGTGTCCGCAACCGACGCCCAGGTCGCGCGAATCAAATCCCAGGCAATGTCCGAACCGTCGCGCCCCAAGTATCGCCGCGCAAAATCGCGCTCCTGGTCGGACGCGGAAACTTGGTACCACCCCACCGCCGTATCGTTGTCGTGCGTGCCCGTGTAGGCGACGCAATCGCGCGGCAAATTGTGCGGCAAAAACGGATCGCTTGCGTCGCTCCCAAACGCAAACTGGATCACCTTCATTCCCGGAAAACCAAACTCGGCTTGGAGCGCATCCACGCCCGCGCGCGACTTGGCATCATACTGCCCCAAATCCTCGGCGATGATCGCCACCGCCCCCAGCGCCCGCGTCACCTCGCGGAATAATTCCGCGCCCGGCGTGAAAAGCCACTTGCCCTTGATCGCATTCTCCGCGCTCGCCGGCACCGCCCAGTAGTTGTAGAACCCGCGAAAGTGATCGATCCGCACGACATCGCCCAGCAAAAACGCGTGCCGAAAACGCGCGATCCACCACGCAAATTTTTCCGCCGCCATCGTCTCCCAGCGATACAACGGATTGCCCCACAATTGCCCGGTCGCGCTGAAATAATCCGGCGGCACACCCGCCACCGCTTTCGGTTTCAGTTTGCCGTCGAGCAAAAACTGCTCGGCGTGCGCCCACACATCCGCGCTGTCGAACGCGACATAGATCGGCACATCGCCGATAATGCGAATGTGCCGCGCGCTCGCGTACTGCTTCAGCGCCAGCCACTGCTCGAAAAATTGCCACTGCCGATATTTTTGATTTTCGATCTCGTCCGCCAACTCGCGGCGCGCGCGCGCCAACGCGGCTGGCTCGCGCGTCTTGATCGCCGCATCCCAATCGCCCCACGCGCGCCACGCGTTCGCGCGCTTGAGCGCGAGAAACAGGGCGGCATCGTCGAGCCAGGTTGCGTGCATTTTGCAAAACTGGGCAAACGCCCGGTGTTGCTCCGCCGGCGCATTCGCGCGAAAATTAGCGAACGCGCGATTGAGCAAATCATTTTTGAACGCGATCACCGCGCCGTAATCCACGCGCTCTGCCGGCAATTCCGGTACGCGCACCTCGTTCGTCAAGTGCCCCAGCGCGATCAATCGTT
>CAIKBD010000062.1 GCA_903825565.1 uncultured Anaerolineales bacterium | reverse complement strand
CTGCAAGCGGAAGTGCAAAGAGCGCATGGTCGCCATTGGGAACGGATTGCAAAAGAAATGCAGGCGCTCGCCAGTGTTGAGCTCGTCTCGCCCCCGTTCGAAAGCGTACTGAAAGAGTTTGGGATCGATAACCTGGATGAAGTGGATGATGAATGGTTGTTGACCTTGAAACGGCAACCGCAATTACCCCCAGGAGGAAATCGGTCCGATGGTTAAAGCATCTTTCACTAAAAAGCATGTCCCGCCGGTCGCGTTTAGCGAACATCGTCGCACTGCATTTGAACGCACGGTGCAGTTAACCCAAAAGGCACTATCCCAACTGCAAGCCCAAGGGAAAACGGTAACACTGAGTGCAGTGTCCGAAGCAACTCGAGCGTTCGATGACAAAGGCAAAGGACTCGAACCCAACACGATCCTCCGTAATCCGAAAGCGGCGGCATTATTTCGGCAACAGAGTCCGGCGTATCAACAGCGACAAACAAAAACCCGTCAAGCAAAACGCAAACGCCCCACAATCGATTCGAAGGTGCGAGCAACGTACCGCGGTCTACGCCCCACAGATCTTATTGCGATGATCGAAGATCTGAAAACCCAGATCGTCGCACTCAAAGCGCAACAGCAACACCTTCAAGTCGATCGGGACGAAGCGCATCGATTGTGTGCTCAAGCTCTCCAACAGAACACCCGACAGTTGGCGATGCTGACCCAGTCAACGAACGACCCAGGTACAGTTGTCAGAGAAAAACCATAAACCCAATGACTCGTGTAATGCTCTAGCGCGTGAATCGCGCGAACGCATCAGCAAACATTGATGAGCCTGTGCCCAAACCATTGTCGCAGGTCCATACGAGCGAGAAACTCTTGCCATCTCGTGGGCATCGTTTGCAATGTCACTATCATTTCATAGCAAATTTGACAATAGCTCGGCGCTCCAGCGAGCCAGACCTTTTCGGTCACCTGGGATTCAAAGCGGCGCAGACGATCAATCTCGGCATAGACCTTTTTGAGTTCTTTCATTTCACGCAAGATCGCTTCCACGCTATTTTGGACTTTGGATTGTTGTAATAGCACGCTGTCATCACGCAGCCAAATCGTCGACCGCCAATCCGGTTCGCCAAAGAATTTGATCAACTCTTCGAGGGCAGCGCGATATTTGAGCACCTTGTCAGCGAGCCCATTGCGTTCAAGGTATAGCTTCAACGCCTTGGGACGTTGAGCCTTGATCTTGGCTTCTTGCCCCGCGATGCACTGGCGCACTCGTGCTTGTAGGATCGATTCATATTTTTCACGCGCGACAGGACCCAAGCCATTTTGCTTGGGATTCAAGATGTTCGTTAATTTATCGTTCTTGGTTGTCATTTAGCTTCCTCCTGGGTTAGATTCTTTGATCCGATTGTGTCGGATGTTTTCTTGCTGATTTCCACGAGCGACGCCAATTCTTCGGCGTGCTCGCGCAAGAGACGAGCGGCTTGCATCGCGCTCGCCACCCCGCCCGGGCGCCATCCTTGCTCCATTAGGATGCGCGCGGCGGTATCCCGAAAGCGGATCACTTGTCCGCCCTTGATGCGCACGCCATCGCCGAAAACATCCCGAGCAATGCCTTCATATTTTTTTCGGAGATGATATTCCTCGGCCGAGGCGACCGACGTGCCCACATAACTTACTTGCTGTTTGGCTAGCATCTCGTCCAGGTCAATGTAGACCCAGCCACGATGGAAATGGTCGTGCTCAATCGGTGGATCGATCACGACGATAATCGGGAGCGTGCCTCCCGCTTCACCCTGGCTTTCCAAATACACACCACCCGGTTTGGGATAACCACAGCCACGGCGCATTACTGAGCGGACTTGAACTTGATTCTCTGAATCACTCATAGCGGACTCCTCGTTCTATACGCGCGTATAAAATACTTGCCGTAATTTTCAAATTATCCAATTGTGTACGCGCGTATACTTTTTGCATCGTCATCTATTCCTCACCTGGCTCCGCCGCATCATTTGAGGTAGCGGATAGTTCTTCAGGTAGAATCAGTTCACCCGTTGCGGCAATCACACCGCGCACAGCTTGGACATCCTTGCCCGCCAAATCTTCAGGCGCTTTAATCTCATCGGGTTTCAAGTAATAGGTTACGCCGCTATAATAACAATAGGCAAAGATGCCGGGCTTGAACGAGACACCGAGTCGTTCAAAGATTTCACGCTTGGAATCCGACTCGGGCATCTCCAACCAGCGTGAAGGAGGATGTTCGTACGTGCGCCCCAGGATTTCGTCCATCGCTGGGTCGTGATCGTCAACCCGGGTCAATGCCTCGAAGGCGGCACGTAAATCATCCTCGGTTCCTTTTTCGATCACCATCACGGCTTTGATGTGACCGAGGGCAATCCGCGAAAGTCCCTTTACGAGTCCTTCAGGAATATTGTTGCGTGGGATGCGTACGGAAAGACCCTGGGTGTGAATCTCGCGAATCACATCCTCGGGAGTGGGCCAATACTGCGCGCCGCGAAAGATCAGGATGTCGCGTGCCCCAGCTTGGTTGGGCACCGTCGTCGTCGTTGGAGTTGAATCACTCATCGCCTTATTCCTTGGTCGATTCACTGCGCTTGTTATCGTTCTGAACGCAAGCGGCTGATACTTCGTCGATCAAGCGAATGGCTTCAGACAGTTTTTTCTGTAATTCCGCTTCTTCGTCGGCATACGTTTCGGTCACGACGAATGTCGCGATTTTGGTGCAAATCGCATCGAGATGTTTCTTGCGTAAATTGACGGCCATCGGTTCTCCTTTCACTCACTTGACATTAGAGCAAGCGATCTTGGACGGCACTGGGCGATCTCTTTTTGCTTGCCCATTCGGTTTTCTGTACTCCCAGTTCTGCTAGTAGGCGACTGAGACGGCGCGCCCATGCCCGGATTTGATCTTCCCCTTGCGCGGCGGACACCATTTCGGCGATGAGCGCATTGAGTTGATCAAGGGGATCCACTTCTGCCATAGATGGCTGTGAAATTGTTGTCGTATTTTTTTCTTCGAATAACGCCACATAGTTTCCTGTGAGGTCGTTGTCTTGGGTCGAGAGTTGTGAATCTCCTGGTTCCGATTCACTGCTCCTCTGTGTTCCTGGGTTATCGATACGCACCAGACGCATCACGCGCCGCGCATCCACGCGGAGTTTGACTTGGCGTGATGAAAGGGGTTTGGGCGATGCCGCGATTTCTTGCAGCACAGCTGCTTGGTCTTGCAATTCTAGAGGAACCAACGCTCGCGCATCGGCAAATGACAAGGCACGTGTATGCAGCGCGTGTTGCACATCGGGATGCAGGTCCAAAAGTTGCAGATGCTGATAGACGTGTCCGGTTCCTTGACCAACCAGGTTCGCAATCTCTTCGACCGATGCGCCCTGTTCGATCAGCGCGTGATACGATTTCGCACGGGTGAGCGGATCGAGGTCGGCTCGCTCGACATTCTCGATCAATCCGATTTCAATCGCCGCTCGTTCTGTGTCGATTTCGCACACCCGGACCGGCACGGTTGTCAGTCCCACACGTCGAGCGGCTTCGAGTCGCCGTCGGCCGGCAAGCAATCGTCCATCCGGCGCAACCACCAGCGGTTGCAAAACACCCCGCTTCTGAATCGACGCCACCAGTCCATCGAGATTAGTGGCTTGGCCATCCCCGTTGGGAAAAACCAGAATCGAGGCAATCGGCATCTGTGTGGCAGGCACGTCTCTCAATCCCCAGGATGTCGATTCGATCAACGTCAAGCCGAGAGGTGTCAGTACTTGACTGTCCCCCAGCGGACGGGTTGGTAAATCAAGCACAGCGTTCATGCCCAATCTTGGCTTTCAGGGAAATGGATAAGTAAAGAACCATTAACTTTTTCCCTCCGGTCAGGTTAAAAAGGTTAAGAGCCAGGTCGTGGCATTTTTTTACCGACCGCCTGGCTCGTCGTCCACTGGTTAGGCCGCTGTTGGCACATCCACCAGCGGCATCATCACATGAACGAAATCGGTGTCACCGACTGGGCGCATGACGACCGGCATGGGCTGACCGCCGTTCTGCAAAAACTCAATCGCAATTTGCGGAACCGTCACGCGTTCGAGCATCGAGAGCAAGTATGGCGCTTGCAGTGAGACCTTGAATGCCTCGCCTTCAATCGCCGCATCGATGTCACCGACTCCATCGCCGCGTTCGGCGTGTGCGCCCATGACAATCACCCGCGCATTCGTTGCGTCGGCTTCCAGCCGAATACCGTTGGCTTTACCGTTCTTGTCGACAAAGGCACTCACCATTTTGGTGGCGTTCAAGAGTTCACTCGCATTCACCACGGCACGGCTCGTGTGGGTTTGCGGAATGATCCGTGTCACATCGGGATAAGCGCCATCGATCAGTTGAGTGATCACCTCACTGACCGAGAGAACAAAACGCACCTGATTGCGGTCGGACGCGATGATCAATTTCACCGGTTCAAGCTGACCATTACAGAGACGACTTACCTCTTGCAGAGCTTTAACTGGGATTACCAGACCCAGCGTTTCAGTGCATTCTGCATTACCGATGCCCGTGTGTTGCACCGATAAGCGGAAACCGTCAGCGGCCGCCAGGGTCAATTGCTGGGCATCCAGTTTGGCGAATACGCCCGTCAGGACTGGGCGTGACTCGTCGGTCGCAGCGGCGAACACAATGCGGTCCAACATCTCACTCAGTGGTTTCGCCTCCAACGCGATAGTCGCCTTGGGTGTTCCAGTTGCGCCGAGTTCAGGAAACTCTTTGGCATCGATCCCTTTGATGTTGGCGACCATGCGACCACAGATCATGCGCAGAGTTTGAGTTTGCGCATTCAACGTCAACTCGACTTGCCCTTGCTCCAGCGTTCCCACGAAATCGGTAATGAGTCGAGCAGGCACGGCAATCGCGCCAGGTTCCATCACCTGAGCAGAAATCCAGGCATTGATGCCGACATCAAGATTTGTCGCGCCAAAGCGGATACGTCCCTCCTGGGTTCGGGCATCAATCAGGATGTGGGTGAGAATGGGCAGAGTTGCACGATTTGCGACCGCTGATTTAACAGTAGCCAGTCCCCGAGCCAGGTTTTCTTGCGAACACGTTAGATGCATATACCTCCTTAAAAAGATCAGGCGAGGTAACTCTTCGGAGATACCTCGCCTTTCATGAGTGATAACAGGATCATCGATTGATTTGTCAATCACGTTTGTGGGTCTTGAACATCTTGCTGGTCTTACCCAAGGTTCGTGCGATAGCATCGGGGGTGATAAAACGCGAGCGAGTGCTCATCACATTCAGATTGCAGTATGTGGCAAACATCGTCAGTCCTTTCGGATCCGTAAAGAGTCGCCACAAGTACGTCGCTGCAATATTGGCAACCATCACATTGATTGATGGTGATTGATCCCCCGCCAGTAATTGTTCTGCACAAGAGATGTTATTCGGGGAGGGTTGAATGCCTGTTGTCTCTGGCGATTGGACATGTAGCAGATCAGGATGTTGCAAATCTGGTGCAGGAAGATTCACACAGAAACTTTGGTCAGGATAGTAGGGGAACGCGTGTTGAAGTTGGCGCAGGTTGCGCGCCGCGCCAAAGAGAACCTGCCCAGTGTCCAGCCCATTCCCCGCATCAAGCCACCACAACCTGGGTAAGCCATCGTCGCCACGTTGTCGGGTGGATTGATCGAGGGTGTCCGCTATCGTTCGCCGTGCTGCGGCATTGTCCACACAACCTATAATTACACCCAGGTCGCCGTATTCCAATTGCACCATCTCTTTGGCGAAAGACGTTGCGCGGACTTGAATCTCTTGTCCCCAGACCGCGGAATAGCGCAGCGCGAGGAGTTCGGCTTTGCAACCACCCACTTCGGCTTCGGCAAAATTTTGACGGAACACATTCTTCAATTCGACCACATCGGGGTCGATGAAGGTCAGAACAATTTTAATTTGCCTAGTCTCGCGGAGAAACCGCACTAGCCGAACAAGATGCGGGGCAAGCCAGGAACCATTACCGCCGCAGCCAACGAGATAGAGTTTCAGAACGTGATGATGTTCAGGTAGAGTGATTTTGAGCGGTGAAGCATTCAGGTGTGAGAGGTCAGGAATTGCGGCGATATTGTCCTGCTTTTGCCTTTGCCTATGGACAGAGTTTGACGAGTGATTCTTTGACATCTTGGATTCTCATCTATGGAAGATATACAATCTGCTGGTAGACGACGGCTCGAACTTCACCAGATTCATCTTCCCATACAGACCATACATCATCATCGAAACTGCCATTGATGGCCGCTTGTTCAGCATCCGCGTACTGAGCAAAGCGCTGGTCAGCTGACAGCGGGCTAGTCAAGTGTCCAGCACTAAACATCGTTTTCTTTTCGGAAGTAAATCATTGTTTCACTCCCCGTTCTCCGCTGTGAATTTGGCGCGATGGTGTTAGTGCGCCAAGCAATGTTCCCTCGCCGGTCACCGCATCACCAATCCCAGGTGGCAGATCAAACACCCACTTGGCGGGAATATCCTGGCGATAGCCATACATCCCAATTCGCACTCGCATAACTGGTTTGGTTGAAATACAACCAAGGATCGCGTAAATCCTAAAACCTTGTTCGTCTTGATCATCCGTTGACGAGAAACTGGGTTGCATATCGACGTGGGAGTGAAGCTCGATACACGCTCGCGCATAGGACGACGTTGACGAATCGTCCCTGGGTTTTGAACGCATCGGAGATTGTTTTTGGGCTGGCACGTGGCATTGCCACTTGCTCGTCGCGTCGAGTTCGAGATGATACACGATCTCACAGGGTCGTCCTTGCGGGTCTTGAGCAAGGCGAGCACGGCGCAACATTTCTTCAACCAAGGTTTGAGGCACAAACGGCGCATTGAGCTTCAACGATGGCTCAAGTTCAGCGAGACCGCGAATCGTACAGGGTGTAATGCAGAACTGTACTTGGAATTCGCGGCGTGCGCCTCGAATAAAAATTCCGTTGCCCGCCATTACATATTCATAGAGTGGTGCTGTAATGGGTGACAATGAAATTCCTGGGAGCGCGATCTGATAATTCACCAGGTCAATCATCGCTGACATGCTACTTTCATGACATTTTCCTTTCCAGTGCCACACCCCAATGGAGTGGATGAGTGGCGTAGATAGTTGTGGCTGTCACCGTGTAGTTGCTCTGCGCATTGGGAGAAATACGGCGCTCGTAGTACGGCGCATCATTGATCTTGACATCAAAGACCCAACCCCAGTGAGCATTGACGAGTGTCGCCGCCGCCGCTTTTGCATTGGCTAAGCTGGCATAGTCCGTTTGGATCAGGTAAAGCTCGTTCATTTTTGGCAATCCTTAATCCATGCCATGCGAATTCACCATCCAGTCAATAACCATATTCGCGGTTCGATTCAAAGAGACCAAGTCAGCGAGCGGATAGGCACGACGTCGTTTCTCAGCCAAGCGACTCAACTGCCGGCGCACATCGTTCGGATACTGGCGTGATTTTCCGTTGACCGAGTGATTGGTGAACGGACTTGTAACAAAGATGCGCCACGCTTCTTCAATCGTTTTCGCCGCGGCTTTCGGGACCAGGTTACTACCAAAGCAAATGGCCCCATTCGCATCGACATTGGGAAGAGGTGCGGCAAACAAAGTGGTATCCCCTTTCAGTTCAGCATCAATGAATGCCCAGAGATGGTAACGTTGTTCGTATCCGAAGAAGGCAAGCCCAGGCATCGGGAGTTCATGCGAAACTGGTTTTCGCTCGTCATCTTCCGTGACAAACGCGAAGCGATGTTTCTGCGGTGGGAATGTGATAATGATCCATTCACCGCGTTTGCCGATGCCCCAACGCTTCACATGGTTTGGCAACCAGTGAGTCTCAATCGGTTCTTCGGCAAATGCCGCGCGGACCGCTGCGGATGAAACAAATTTGTGAGCGATGCTTCCATCTTTATGGCGGTAACGGAACAAATACTGGTCGCCACAGAGGAAGAGCAGCGCCGCCGTTTCGTCGCCCGGCATGGGCGAGATCATCAAGTTCATCTGATTCATTTCGTCACCCCGTTTGTCGGAACCTTGATCGCACGATTCCACAACATTACCAGTCGTTTGAGCCAGTAGCGCGGATGCTTGTCCATCGCTTCGAGCAATGGATTGAGTTGATCAAAAATGCGTTGCGCTTGGCGCCATTCCTTTTTCAAGTACTCCATCGCCGTTTCTTCCCAGGGATATTCTTCCCAACAGCATTCCCAGTTTGTGTCGAGCCACACATTGCCGGTGTCGAGTGAGACGAACTCGAGCAACAAAGGAAATCGCGCGATCAATCCTTTTGCGGTACGGCACATTTCTGCTAGACGATCCCAGTCTCTTTGTCCTGACAGTGGACGCAACGGTTTGGGCAACCAAGCTTCCCACAGCATGGAGTCATCGTCGGAAACGAGCGCCATCGCCGCGCGTAGAGACAATCGCATATTGTCACGTTCGTCTTCCCAATCGATTCCTTGTGGATAGAGTGGAATACTCGGCAGACGGTCCATGTCGAACATCATCTCGGGGAGTGGAAACAGATGCTGGTCAATCAGATTGAAAAATTCGAGTTCTCGATCTGAATAACCAGGTTCGTTTTGGCGAATGGGGATGCGTGTATTGGCCGAGGAGCTAGTGAACTGTTGAGGAAAGTATCGACGGTAGAGAGCCAGAATGCGACTGGACTCTTGCCACACTGACAATTGTTCAACGGCTTCGCGGGCTGGCGTAAGTCGTATTGCACGAAGCCGTTGAATCGCCGCTACCGCTGAGACAGATGGAGGAAGATTGAGAAAGGGTGACGTGCCTGACTCAAGCGATGGATTCAGAATCCCGCTGGGATGCGTGTCGCTGGCACTGGCGCACATTCGACAAGTCGGGCAAGGGCTTGATGCACAGCGGCGATTTCTTTATCGCCCTCTGCAATGGCCGTAGTGATGGTTGGTTCTAAAGCAAGAATCGCACCTGGGTCTTGCGTATCGAGTTGACCTTGTAGTTGCATCCAGAGCGCGACCGCTGGGTTCATTCCATCGGGACTCGCCATCAGTGCATCGAGCACGACACGACCATCCCCCTTCCAATCTGCGCGTTTGATCACGCTCACGACCATTGCTCCGTCTTTTTCTTTGCGATCAATGGTTGCATTCGCAATCCAGGGAACAAAAGGGGCGAGAGCCGCTTTCAAGAGTTCATCTTTGGATGCAATTTCATCGGGGAGTGGAAATTGCTGGCCATCTATCTGTATGTTAATCATTGTCGTGTCTTCTCCTAGAATAATCCCATTTGTTGTTGGGGAGTGCCTGACACTTTTATTTCTGGGCGTGGGCGATTGTCAGGCGTGGCGTTCGTAGAGGCCGGTGCTGTGGCAAGCGTTGGTTTGGCTTTTTTGCCACGCGCTGTCTTCGATGCGGTAACCGTCGTTGGGCGTTTTGCCTTTTCTGCTTTCTTCTTTTCGAAAGCTTCGCGGGCTGTTTGTTCACGGGCTGGTAACTCAGCTTTCAAGGCATCGAGTAGTTCAATGACCAAAGGCGGCAAGGTGCCTAATTGATTCAGACGGACCAAGCGAAGCAATGGCGCATCGAGATGGGATCGCACACCCACAACAACCATTCTCCCATTCGGGTCGCCATCATCAGGCAAGAGTTGAATCGCCACTTGAACGGTGCAATGCTCGAAATCGTACGGTTGTTTTTCGATCTCAGTTCGTTCATCTTTTTCAACTTGAGTCGTTGAAGTGGAAGGAGTTGTGTTTATTGGCGCTGAGTCTGTCGAGTCATCAGGTGAAGATGTTTCCGCCTCGGTTGGTTCTTCCATCGGTGAATCTTCGGTTTCTTCTTCCTCGTCTTCTGCATCCGCGACCTGCTCTTCGTTTTCTTCGGTCACAGGTTCAACAGACTGGGTTTCAATGGCGATTGGTTCGCTCGCTGGAGACACCTGCGTTGCTGGGTTCTGAGCAGAGGATTGAGGTTCCTCTGTAACAATTGGTTGGTTTGCATTGTCCTGGGTCATCATTTCTCCTTCTTCGATATTCGTCGCTTGAATTTTACGAAGCGCGACACTAGCTTCGCCTTCGGAGCGAAACACAAGCACATCAGGATGTTGGGCGGCATAGCGATCCAGCCCCTTGGCATCCCAGTTTACACGGGGTTCGCCTTCGGCGTCCAAACGGCATGAAGGTGTGCACCTTTAACCGATGCGCGATAAGCAATCACAAGTTGTTTGATCTCTTTCTCCAGTTCCTCGATGTTCAGCGTGATGGCGGCATCGCGCATTGCAAATTCCATTTCGAGATCAGCGAGTGACGCCTTGATTTCTTCGGGAATCAGTTTTGTGCGGGCTGCTACGTAATCGATTCGTGCCACATCCCGTGCGGACACACCTGCCCTGGCGGGACCGCAGGTGCCAGGGTCACCTCGCTGAGTTCATTGATGCGTTCTCGGATTTCTTCCTCGGTCATTTCATTGCACCGGGTTGTGCGCCGCGCAAAAATCGATGGATCACACCGATGGGTTCGGCATCGCTATTATCAAGCAGACTGCCGATGGCTTGATCGAAATAATCAGGTTGTTTCTCGGCGTGGTATTTACCATCGCCGCCACACTCAGAACACGGCTCTCCCTCACCATGACAATCGGGACACTTGATCTTAGCAACCTGGACCAAGCCTTCACACGATTCTTCGGGTTTCTCCTCACGAAGAATATCGATGACGTTGAAAAACCGCAGCGGATAGGTTGGGCTGTTGCTGTATCCAATGAACCATTGGCGAAAGCGTGGATCGTTCGCGCTCGGACAACGTTTGGCAAAAACGGCTCCACTCCCAAAACAAGTCGGGCAATTATTCTTTTCGATTCGACCACCCTGACACCTGGGACAAATTGTGCCAAAACCACACGCAGGGCACCCCGCACCATCGAGAAATTTTTTCACCTCTTCGAGTGTGAGATCACCTTCACCTTTGGCATAGGTGATTCCAAACGACTCCCAGTTTTCCCCACAGCGCACACACGTGAGATCTCCCATTTGGTTTCTCCTCTACTCCAAATCATCTTGCGGCATATTGTCGCCATCGTCATCTGCCAGACGCACCGACTCGGGCGCATCGCTTGGCAAGACGGTGTAACAGTACGCGTCGACATTCGTTGCTCCGCGTCGCAACCAGTTTTGCTTCCCAAAGCATTGCCAGGTGTAGACCACCAAATTGCGCTCGGTAGCATAGGCTTGGGCTTCCTCGGCTGAATAGAACAACGTCTGATGCCAACCCACGGCGAACATCACCGCCTCGCGCCAATTGCCGACGATTTCTGAATGATGGGTGAAGAGTGCAATTCGGCGATGTTGATATTGCATTTCAATTCCACGCTTCCCATGTGTCACCAGACCCAAGTAGCTTGAGATTGTTGCGCTTATGCACATAACTCCTCCTGTTTGGTAATCACGGTGCAAGGCTTGGATACCGTCTGCTCACCGTATTCACGCCACAAACGAACAAGCCCTTCCGCAAGTGCCTGCGGATTATTCGGCGTATCATAAAGTGGTTCAGCATCGAGCTTGCCATCCGCGCGATGTGAACATCCCGTCAATGTGCGCACAGTTTGTCCGTGAGACACATAGGCAATCCAAATATCCTCGCCGTGATTTTTCAAGAGACCCAGTAACAATCGTTGCGAGGCAATAATCGTTTCGTAGAATTCCTGGGTGCCATTGTCACCGTGACAAAAGCGGTGATCATCAATGACAATGTCACCGCCCAGCCATTTGATTTTTGATTCACTCATCCTTGTTTTGCCCTCTCTACATTCGCGTGATCATCACCAGGTCGCTGCATTGCCGAGCGCCTGGAGCATATTCGCCGCAATTTCCGCTCGTGCGGTATCCCAGAACTTGCCTACCATCACCAGTTCTACTTGGGGAGATTCACCTGAACGCGTCTCGACGTGAACGTAATAGCCTTCACTGCCGCCGACCACCCAATACACCGCGATCCAGCGGACCTTGCCAGCATAGATAAATTCCGTTTTCCAATCGGGATGCTGGTGGCGATACACCGTATGCACTTCAAAGTATTCATCATCGTCGAGGTCGTGCTCGCGAACAAATGCGTAGACATCGCCCCAGGTGAGCCGCTGGATACTGTGATCGCGCAACCAACGCCTGACCTGTTCCATGCGTGTTTCTGCCATGTGCCTCCTCTTCAGCTTCAGGAAATACAAACGACCAGACACCGTTCGTCTGGTCGTTTATTCTTGGATTACAATTGATTCAATCAATAGACGCGAATCACTTTCCTGGGTTTGAGGCGAATGATAATCATATCGCTGTCTGCCCATTCCTTGGCGAGTCGCTCCGCATTTTTCTTCGTTTCGTATCGCAACAACATTTTCCACATCGAGGCTTGCTTGGGATCCTCTTCGACACTCAAATCACCCTGAATCAGATAACCTTCGGCATCCCTAGGTAATTCACCGCCTATCACAACCGCACCTTTAGAGTTTGCGAGGATGTTATGCACCTTACGATTGTCGCGGTTACTGCCAAACAGAATGTCATCGCCATCCCGTCTGAACCAGATCGGGACGACGTGAGGATAACCATCCACACCTTGGGTAGCGAGTCGTGCAATCCGCGGCTTTTTCAAAAATTGACGCACTCGGCGATTAAGAATGGGGGCGTTTGTTGATGCCATAGTCTTTGCCCTTCACGATGTGAAAATGTTCGAGCGTTTATTCCCAAAGAAAGCCAACACTGCGCTTGCCCACGATACGGTCGTCGAAGATGAGTTTCGCTGGGGTATCTGCCATCCCGAAACACACATGCAGGGGAAGTAAATGCTCCTCGCGCGGATGACAGTAACGGGCCGACGGCGCTTTCGCCCACTCGATCAGGCGTTGCTCACGTTCGGTTTGGGTCAAGGAACCCGCGCACGTTTCAATCAACCAGTTTTGAAAGGCGTCGTTGGCTGGATCGGGTGCGTCCATTCCTTCCCAGGAAAATGCTCTGAGGTTATGGAACGAAAATCCAGAACCCATGACCAGAATATTTTCTTGCCGAAGGTCACGCAAGGCTCTACCCAGGGCGATATGCGCGGTGGGGTTTAGTCCATGGATCAAGGAGAGTTGCAGTGTTGGAATGTCGGCTTGCGGATACATCAATTTCAACGGGATGAAATGACCATGGTCGAATCCGCGCTCTGGATCGAGACGAGTGGGGATGTTGTTCTTTTTCAAGAGTTCGGCAATGCGGTTCGCCAGATCAGGACTCCCTGGTGCTGGGTAAGTGATTTCATACGCTTCGGGCGGAAAGCCATAGTAGTCGTAGAACATGGTGGGATATTCGGCACTCATCAGGGTCGCCGCGCGTTCTTCCCAGTGAGCGCTGATAACCAAGATCGCATCTGGTTTTCCAAATTGATTCGGTAGTTGGCGCATGAAATCTATCATCGCCTGATGTCCTGGGTCTCCCAGAATAGGCAGAGGACCTCCGCCGTGCGAAATGTAGACTATGCGGGCTTGGTTTGCAGAATGGGCTTGTGTCATTGTGACAACCTCTTTCTGATCATGCGAGAATATCGCGATCTTCGCCAACAGAATACATCTTATCTTTCGCCCTACGCTCTGTCAACTTGGTCAAGTCACATTGAACATCCAAGCGGCGAAAACTTTTCGAAATGAGGGTGTGCCGTGGATCGTCTGCATTTACCGAATCGTCGCTCTCGCTTGTTCGACCAAATGCGCGAATACCGCTTGCCCATTTTGCTTCATGGCTAGTTCATTGACATCCTTGACATTCGGCAGAGGTGGAACAATCCGCGCTCGTTTACCAAAAGTTTCGGCGAGTTGGCAGGCGCATTTTCTCCCTGGCTCGTCCGAGTCGGTGACAATAAAGATTCGTTCCGCATCGGCGATCTCGCTGATGCGATCTTGCTTGAGATGCGAACCCAGGAGCGCGACAGCGGGATAGCCCCATCCAACCAGTGTGAGCCAATCGATGGGACCTTCACAGACAAATACATCCTTCGCATGTTGGATGGCTTCCAGCCCATACAAGGGCTTGGGCGCGCCGGGCAATCCCAAATATTTTGCGCGTTGATATTTCTGCGTTGCTCGACCGACAAGGTAAATGGCTCGCCCCTGCCGAATCTCTGGGATCACAATGCGCTGGCGAAAATATTCGCCGCGGGATTCATTGATCAGACCCAAGTCGTTCGCGATTTCGGGATCCCAGCCACGAAAGCGAAAGTATTTGGCGAGGTCATTGCCTGTCGCGTATCCAATGCGATGGCGGCGAATCATATCGAGATCAATGCGCCGCTTTGCCAGATATTCGAGCACCCGAGTTTGCATGAAGATGGCGGCGTGATACACCTCGGTTGCGGCGGTGAGCAAAGTGAAATGCTCATCGCTCAGCTCAAGCATCGGCACAGATTTCACTTGAGGCGGTAACGCGTGCGTCACATGTCGTTCGGGCAAGGTGTTTGACCCAAGCCGTTGCAGTGCTTCGGTGAATGACAGATGCTCGATGCGTTCGACAAAGCGAAACACGTCCCCGCCGATATCACAACCAAAGCAATACCAGGATTGATTGTGGACGTAAACGACAAAGCTGGGTGTCGGATCATCGTGAAACGGACAACGACCGAGCAAGCGCCGTCCACTCGGCTTGAGTTCGACATACCGTCCAATCACCTGCTCAATGGGATTGTTTGCCCGAACCGTCTCGATGTCGTCGCGTGTTCTGTTCGTTGTCACTTGTGGCGCTGGTTTTGACATTGCTCGAGGCGCCATTTTGATTTGTGGTTTATCAGTTGTTGCTGTTTGGTGCATATCTGATCCTTTCGCTCAATCAAGGACTGGGTTCCAGCGCTGGAATCGCGAGTGCCGTTAGCTCTGTTTCCATTGATGGAAGATTCGGTATCGGACTGGAAACCGTTTGGGTCGCAGAACGTCGTTCAAGCAGATGCTTGGGAATCGCGGCAAGAAATCGGCTGGGCGAATGTTCCTTCATCTCGTCACCCACCATCCGCGAACGCGCATAGGTGAAATAGAGCAAGGACATGGCCCGCGTGATCGCGACGTATGCCAGTCGGGTTTCTTCTTCCATTCCATCCGGCGTCTTCATCGCGCGGGCGTGCGGAAAGATGCCTTCTTCCAATCCCGCAATGAACACCACCGGGAATTCGAGTCCTTTGACGGCGTGAATGGTGGCCATCGTCACTCCGCGCCCTTCGGACGGCACATCCAAACTCGTATCCCCGCCTTCCACTACGCTCAATGTCGCAATGTCTGCTAAGAAATTTCCCAGGGCTTCTTCGGCATGGTCGTACCGTGTCGTCATCGCGCGCAAGAGACGCAGATTAGCCATTCGGCGTTTAGCATCGGGGTCCTTTTCGATCCACGCAAGGTACCCCGTTCGATTGAGCACCTCGTCGAAAAATTCAGTCAGTGTTTTTTCTTTCATGGCATTCGGCAAATCGTCGAAGATGAGATCGGCGAATTCCGTCGCGGCAGAGAGCACCTTTGGCGGTAGGTCAGCACGTTGATGCAAGCCTGTGATGGCGGCAAAGTTCAACTCGGGTTCGCCGCCTTGCAGTTTTTGAAGCGCCGCCGTTCCCAGTCCACGTGGTGGCCGATTGATGATGCGCTGCAGTGCGCTGGCATCGAACATATCGTGAACTACCCGCAAGTAGGCCAGGATGTCCTTGACCTCTCGTCGTTCAAAGAACTTGAAATCGCCGATGAGGATGTACGGCAATCCTTGATGCATAAAGACCTGTTCTAAGAGTCGTCCTTGGGCGCGGGTACGGAAAAGGACGGCACAATCCTCAATGCCACAATATCTTTCTTCATCGAGGCGCTTGATTTCGTTGGCAATAAAGTTGGCTTCATCCCAATCGGTGTTCAGCGGCACAACGATCAGCGATGCGCCTTGGTCATTGTCGGTACGCAAATCTTCACGATAGGACAAGTCTTGCACAACCGCTTGTGCACTGTTTAGAATCGTCGATGTCGAGCGATAGTTTTGCGACAGAATGACAACGGGTGCATCGCGGAAATCCTCGCGGTAGCGATCCAGAATGTTGTGAATGTCAGCGCCACGCCACGAGTAGATGGCTTGCACGGGTGAACCGACACAACACAAGTTGCGATTACGCCAGACCAAATGACGCACCAGTTGATACTGCGCGAATGACGTGTCCTGGAATTCATCCACGCTTACGTATCGAAACAGATTCTGATAAAACTCCAGTGTCCCAGGATGTTGGCGCAAGAGTTGAACGCTCAAGCGAATCAGATCGCCATAGTCCACCGCGTTGTTTTCCATCAAGAGTTCTTGATAGCGTCGATAAACCTTGGCAATCGATTCCTCGAAGAAATCGCCTTTCACGCGCACGAAATCATCGGGACCATACAGATTGTCTTTGGCGCGTTCGATGATGGGTGCAACCGTTTCGAGTGTCCACCGTGTGCCATTGACATTCATCTCTTGCATTGCCCGATGAAGTAAACGCTGGGCTTCGACCGCATCATAGACCGAAAGTTTCTCCGGTTTGTATCCCAACGTTCCCGCTTCGGCGGAGAGCAATTTGAATCCCAGGCTGTGAAAGGTGACCGCGGTGATGTCCGATGCTTCTTTGCCGACCAGTTCTTCCAAACGGCGACGCATTTCAGATGCCGCTTTGCGGGTGAAGGTGATCGCCAAGATACCGTGCGGTGAAACGCGTCCTTGGTCGAGAATGTTCGCGATGCGATGGGTCAGCGTGCGGGTCTTGCCACTCCCTGCACCTGCGAGCACCAACAGTGGTCCGTCGATTTTTTCAACAGCAGTTCGTTGTTCGGCGTTGAGTCCTTCGAGATCAATCACAGCACGGGTATCCTAGTTCAAGGTATACGGAAACACTGCGCCAGGCATCCCGCCAACCGAAATGATGATCCTTGATGCAGTGCATCTCACTCTTTATACGCGCGTACACTGTTTCTCCTCCCGTGTTCGCTTGGGGTATTTTTTATACGCGCGTATAAAATGCTTGGCGTAGTTCCTGAGCTTGTTTTATTTTTATACGCGCGTACACTTTTTCCCCTCAAGCGCGTGTGTATCGATTCCACACGAAGCACGAGTGATGCCCCAGCCAGACGAACCAGGATTACAGTCCGTCTGGCTGGGGTAATAACCATACATCCGTCGTCTAATTAGTTGCGACGGCTTCGCTCTCCACTGGGCGCTTGAACCACCGCGAGTGTTTGACACGCTGTGGGAGTTCTTTTCGCGTCACAGGCACACGCGGCGATTCAACCGCCCACGCTTCGCCGCGCAGAACGATCACTCGATCCAACATCCAAGATGTTCCGTGTCCACGTGAATGATTTGTCACGGCTTGCCAGACTTCAATTCGTCCATCTCCAACGACGGGCACGAAACCTTCACTGGCAAGATGCTCGGCAATCGGTCGGGCTTGCGCATATCGTGAATTCGCGGCTTGGCGTGCCATTTCCAATGCACCTTCTGCCGAACCACGTACTTGGTCCGCCACACCAGCGACCTCCGCTTCATCCATCAGTTTCTTGATGCGGCGAACCGCGCCTATCTGATCAGCGTGTGCTTCAATACGTGTAACCAGATCGTGTGCAATTTGTGCGCGATGTGATTCTTCAATGGCTTTTTCTACCTCTGCAACCTGGGTTGCATCAGCGTTACCAGCCTTCGCCTTATCAAGCAAGGTTTGGGCATCGCGCAGCAAGCCATCATTCACGGCTTGCATTGCCGCCACAAGATTTTCTTGGGCGTCTGCCTTAAGTCGCACAGATTGAGCGACATCAGGCGCAGCGGTTTCAAAGTGTTCCAAGCTCTGAGACGCAAACTGGATTTCGAGCCCATCGGAAATCATCGCCGCTTGGATTTCCAATCGCATCTCTTCCACGTCGGCACCGGCTTGAGCGAGTGCATCTTCCAATTCCATCTGGCGTACATTGAAAGCCAAATGAATTTTTTCCATCGTGACTTTCAAAGCATCGCCAATGAGGAAGGTCTGGGCGCGGCGTTCCATTTCAGCGCGGTCGCCGGCGAGTCCGTCCAGTTCAGCTTGCACCGTTCGCACACGTTCCTGGGTTGACTTGAGCGCCAGATCGCGCGCATTGCCTTCGCGTTCGATGCGATCACGCGCTTCGTTCAGTTCGCGCATTGCCGCTTCGATGCGTCGGTGTGCCGCCGCCTTGATTTCATTTTCGATCTCTTCCAAGGTTGGCGCTACAGCGATTTGACACGCTGTCGGTTCAGTGATATACTCGGTTGTAGATACGGAACTGGCGAAAGCCACAAATGACGCCTCTTGAGCTGCGAACTCAGGGGCGTTTTCTTTTTGTCCATCTTCGTTTGCCACGATGAACAATGTGGGTGGCTCGCTACCGATCATCGTTGTACTGTTGTTCATGGAATTCCTCCATTGCATGGATGGCTCTGCATCCATCGCGTAATGTGTTCTCCCTGCGACTCCCGCAAGGGATTGACCTCTCACTAATCGAGAATGTCCGCTAACAGATTGTCGAGCAGACCTGGGTTGTGCTTGCGCAGTAATCCGAGCGATGCACGCGCCTGTTGCGGAAACGCCTCTTCGATTCCGTTGCGCGCAAAATCGGCATACGCGACTGCCGCGCGAATACCAACCCATTGCAGATTGAGCAATGCATACAACTGCTGGGCGGCGTTTTCACGCTGATCGAACTCACCCAAGCAATTCGCGCATCGACAACCTGGTTTGTGCTTGTGCTTCATATCAGCACTCCTTTGTTTGTTACTGTGCGATAATTTCATTTTTGCAATGCGGCCATCGCAACCATCACCCAGGGCTTCATCAGCGCCCACGCGACATGTGCGCCAAAGTATCCCAGGACAATGACGACGAACTCCAGAACCCATTTGTCTTCTCTAGGCATTTCACCTCCTTGTTTGAAGTTGTCTCATCGGGTCTAGTGCAATTTTCCCGAGAGCGCCGTGAAGAGCGGTTGCAAAAGCGCAAGCAACGCTTGGATGATCACGTACGCGAGCACAAGCACAGCGCCGAGTGCGGCCAAGAACTCTTTCATTTCGATTCACCTCCTTTCAGGTTTGGAATTGAAATTCACGCGTTGCAGTTG
>CAIKBD010000061.1 GCA_903825565.1 uncultured Anaerolineales bacterium | reverse complement strand
GATCTCGACGCCTATCTTTGAACAGTTACAAAGTTCTCTTTCGAGCGACGAACAAGCCCGCGCCGCTAAATTCGTTTTTGATCGAGACCGCCAACACTTTGCCGCCGGACGCGGCATCTTGCGCAACATTCTCGGAGCATATCTGGGTGTGTCGCCTGATGCTGTGCAATTTGTATATGGGCACACGGGCAAACCCTTCCTCGCTTCGTCGCTGGCCCAATCAACGCTTCAGTTCAATCTATCTCACTCGCATGGGCTGGCCGTGTATGCGATTACGCATAGCAAAGAAATTGGAATTGATGTAGAATATCTCAGACCCATCGCGGAGCGTGACCCTATTGTGGCACAAAATTTTTCTCCGCAAGAACGCGCGGTTTTTACAACGTTACCCGCCAGCGAAAAAGATACAGCGTTCTTTAATACTTGGACATGTAAAGAAGCTTTCATCAAAGCCAGCGGTGATGGTTTGTCGTTTCCACTTGACCGATTCTCCGTATCATTTGGGTCGAGTGAAACCGCACCACTATTATCGGTGGCGGATGATTCGGCGATTGTTTCAGAATGGTCACTCGCCTCGTTTGTGCCTGAAACAAATTACCTTGCGGCATTTGCAATACGAGCCGCGCTCACCCAGATTCACTTCTGGACCTGGCAGAGTGACCAGGTAACTTGACGTAGGTGAGTTAACCCAATTACCCAGTTCGCCCAGCATGGCGGTGTGCAAATGACATTGCGTGCAGTGTCATCTTGCGAGCTATGTGCCGGATGCTTTCCAAGTGCATCAAATATGTCAATACAAAATCCTGAACCGATAGCTATTGTCGGGACTAGTTGCCGATTTCCGGGCGGTGTGCGCGATCTCAAATCGTTCTGGGACTTGATAGCTAAGGGTGTGGATGCGATCACCGAGATTCCATCGGATCGCTTTGACGTTGCCGCCTTGTACGATCCGCGCCCAGCCACACCCGGCAAAGTGATGACTCGTTGGGGCGGATTCCTCGATCAGATAGATCAATTCGACCCCGCTTGCTTTGGACTTGCGCCTCGCGAAGTTGAACGGCTCGATCCTCAACAGCGTTTATTGCTCGAGACAACCTGGGAAGCTCTGGAAGATGCCGGGCAAACGGCAAGCCGGATTGCGGGTAGCTCGACCGGGGTGTTCGTTGGCATGTGGCTGAGTGATTTCGAAGCCCGTTTATTTGATGATCCCTCGCGCATTGATTTCCACATGACGACCGGCAGTGGTCGTTATTCCGCCTCAGGACGTTTGTCGTACACTTTTGGTTTGCAAGGTCCGAGCATAACAATTGATACTGCGTGTTCGTCATCGCTCGTCGCCGTGCACTTGGCATGTCAAAGTTTGCGCACGCGTGAAAGTTCGATGGCGCTGGCTGGCGCGGCGAATGTGATTTTGCAACCGCACATCACCATCGCCTACTCGCAATCGCAAATGATGGCGCCCGATGGGCGTTGCAAGTTTGGCGATGCGCGCGCAAATGGGTACGTGCGCAGTGAAGGTGCGGCGGTCATTGTGCTCAAGCGTCTCTCGGACGCGCTTGCTAATGGCGACCCGATTCACGCGCTCATCCTGGGAAGCGCGGTCAACAACGATGGACAGACGAGCGGCTAT
>CAIKBD010000060.1 GCA_903825565.1 uncultured Anaerolineales bacterium | reverse complement strand
TTATAAAGGCGTGACAATTCGCCGGAATGAACCTACCAATCGCGTGACAATTTACCCGCTAAAGCGAACGCCGCATCGGAGCCGACGCGGCGTTCGCTTTAGCGGGGAATAATTAAGTATCGGACACGTCAAATTCATAACCAAAACCAGGGCGCACGCGAATGTAATGCGGTTTTTGCGAATCGCTCTCGATTTTTTGGCGCAAGCGATGAATGGCTTGCCGTAACAGCTGACCGTCATTTCCATAGCCATGCCCCCACACTCGTTCCAGCAACACGTCTTGCGCCAGCACTTGCCCCTTGTGCCTGGCAAGTTCGCACAGCAAACGGTATTCGATTGGCGTCAGCCCCACCACTTGATTAGCCACCATCACCCGCTGCCGCGTAAAATCAATTTCGAGCTCACCGGCGCGCATGACTGGCTCAATTTGTTCGCGTCCGGACATTTCCACGCGGCGCAATGCGGCGCGCACCCGCGCTGTCAATTCTTCCGCGCTAAAGGGCTTGGTCACATAGTCGTCTGCGCCGGCTTCCAACCCGCGCACCTTGTCCGCCGTTTCCGCCAACGCCGTCAACATGATAATCGGCGCAGTCGAAAATTCGCGGATGCGGCGGCACACTTCATAGCCGTCCAACCCCGGCATCTTGATATCCAGCAAACACAAGTCCGGTTCTTGACTCGCGGCAAGTTCCAGCGCGCGCAGGCCATCGCGCGCTTCCAAAACCTCATAGCCGGCGGCTTCCAAAATCACTTGCAAGACACGCACATACTTGGGTTCGTCGTCTGCCGCTAAAATGCGGAGTTTTTTCCGGCTCATTCCTCAGTCTCCTTAATCAAGACGCTTGATCCGTTTCGGTACGAGTCGCGCCACGCAAAGGCAAGGTAAACAAAAACGTACTGCCTCGCCCCACGCTACTCTCTGCCCAAATACGCCCGCCATGCGCTTCGATAATGCCCCGACACACCGCCAGGCCCAGCCCGACGCCGCTCGCGCTTGGCAACCTGGGATCGTTCACCCGATAAAAACGCTCGAACACGCGCTCCAAATCTTCAGCCGGAATGCCAATCCCTTCGTCGCTGACGCTCACAATCACTTGCTCTTCATTGTGTCGCCCCTGCACGCGAAGCGTACCGCCTTGCGGCGAGTACTTGATGGCATTGCTGATCAAGTTCACGAGCACTTGGTCGATCCGCGCCGCATCTACCTGCACCCAAAATGGTTCCGGCAAAAAATCCCACGTCAGATGAAATTGCGCCAAGTGCCCGCCCAAGTCGTTCGCCACCCGACGCGCCAATGCGGCGAGATCGGTCATGCGACATTCCAACCGCAGATGCCCGCTCTGCATCCGCGACAAGTCTAGCAAATTGTCCACCAACTTGGAGAGGCGGTCGGTTTGCTCGTCAATGTCCGTCAAAAATTCGGCTTGAATGTCCGCCGACAAGCCCAAGTCCTCGCTGAGCAACGCACTGCAACACGTTTTGATCAAACCGAGCGGCGTGCGCAACTCGTGCGAAACATTGGCGATCAATTCCGAGCGCAAACGATCCAACTCGCGCAGAATTTCAATCTCGGCGGCGCGTTCCGCTAGGCGAATATTTTCAATCGCCATGCCCAGGTGATAGCCGATCCCGCGCAACAAGTGCCGCCCCTGCGAACTTTGCGTGCGCGGCACAATGCCAAACAAAAGCAGAATGCCGCGCAGGTTTTCACGCGCCTGCAACGGGATCGCGGCACACGGGTACAAATCGGAGCGATCAAACAGCGGTTGATTCAGTCCCGTCTCGGCAAAACTTTCCACGACGACCAAATCGCGCAATTGCACGGCGCGCCCCAGGATGCCCACGCTCGGATCGATCCGTTCCCAGCCAAAGCGGATCTCCGGGATCGCGCTCACCTGTCCGCCAAAAGCCCACATGCCGCTGTCATTGAGCGTCCACGCCACGCCCGCCTTAACGTGCAACGACTTGGTCAACTGTTCGAGCACGTGCACGGCAACCTCAGTCGAGCGCAAGGGTTGATTCAAGCGACTGGCAATCTCGTTCAAGACGATCAGGTCTTCACTATGCCGTCGCAACTCTTCGCTGATTTGGCGACGCTCGGTCACATCTTCACCGGAAAACAATATGCCGGTGCGATGCCCGCTGGCGTCGAACAACATGGTCGAGCGCACGCCCAGAATCCGCTCGCCCCCACTTGCCGACACAATCGGGTATTCGCAATAAGACAGGAATTCAAATTGCTTGATGCGCACCTGGTCAATAATTTCCCGGATCTGCAAATGCAAACGCGCCGGCATACACAACTCGAACCAATTGCGCCCCAGAATTTGGTCTTCGGTATAGCCGAGAATGGCACAGCCCTTTTTATTGATCAGGCGCACGCGTGCCTCTTCATCCAAAGCCACAATCATAACGCCGGCAACATCCAAGTATCGTTGCGCGCGGTCACGCTGTTCTTGCAGGGCTTGCTCGGTGCATTTGCGCCCGGTAATATCGAGATGCGTGCCGGTCATCCGCACCGGTCGGTGCGCCGCATCCCACTCCACCACTTGGCCGCGATCCAACACCCACACCCACTCGCCGTTCTTGTGCCGCATGCGCGCTTCACACTCGTAATACTCGCTTTCGCCCGCAAAATGTTTCTGGAGCAATTGATTCGAGCGCGCCAAATCGTCGGGGTGCGCCAAGTGTTCCCAGGTTTCGATGCTCACCGGCGCAAGTTCTTCCAGCGTATAGCCGACAATTTCCGCCCAGCGTTCGTTAAACACGACTTGGCTCGTTTGCACCAGCCAATCCCACAACCCCGCGCGCGTGCCGCTAATGGCAAGCGCGAGCCGCTCCTGGCTTTCGCGCAACGCCTCCTCCACGCGCCGCCGCTCGGTAATGTCACGCACCACACTGACCACAATTTCGATGCGCCCATCCGCGTCATAAATTGGACGCACGAAATGTTCGGTGGGAAACACCTGGCCGCTCTTGCGCCGCATCCAAAATTCCGTCGCAAAGTACCCCACTTGCTCGTACGCGTGCAAGGCATCACGCCCAAAACGCCCGAACATTTCGTCAGTGGCATGTAACATGCGCGTATCTTGGCCCAGCATTTCCGCGCGGGTGTATCCAAACATTTCCTCCGCCGTCGTGTTCCATTCGATAATCGCTCGGGTATGGGGGTTGACGACGAATACCGCTTCGTTCAAACTCGCCAGCGTTTTATCGTGCAACACATTCGATTCCTGTAGCTGGACTTGGATTTGCTTGTACCGCTCGGTCATCTTGTCCAAACGCGCCGCGCGGCGACGCGTCGCCTGCAATTCGCGGATCAGTTCCGCTTTGGTCTTTTGTTCATCCCGCATACTTTTATTATACTCGGTTGTCGTCCCGCTTGGCAAGTCGTTTGGCGCGCGCAAAACAAAAGGCGAAACGCTAGGCGTCTCGCCTCTGAATTTATCTCGCGCCACCGCCAACCGGCGGAAATACTTGAACGCAATCCGCGTCCCTCACCCACGCCTGCTCCAACTCAACCGCCGCGCCATTCACAACGGCAACCGCGACCTCTGCCGCCGGCACCCCCAAGCGCGCGAGCACTTCCGTCAAACGCACCGGCGCGGCAACCGGCACGGCGAGCCAGGCGCGCTTGTGCGGATCGTACCACGCCAGATGCCCGCCGAGGTGCACGCGCATTTTATTTGCGCTCCAACAAATCCGCCACCCACTCGATTCCCAGGTCGCGCAATTTTTCGCGCGTCGGCGCGCTCGTCGTCGGATGCCAGCCCTTTTGCCGATAGAGTTCCGCCAGCGTTTGCTCAAATTCCGGCTTGGCGATTGCCACACCTTGCAACGCGCCATTCTCCAACGGTTGAAAGAAACGTTCGGGCAACCGATCGTCTTGCGCCGTGAATCCCTCGCGCACATTGAACGCGCGCGCCAAGTTCGTCGCGCGTTCGCCGATCCGCATCACATCCTGCGCGGTCACATCCCAGCCCGACGCCGCACGCACCACCGCTACCACTTCATCTACCTGGATGAACGACCGCGGCGCAGGTCCAAAGAAACACAAGCCGATCACTTTTTCCGCGCTCGTCCAATTTTCGAGGATGTAATAATTGCGAGCTTTGCGTGCGCTCAACTCGCGCGGCGGCACGGCTTCCACACCCAACGGCAACGCGCCTTTGAAACTGACAGACTCGGGGTTCGCCACCGCCGGATCGTGCGGCGCCGTCAAGTGATCCGCGCCCGCTTCGTTGACCGCGTAACCCAGACCCATTCCAACTTTGCCGCGCGGTTCGTGCATCGGCAATTCCTGCCCTTTGATTTGCATGGCGAAAAAGGGCGCGTCGCCGCCGATTACTTGCGCCGCGCGCTGGCTTCCCTCGGCGAGCAAATCGCCGATGCCTTGCCGCCGCGCGATCAACTCGACCATTTGCAACATCGCCTGGGTATTGCCGAAACGCAAATCAATGCCGCCCGTTTCCCGCAAGCCGATCAATCCATGCTCGAAACATTCCATCGCGAAAGCAATCGTCGCGCCCGTCGAAATCGTGTCAAGCGTGTAGCGATTGCACAACTCATTCGCCTTGGCAACGGCTTGCAGATCGTCAATGCCGCAGTTCGCGGCGAACGCGTCGAGCGATTCGTATTCGGGTCCGCCATAGGTATCGCTCACCTGGTAGCGATCATCCACCTTCACTTCGCGCTTGCACCGCACGGCGCACGCGTAACAACTGCGCCGCGCCGTGAGCAATTCCTTTTCGTACACCGCGTACTTGATGCCATCCACTTTTTCAAACGCGCCTTGCCGAAAATTGCGCGTCGGCAAAATGCCGCCCGCGTTCAAGCCGTCCACCAAGCCGGGCGTGCCCTTGGATTGCAATTCCCAGGATTGCGGATGCTCCTTGACGCGCTTTGCCAGCGCGCGCCCCAACTCGGCAATCGGTTTCGGATCGTGGACGCCATCCACGTACTTGCCGGTGCCGCGCACGGCAATCGCTTTCAAATTCTTCGATCCCATCACCGCGCCCATGCCGGCGCGCGCGTTAAAGTGGCGCAGTTCGTTCGTCATCCCGGCGTAACGCACCAGGTTCTCGCCGCCGATGCCGATCTGCAAAATGCGAATCAATTTATCGTTATGCGTTTGGCGAATTTTTTCTTGGACGACATCGGGATCACGCCCCCACAACTCGCGCGCGTCGAGTAGCGCAACCTGATCATCGTGTACCCAAAGATAAACCGGGCGCGCGGCGCGGCCCGTGAGCACAATCGCTTCCCAGCCCGCCATCTTCAATTCGGGTCCCCAATAGCCCGCCGCTTCCGATTCACCGTAACCGCGCGTGAGCGGCGATTTCGCCACCGCGCTAAAACGCGTTGCGGTGGAAAACGGCGCGCCCGTCAACATGCCTGCCGCCAGCGTCAGAATATTTGCCGGATCGAACGCGTCCACCCCAGGTTCCAACTCGCGCAAGAGCAAATACGCGCCGATGGCTTTCCCGCCGGGATACAAGCGATAAAACGCTTCATCAAACGTTTCCACCCGCCAAGTCTGATT
>CAIKBD010000059.1 GCA_903825565.1 uncultured Anaerolineales bacterium | reverse complement strand
CGCCCACAACGCGTACGGAAAACCGAACAACAAGCCGATCACCGTCGCCAGTTTTACATCGCCGCCACCCAGGTCGCCCGGGCGCAAGAACGCCGCCGCCGCAAAAATCGCAAAGCCGAACGCGCCACCCAACAGCACCACCAACCCATTCGCGCCGCTAACTATTTGCAACGCGAGGATCGCTAACGCGGCGGGAAACGTCACCGCGTCGAACACCAACTGGTACCGCAGATCGATCAGCGCGACGAGGAGAAAAAACACGCCGAGAATCGCCATCACCCCGAAATCGAATCCCAGGTTCAAGCGCGCGGCGAGCCACATAAACCAGAACGCGGTCAGCAATTCGACGGCAATGCCATCCCAGTGCGTTTCACGCGCGGCGAGCCAGCGCCACATCGCCGGCGCACGGCGCGGTTGAGCGCGCGCCGCGCTTGGCACGTTCAGCGCACGCGGCAAACCATCGCCAAGCGCGTTCACCGCCATGCCCACCAGCCACCCGACCAGTCCCATTTCCCACATTACCACCGCATCTCCTCGCCCAGGACTATTTCTTTTTCCGGCGTTGCGAATTCGCTTCGCGCAATTTCTTCCACGTGTTGATCGTCGTGTCCAGCAATTGATCCGCTGGAATGTCCGGCATCCCCTTGCAAAATTGTTCGAGCGCGGACAGCGACGTATCCTCTTCCTCGAAAAGACTCGCCAAATCGCCAAGCGAATTGGCTTGCTCTTCGCTCTCCTCTTGCTTTTTTTCTTCTTCCTTCTTTTCTTCCTCTTCCTTTTTCTTCTGCGCTTCTTGCGCCGCCGCTGTCGCTTCCAACTGCACATCGGCAAGCAACTCTTCGAGGTTGCCTTCCGCCAACGCGCCTTCCTGCGCCGCGATTTCTTCCGCCGCCACGGGCTTGCGTTTGAGGTACGGCGCGGCGAGCAGTGCCATTGCCACAAAGAGAGGAATGACCGAAAGCGCCAAGCCGATCAACACGATTTGTGAATTGAGCAACACGCTCACCAGCGAAGTTTCCGTCGTCGGCATGCGCAACGCGTCCGACAGGATCGCAATGCGTTGCCGCGCCTGCGGATCGCTCGTCTCGCGTTGCATCTGTTCGATCAAGCGCAACAAGTCATCGCGCTTCCAACCCGCCAAGTCGCTTTGCATTTGCGCGACATCGGACGTTTGCCAAAAGCGTTCGGCGACCAGCGCGACGTATTTTTTCTGATACGCGGGCGACATTTGCCAGGGCGTCGAGTTTTGCCAATCTACGGGCCACAGCCACCAACCGAATACAAACCAGCCGATGAGGATGCCGCCGAGCACGCCCAGCGCGAGTTGGACGCGCGGCGGCAAACGCAAACTGAATCGCCGCGCGCGCTTTTTCGACGCGGGCGCAGGTTCGGTCAGCCGCGCTTCGGTTTCGTCAAACGCGGCGTCGAGATCGTCAAGCGGAATGGGTGAGTCGGATTGCGCGATAACCATAATTCTAAAACGCGAGTTTCACCAACGGCGGCACGATGAGAAAGCACACGCCGGAGCAAATCAATAAAATTCCCAGGTACCACGTAATTTTGATCAAGTGCGCGCCTTCGCTGGCGACGACGGCAAACGCATTGACCACCGCCAGCACGACGAGTAGCATCACGGTAATATCGCTCAGGAATGTGACCTGCGCGGTGCTGAACGAAAACATATTGCCCAAGCCCAGCGACGCCGGCGAACTGGAGCCGCCCTGTTGCAAGCCGCTCATCGCCGCGTTCAGGCGCAAGGCGAATTGCCCCAGGATGCCGAGCAAAAAGATCATCAAGCCCGCCATAATCGTGTGCATGATGATCGTGAGCCAAGCGAACGTCGCGGCAACGCCGCGCCGTTGCGCGCGGAGCATTGCCGTTTTCATCGCAAACTCGCTGGTCAAATTGCCCACGCGTTCCGGGTCGCCGCCCAGGTTGACCGCTTCGTAGAAAATGCCGATGGATTGATCCGCAAGTTTGCTCCCCGTGTCAAAACCGAATGTGCGCCAGCACAGCAACGGATTGCCGTACGATTTCAAACGCAGATCGAGCAGCCGAATATCCGGCTGAAGCGCCGGGAACGAGTCGAGCCGAATCGCGGCGAGCGCCTCTTTGATCGTCGTGCCGCGCGACGTTGCCGTGCCGCCGATGGAGCGCAGGAACGCGCTAATCTCGGTGTCATTCGCACTGACGCGCGTATCTGCGCGCTGGGCAACCCAGCCCACAGGGAGAAACAAGATTCCCCCCGCGATCAAACTCCACGCGGGGTTGACCTTCAAAAACGTGCAAACGCCGTACAGACCCGCCAACACCGGCAGGGTGAGCAACAACCATTTGCGGCTCCGGCGTTGCTCTTTCGAGCCGATTGCCAGCGGCACACTTTTATCTTCTTGCGGCGAGGCGCGAAACAACACCCACGCCACCCCGAACGCGGCAGACACGGCGACAAAGATCAAGCCCGCCATCATGCCGGGTCCCACGTTGTAAATCATCGTCATCACCATATTGATAATGACGATCAGCGAAACGGACACCGCGACGGAGGCGTAAGCGTCCGTCCACTTTTTCAAACTTTCGATGCGCCGCAAATAGTCGTTGCCGTAATTCTGACCTTGAATGTCGGCTTCGCGCGCCAGAAACCCGGGCAAGGGTTCGCCGGAACGCAACGCATCGGAAAAGCGCAACAGGAACGTCCGCACATCTTCGGACTTGGCTTTTTCGCCGACCAAACGCACGGCGTCAGGATAATTATAGCGCAGGTTTTCCGCGACCTCGTGAATTTTTTTGAAATACTGCGCGGACGGATTGGGCAAACTGCGCGCCAGTTCGAACACGCGCGCACGCGACACGCCCGCCGCCGAAGT
>CAIKBD010000058.1 GCA_903825565.1 uncultured Anaerolineales bacterium | reverse complement strand
GCGGCGCAACGCAAATGTTGCAACAAGATCAGCACATTGTCCGGGTTGATCAGCGCTTGCTCCGGCGAACGCTCGAACACGTACTCCGGGTGACGCACGAGAAATTGATCGAGCGGATCGGCGGAGGCGACGAGGATCGCGAGCGCGGCGTCACTGGCGCGCCCGGCGCGCCCCGCTTGTTGCCGCGTCGCCGCAATCGTTCCCGGGTAGCCGACCAAGATCGCGGCGTTCATCCCGCCAATGTCAATGCCCAGTTCGAGCGCGTTCGTCGCCACAACCGCGCGCACATTCGCCGCGCGCAGTCCGCGCTCGATCTCGCGCCGCTGGTTCGGGAGATAGCCGCCGCGATAGCCGCGCACCGCACTCGGCTTGCCGGCTTTTGGGTTCGACGCATCCGGCGCGGGGGCAAGGTAGCGCAGGATCACCTCCACCGATTTGCGCGAGCGCGCGAACACAATCGTCTGCGCGGCGTGCGCCAAACACTCTTGCGCGAGCGTGACACTTTCGAGCAAGGCACTGCGCCGCAAACCGACCGCGCGTTCCACGAGCGGCGGATTGTAAATGAGAAAATGTTTTTCGCCTTTTGCCGCGCCATCGTTTTCCACCAACGCCACCGGCGCTTCGATCAGCCGCTCGGCTAGCTCGACGGGGTTGGCAATCGTCGCCGAGGTGAGAATGAATTGCGGCATCGCGCCGTAAAACGCGGCGACGCGTTTCAGCCGGCGCAGCACGTTGGCGACGTGCGAGCCGAACACGCCGCGGTACGCGTGCAGTTCATCAATCACGATAAAACGCAGGTGGCGAAAAAATTCTGCCCAGATCGGGTGATGCGGCAGAATGCCGGTGTGCAACATATCGGGGTTGCTGACGATGATGCGCGCGCGCGCGCGAATGGCGGCGCGCGCGTGGGCGGGCGTGTCGCCATCGTAAGCGGCAATTGAGAACTGGGGATCGGCAACGAGCGTTTGGAGGTTGGCGAGTTGATCTTGCGCCAACGCTTTGGTGGGAAAGAGATAGAGCGCGCGCGCACTGGGATCGCGGAGCAGATGATCGAGCGTTGGCAAATTGTAGCACAGCGTTTTGCCGCTCGCCGTGCCGGTCACGACGACGATGTGCGCGCCAGCGCGCACGCGATCCCAGGCAGTCGTTTGGTGCGTGTAGAGCGCGGTGATGTCGTGTGCGCGGAGCGCGGCGGCGAGTGTGGGGTGCAGGTCGGCGGGGAGGGGCACGCTTTGCGCGGCGCGCGCCGGCACAGTGCGCCACGTGGTAATGTTGGCGGCAAAACGTGTGTTCGCACGCCAGGCGCGCAACAATTCGGTAATCGAATCGGGATTTGCCATCGGCGCGATTATAACACACAAGTAGGGCAAATTCGTAAACTTGCCCTACTGACGCGCGCAGGCGGCTAGGGTTTGGCGAGCAACTCTTCGATCTTTTGGATGAATTGCCGCTCGGTCATGTACGAACTGTCGCGGGTGATAGGTCCCAACGCGTTGCCGGCAAGGTTGCCGTCCTTGCCGACGAAAAATGTTTCGGGCACGCCCTTGATGCGGTACCGCGGATTGATCGCGCCGCCGAGATCGGGTCCTGTCGGATACGTGATGTTGAATTCCTTGACATAGTTTTTCGCGTCCGGCTCCGGGTCGTTGTAGCCGATGCCGAGAAACACGACGCCGCGATCCTTGTATTGCCGCCACGTCTTTTCGAGGAACGCGGCTTCGTCGCGGCAGGGCACGCACCACGACGCCCAGAAATTGATCACGACCACTTTGCCGCGCAACTGGGACAAGGTGAGCGATTGCCCGTCGAAAGTTTTCAACGTGAAATCCGGCGCGGGACCTGATGCGGGTTGCACGGCGGCGCGTTCGCGCAAACCGAACGCAAAGAAAATTAAAATGGCGATCACGGAAATAAAGACAACGGCTTGAACCCAGCGTGGCACGGCTACAACTCCTTCAAATCTTTTTCGATGCGTTCAGCGTACTCGCGCGGAATTTCCGGCGCGGCGGCGGGCGCGGCGGGCGCATCGCCGCGGCGCACGATCCATTGCCGCACGCTGAGCCAGGCGACGACCGCGCCCAGAATGATGCCGATCACCGGCAGAATGTACGCCAGCCAGTTGAATCCTTGCGGCGGCGGTGCGCCGAGCACCACATCGCCGTACTGTTGCACGAAATACTCGCGAATCTGTTGTTCGCTTTGTCCCTGTTGCAACTTTTCCTTGATCAGTCCGCGCCATTGCACGCACGCTTGCGTGTTGCACACGTCGAGCGGTGTGTTCGGGCAAACCGGGCAATACAAAGTGCGCGCGATGCGGTTCACTTCGTCGTCGAGCGAAGGACCTTGGGCGCGCGCCGGCAACGCGCCGAGCCGGATGCTTCCGGCAACGCCGAGCAATATCGCCAGCAAAATAATTTTTCGCATTGCACTCCTTATCGTGTCGCGGAGGATTTTTGCCGCGTGATTTATCTTACCCCGTCCGTTGCCCAGGGCACGTAGGTTTGCCAGCGATGCAAGAGATATTTTTTGTGATCGGCAAACGTTTGGGCTTGCGCTTGCACGACCTGTTCAACCGCGTCGAGCTTGGCGTTCGTCTCGCGTAGGATTGTGCCGATGCGCGCATAGTACAGCGGGAGGAGCGCGGCGGCAACCTTGTCGGGATCGTTTTCGCCTTTGTTGTACACGACGGCAAAATCAAAAGTGCATTGCGCCCACAATTCCGGTGTCAGGTGCGAGGTGCCGCGCGCTTTGTTGAACAGATCGATGATCGCGGAATAATTCGACGGCGCGAGAATCGTGCGCCAAAAGCGGCGATACCGGCGCGTGCCCGATTGGAACGCGTCGTGCAACATGTCTACGGTGATTGCGCCGGCTAAACGTTGATTGCTGGGTGTCGAGTCTTCGCCGCAGACGGGGATGGTGCGGAGCGCGCGGGTCTCGCTCCAGCGGCGGCGGTAAATTTCCAGCATCCGAAACAACGTGCCGACCGATTGCACAAACCCCGGATCGAAAGCGACCGCGGCTTCGCGCTTGTTTTCGATCTTGGGGCTGAGCGGCACCTGGCACATGCGAATATTTTCGTTGATCGCAATCGTCGTAATCCAGATGTCAATGCCGTGTCGCGCCACATCGGTTTCCCACACGTCGCGGTCGTGCAATTTGCCCGCCAGTTCGCCGGAGACGGCGAAATCGCCCGCCATGGGCTGACGCACATCCGCGCCGTACAACAAACGCGTCAGCGGGTACGCCAGGATGTCGTTGACTGCGCCTTCAACCAATGGGCGTGCGTAGCGGGGAATGGCGTAATCGTATTCCCGGTTGATAACCGGTTGGATGAGTTTGAGTACCCAGTCGGGAGTCAGACTTTCCAGATCGGCTTCCAACAGTGCACATGCACGCGCGCCGGCGACACGTGTAATTTCGAAAATGGCGCGCACGGCACTCCCCTTACCTTGAATACCTTGGTATGTTGTGACGATGCGCCGTACTGAGGATGGCAACGGGCGCGCCGCCGCAATGTGTGCGGTTTCATCCGAGGAGCCGCCGTCCACGACGGCGATGGCGGTTCGCAAACTGGGAAAATGAATGTGCAGACCTTTGGCAACCGTATCTACCACAAAGCCAATCGTCTGCGCGTTCTTGTAGCTGGGAATGCCAACTACGAGATCCGCCCCTCCAAGCTCGGCGAGACGGCGTTGTCCATCCGCGCGGAGCGAGGTTTCGAACATGGGCAACTCCTTGCCAGGCAAAATCATTTGACGGCGGCGATGTTGCGCGCCGCTTCTTCCGGCGTGATCTGGTTTTTGCACACGGCGTTGATTGCCGTGCGCCAGGCTTCAATCAATTTCAGATCGCGCGGCGTGGTTGGCGTCCAATAGGTGGTGCGCTCGAACGTATCATTCCAAAACAAGGCGTACGCTGTTGGCTCGACGGCGTACAGGTTGGCGATGCGTGTGACACCCAACCGATGCGCCGCACGCAGCCAGGGCGCGAGCCGATCATTGGCGCTGAGCCAGGCGAGCAATTGCGCCGCCGCATTTTGGCGTGCCGGTTCTGCCGTTACGATTGCCCAGCCCCACACGGACACCCAGGTGGTTGGCTTGCCGTCGCGGGTTGGAAGCGCGGCGTACTGCGTGTGGGGAAACATGCCGCGTTCGGTCAGATAGCGCGATGCGGAAACTTGTGCGAGTGGCGCTTGGTTCGCGGTAAAGGCGAGCCAGGTGTCATCGCCGGTTTTAAGTGTGAACGCCACATCCGGCACGAGGTTCAGTTCACGCGCGCGCTTGAATTGATACAGGGTTTGCGCGGTCGCCGCCAAATCCACCGTTAGCGGCGCGCCGCGTTCGCTGGGCGGCGTCAACGCGAAATACTGGGCGAGAAATGCCTGCGGTCCGTCGAGCGGCAAAAGTAGCGGGGCGCGCTGGCGTAAAAGTTCATCCCAGGTTGCTGGGGGCCATTTGATGATGTTGGAATTGTAAACCAAGTGCTGGGCGTCGGCGGCGAGCGGCAAAGCCACCCATTGATTTTGGTAACGCGCGGCTTGAAGCGCGAACGGAAAAAAGGTATCTTGCATTTTGCCGATCAGCGTTGCCGGAAGCGGTTGAATGATGCCGGCTTCGACTGCCGGCGGCGCTTCCGCGAGATCGAGCAACGCCAGATCGGGCAACTGGGTGGGCGCAACCGCATGTGTGGTGAGCAAAAAATCCAGCACGCCGCCCTTGCCGTAATTTTTCTTCACTACCGGCTCAATGCGAATGTGCGGGTTGGCGGCGGTGAAAGTCTCGAATGGCTCGTTCAAGAGTCGCCCTGTCGGTGTGGCGCTGGGCGCAAAATCCTCGCTGATCCAAAGTGTTAGCGTGATGAGGTTGGTTGGCGCAACCGGCGTTGGCGTTGCATGGCGCGTGTAAACTGGGTCGGGTGATGCGGCAGGCGCGATGGCAGTTCCAGTGACTATGGGGGCAGATTCGGGCGGCGAATCCGGCTGTGCCACAGCCGGCGCGCATGCGATCAAACTCGCCGCGATCAAAATGATCCCGCTCCTGATCCAGCGCGATGATAACGGCGCAAAGAAACCCGTTCTCTCGCCGCCGCCGGGTTTCCAAATTTTCATCACGCTTCTATTATATCACAAGCCGAAAGGATTTGCATTTTTTTACCTTTTGCGTAGAATCGAAAGCGTGCTTGGGCTTACAAAAAAACCAGGCACGATCCGTTCAGGAGGTCCGCGATGGAACTGGCTTCGCTGGTGCGCAGCATTCCCGATTTTCCGGTCAAGGGTATTCTCTTCCGCGACATTACAACGCTGATTCGTGACGGCGAAGCGTTGCAAGAAGTGATTGATACCCTGGTCGAGCGGTACATTGACAGCGATGTCGAAGTGGTCGCCGCTATCGAAGCGCGTGGGTGGATTTTCGGCGCGCCGCTCGCGTACGAGTTGGGCGCGGGGTTTGTGCCGGTGCGCAAGCCCAGCAAATTGCCGGCGGAAACGATCAGCGTGTCGTATGCGTTGGAGTACGGCACCAATACGTTGGAAATCCACAAGGATGCCATCGCGCCGGGCACCAAGGTTTTGCTCGTGGACGATTTACTGGCGACCGGCGGCTCCGCCAAAGCCGCGGTAGATTTGATCGAAAAACTCGGCGGGCAAGTGATCGGCATCGCCTTTTTGATCGAATTGGTAGACCTCAAAGGGCGTGAGGCGCTCAAGGGCTACGATCTCTACTCGATGATTCAATTTGCAGGCGCATAAAAACGCGGGGCAGGTCACAGACCTGCCCTGTGTGTTTTGACGAATTGTCCATTCCCGCGTACAATATTTCCCAATGAACGATCCACAAACTGCATCGCCTGCCGTGACGCGGCGCATTGCCCGTCGCCGCCGTATTTCCCCCGCCGTACTCGCGCTTGTCCTGCTCGCTTTGCTGACGCTCCTCTTCATCACACTCTTTGGCGCGTACCAATTCACCTACGGCGACCGCGTGATTCCGGGCGTGAGCGTCATGGGGCAATCTATGAATGGCTTGGCGCGCGCGGAGGCGAAAGAATTTCTGCAAAAAAAATATGGCAACCCCGACGCTATCCTTGCCCGTTTTGGCGGCGAGGCGGCGCTGGTGCGCGACGGGAATCACACGTGGCGCGCGTATCCCTGGGAACTGGGTCTGCGGACGGATTTTAACGCCGTCGCCGAAAGCGCGGTCTTGCTAGGACATCGCGGCTCGCTCATCGAGCGCGGGGTGGAGCAAGTGCGGTGCTTGTGGTTCGGGTGCGACCTGGGTTCGGACGCGCAGTTCGACGAGGCGACCGCGCGGGCGTACCTCAGTTGGCTCGCGCCGCAAGTGGAACAGCCGGCGCGCGACGCCGCATTGCGGATCGAAGGCGTGCGCGTGATCGCTCTCCCGGCGCAAAGCGGGCGGAGCCTCGACGGCGAAACGACGATGGCGCGCATGCGGCAACGCATTCTGGGAATGGAGCACGGCGAGGTGAATATCGCCGTGCGCGAGACGCCGCCGCTGCTCACCGACGCCGGCATTGCCACTGCCAAAGCGCAAGCCGAAGCGCTGCTTGCCGCGCCAATTTTGTTGTCGTTCGGCGAACGCACTTGGACGCTCGATCAAGCCACGCTGGCGACGCTCGTTACATTTCGGACCCGGTCGGTGGATGGAACTTGGACGCTGGCAGTGTCGCTCGACCAAGCGCAACTGACGGCGTACCTTAAGACGTTGGCGCGGGAAATCAATCAACCGGCGCGTGACGCGCGATTTCGTTTCGAGCCGACAACCGGCGCATTGACGTTGACCTTGCCCAGCCAGCACGGATACGCACTCGACGTGGATGCGGCGGTGAAACAGGTGGAGCAGGCGGCGCTCGGCGGCACAACGCGTGCGCCGGGTAATGCGTTGGCGGCACGCGCGCTCAACTTGCCGGTGACGGACACCAAGCCGGCGGTGGCGATGGAAGACGCAGCGAAGTTCGGGATCAAGGAATTGGTCGCGCAGGGCGTCAGCAATTTCAAGGGCTCGTCGGCGGGACGGATCCAAAATGTGCGGACAGCGACGGCGCAATTCGAAGGCGTTGTCGTGCCGCCGGGCGCAACGTTCTCGTTCAATCAATATCTGGGCGACGTGGTCGAGGCGAACGGATTCGACGATGCATACATCATCTTTGCGGATCGCACCGTGCTGGGACCCGGCGGCGGCGTGTGCCAGGTGTCGTCCACCATTTTTCGTGCGGCGTTCTTCGGCGGTTTTCCGATTGTCGAACGGTGGGCGCACGCGTATCGCGTCGGCTATTATGAGCCGCCTGTCGGTTTGGATGCGACGGTCTTTTCGCCGACGGTGGATTTCAAGTTCAAGAATGACACGGACGCGTACTTGTTGATTCAACCCAAGTTGGATTTGAAAGCAACGACGCTTACGTTCAACTTGTACGGCACAAAACCGAATCGTACGGTGGAGATGGAAGAGCCGATTCTGGAACGCGTCATCGTGCACGGTCCCGCGATCTACACGGATGATCCGACGTTGAAAAAGGGCGTGACCAAGCAGATTGATTTCGCGCACGACGGCGCGGATGTGACGGTGTGGCGCAAAATTTTGGTGAACGGACAGGTTGTCAAGCGCGAAAAGTTTTTCAGCCGTTACGAACCCTGGGTCGCGCGGTACTTGGTGGGAACGAAGGTGGTCAAATAAAATTGGAGAGCAACGGCTCTCCAATTTTATTTTGCTTTCAGCGCGCGGCGGCGAGCAACGGTGTGGTGCTCCATATCAATGATCAGCCGAAAATCCTGCAAGACGTGCGTGCCGACCAACGGTTCGATATCGGGAGGTCCCAAGACTACGTTCCCAGCGACAATTTCACCGTTAATGGCAAACCAGCAAGAACCATACGGAAATCGTTTGACTTGACCGTTGGCTAACTCAAGCGCCACCGTTCCGATTTTCTTGATGCCCAACTCTTTGGCGAGTTGTTGCGGAATCCATGCGCGCGATGCTCCCGTGTCAACCAGAAACGAGACATCCTTTTGTCGTCGGCGATCTTCGATGTTGGCGATAGTCAAGTCCAAGTAAATCTCACCCATCTATGCGCCTCCCAAATACTGCAACGCCACGCGCAATCGCTCCTCGACGGTTTTCGCGCTGGGCGGCACGCTGCGCGCGGCGCGCGTCGCTTCCGCCGCGCTGTACCCCAGGTTGATCAGCGCGTTCAGCACGTCCTCGTCCGTCGCCGAAAGTTCGCCCACCTCGCTCAAGCCGCTCACGTCCACCTTGCCTTTGAGTTCCAGCACGATCCGCTGCGCGATCTTTTTGCCGATGCCCGGCGTCGCGGTCAATGCGTCGAGGTTGCCCTGTGCGATGGCGAGCCGCAACGTTTCCGGCGCGGCAGACGACAACAGCGCGAGCGCAACTTTGGGTCCAACTCCGCTCACCGTCAACAGCGTTTCAAACAAACTCAATTCGCTCTCGGTTGCAAAACCGAACAGCGAGAGATCGTCCTCGCGCACGCGCAGGTGCGTGAACAAGTGCGCTTCACTGCCGACTGCGCCGAGCAATGCCAGCGTGCCCCCAGGCACGCGCACGCGCAAGCCCACGCCGCCGACATTTACGATCACGGCATCGTCGGAGCGCGCTTGGAGTTTGCCGGTTAGCGTTGCGATCATCCTTCGTCATCCTCGTCATTGTCCGTTGCGCCGTTGCCGCGCACATTGGCTTTGATTACTTCGACTTGCTGAACCAGGAACGTCACATTTGTGCCGTCCTCAAATTGCACCGTGACGTTTTCCTTCAGCACGTTGCGCGCGATCACGCGCCCCTGCCCACGCTCGCATTTGACGACTTCGCCGACGCGCGGCACGCGTCCCTTCGCGGCTTGGTACACCGGTTGCTCGAACGCGAGACAGCAAAGCGGTCTGCCGCACAAGCCGGTCGCGGCGTTGGGTCCCAGCGGCATGTCTTGATCCTTCGCCATTTTGATTGTGGCTTTGGGAAAATCGCACAAGAATTTTTCACAGCAAATTTCTTGCCCGCACGGCGCGAGTCCGCCGACGAGGCGCGCGCGGTCGCGGGGCCCAATTTGCCACAGTTCCACGCGTGCCGGGAAAGCGACGGCGAGGTCTTTGACGAGCGCGCGAAAATCTACGCGCCCATCGGCGACGAAATAGAACGTGATGTGACTGCCGTCGAAATTATATTCGGCGTCCAACAATTTCATCGCCAGACTGTGTTTTTCGACTTGGGCTTTGCATTGCGCGAGCGCATCGGCTTCGCGCAGGCGCAGTTGTTGCCACTGCGACAGATCGAACGCGGAGGCGCGCCGCAGAATCGGGCGCAGCGTTTCGTTCGTGGGGGCGATGGGGTGTTCGCGCGGCGGTAGGATGATGCGCGCGGCTTCGCGGCACTTGTCGGTGTCCACGATCACATATTCGTTCAGGTCGAGGTTTTCAAACCCGGCGGCATCGTAGTACAAAATTTGCGGTGAGCGGCGAATGCGAACCGCGGCAATGGTCTGGGGAGACATGACGCTACTCCTATCGGTGCGGCAAGCGGCGCGTTGGAACAAGGCGTCGCCGATCAAGCCGGTAACTTGAGTAACAGGACTTCGAGCGCGAGCCGCGGGTTGATGTTTTGCGCGAGTTGGCGCGCGGTTTGGCGAATCGCTTGCAGGGCGTCCTGAATTTGTTCGAGCGTAAAGCGCGCGGCGTGCGCGCGCAGGGTGTCCTCAAAATCAATATTGCTCACGCGCGCCGCATCGCCGTGTTGCGTGAGTAAAACGTCGCGCCACCAACTGAGCCACCATTCGATCATTTCGGGCAGGTCCTCATCTTTTTTGGCGAGCGTTTCCGCGCGCAGAATTTTTTCGTTGTGACCCTCGGTGAGGGTGGCATGCAACGCGGCGAGATGCGCATGGCGCGCTTCGAGCAACCTAGGGTTCTCGCTGGCGCGAATCGCCCAACCCAGGCGTCCGCCCGCCAGGTGCGCGAGCACGCGGGCGGTCTCGGCGGCGACGCCCCAGCGTTCACGCAACGCCGTCTGAATCTGCGCGGGCGCAAGCGGGCGCAACGCCAAGACCTGACAGCGCGATGGAATCGTCGGCAACAGCAAACTTGCGTCGCGCGCCGTGAGAATGATGCGCGTGTGCGCGGGCGGCTCTTCGAGCGTTTTCAGAAACGCGTTGGCGGCTTCCTCGTTCGCTTCCTCAAAGCGGCGCACGATGATAACTCGCCACGGGCTTTCAAACGGCGCGCGCGAAATGTCGTGTTGCAGTAAACGAATTTGATCGATCTTGATGATGCGGCGTTCCCAATCGTTGGCGCGCGGCGGGGGTGGCGGCGATTTTTCGTCGAACTTGAAACCGACGGGCACGCCCTCGATGATCTGCACATCAGGATGGCGGTCACGCGCGATTTTTTTGCATGCGATGCACTCGCCGCAAGGGCGCGCCGTGTCGGGACATTCCAGCGTTTGCGCGAGCGCGCGCGCCAACGTGGTTTTGCCGATGGCGTGGGGTCCCGTGAACAAGTACGCGTGCGCAAGGCGATCCTTTGCCAGACTGCGCGCGAGCGCATGCACCGCCCAATCCTGCCCGACAACACCCCAATTGTCCCGAAGGTCTACCCGCGTGGTCACGTTGCTATTGTATCACGATTGCGCGGCGCGCACAAAATCGGTGTCTCTTTGCGTGCGCCATTTTTGCAACGCGTCACGGTGCGTTTGAAACGCCAACAAACTCGGCGCAATTTCATCGAGCGCGAAAAATTGCACGTCCGCCGAATCGCTCCCGGCGCGTGCTTGCCCGCCGACGATGTGCGCGTTGTACACGATGAGGACGCCGGAGGTTTGCTTTTCCCTGTGATGAAACGACCACACGCCGCACAACCCTTGCAACGCTACGTGCAATCCGGTTTCTTCCAAACATTCGCGCAATGCCGCTTCCTCGACGGTCTCATCAATTTCCATAAACCCGGCGGGCAAGCCCCACAAGCCCTTGCCCGGATTCTCGCCGCGCAGGACGAGCGCGATCTTGCCATCCGCGCGCGTCGCAATCACGCCGGCGGCAAGCGGTGGGTTGCGATATACGATCCAGCCGCACGCGGAACACACGGGGCGCATGTGATTTTCTTCAATCTCGCGCATAATCAGTGCGCACCCACAACGCTCACAAAATTTTGGCGTCATCGAATCTCCTTTGAGAACGTATTCTAAAGGCAACTGCCAGGTTTGGCAAACTCGATGCCGACGCGTTTACTTGGTATTGTCTTACGTCTCGGTCTCACCTTTGCCGCGACGGGGAAACGTTTTGCGAAACGCCGCAAAATCAAGTATAATGCGCGCGATTGATTTGGGCGAGGAGTAAATTGGTGCGCGTCTTGATCACAGGCATGAATGGTTTCGCCGGCAGTCACTTGGCGGATTTTCTGTTGACCCAGCCCGGCGTCGAAATTTTTGGCGCGGGGATCGGTGACACCATGAATCTCGCGCACGTCGCCGGGCGCGTCACTTTTCAGGAAGGCGATCTAACGCAAGCGGCGTTCACCGAACGCGTGTTGGCGGAAGCGCAACCCGATCACGTGTATCATCTCGCCGGGCAAGCGTTTGCGCCGGTGTCTTGGCAAGACCCCTGGACGACGATGGAGATCAATCTCCGCGCGCAAGTGAATCTGTTGCAGACGCTTGCGCGCGCGCAATCCTCCGCGCGCATCTTGGTCATCGGCTCGATGGATGAGTACGGACGAATTGATGCGGCGGATTTGCCGGTGACCGAAGCAACGCGGCTACAACCGGACAGTCCGTACGGGGTGAGCAAGATCGCGCAAGATTTTCTCGGTTTGCAATATTTTCTCAGTCACGGTTTGCGCGTGATTCGCGTGCGCCCGTCCAATCACATTGGGCCGCGCCAGAACGAGCAATTCGTCACGTCGAATTTTGCGAAGCAAGTTGCGGAGATCGAACTGGGTCTGCGTGCGCCGGTTTTGCGCGTGGGCAACTTGGCGGCGGAGCGCGATTTTACCGACGTGCGCGATATGGTGCGCGCATACGTTTTGGCGGTGGAGCGCGGCGTCGCCGGCGCGGTGTACAACATCGGCAGCGAAAACGCGTTGGCGATTCAGACCGTCGTCGAAATGTTGCTGGCGCAAAGCCGCGTGCCGATTCAGATCGAACGCGACCCCGCGCGCTTGCGCCCGTCGGACACGCCGGTGATGTATTGTAGCGCGGCGAAATTTCGTGCGCAAACCGGTTGGCAACCGACCATTCCGCTGGAGACGAGTCTGCGCGATATTCTCGCATACTGGCGCGAAAAAATTAGAAGGAACACGAAAAGCGAATGAATAAAATAGCGGTTGTCACTGGCATTACTGGACAGGATGGTTCGTATCTAGCCGAATATCTTTTGGAGCAGGGCTATAAAGTGATCGGCATGGTGCGTCGTACCTCGACGATCAATTTCGAGCGCATCGTAGATATCCAAGACAAGATTACAATTGTCCAAGGCGATTTGCTGGACCTCAGTTCGTTAATGGATATCGTGCGCGAGCATCGCCCGACCGAAGTCTACAATCTCGCCGCGCAATCGTTCATCCCCACTTCGTTCAAGCAACCGGTGCTCACCGGCGAATTTACCGCGCTCGGCGTGACGCGCATGTTGGAAGCGATCCGCCTCGTGGATCCGGAAATTCGTTTTTACCAAGCGTCCTCCTCCGAAATGTTCGGCAAGGTCGTCGAAATTCCCCAGAAGGAAACGACGCCGTTTCATCCGCGCAGTCCGTATGGCGTCGCCAAAGTTTACGGACATTGGATCACCGTCAACTACCGCGAATCGTACAACCTCTTCGCCGTTTCCGGCATTTTGTTCAATCACGAATCGCCGCGCCGTGGCTTGGAATTTGTTACGCACAAGGTCACGTACAACGCCGCCAAGATCGCGCTGGGGCTGGCGGATAAATTGCCAATGGGCAACTTGGACTCGCAACGCGATTGGGGCTATGCGCCCGATTACGTGCGGATGATGAACCTGATGCTGCAACAAGATCACCCCGAAGATTACGTCATTGCCACCGGGCGCACGCACTCGATCAAGCGGTTGTGCGAAGTGGCGTTTGCCTGCGTGGATTTGGACTGGCAACGCTATGTTTACGTGGACGAAGCATTCCTGCGCCCCGCCGACGTGGACTTGCTGATCGGCGATCCGGCGAAAGCCAAAACGAAACTGGGTTGGGAACCGACCGTCACGTTCGAGCAAATGATCGAAAAAATGGTCGCCGCAGACTTGGCGGCGCTCAAGAAACAGCACCACTTGTAGGCAACGATGTCTGACTCGCCGCAAAAACTTTTTGGCACCGATGGTATTCGCGGGATTGCGAATCAATTTCCGCTGACGCCGGAATTTATCACGCACTTGGGCGCGGCAATTGGCGCGGTACTCGGGCGCGCTACGCACAAACCGATTGCGCTGATCGGGCGGGACACGCGTTTGTCCGGCGCGATGATCGAAAGCGCGCTTGCCGCCGGCTTGATGGCGCAAGGGTTCGACACTCTGCACGTCGGCGTGATCGCCACGCCTGGCATCGCCTTGCTCACGCGCGCGGTCAACGCGCGGTGCGGCATTGCGATCTCGGCATCGCACAATCCGTTCGACTATAACGGGATCAAGGTTTTTGGCGGCGACGGTTTCAAAATTCCGGACGAGCAGGAAACCCAGATCGAAATATTGGCGCACGCGGCGCGCACCGCGAACGAGCAAGCGCGCGCCGTGATCGCTTCGATGGGTGTGCGGCACGAAGGCGCAGAGCGCGTCGCTACGTACGAAGATTTCTTACTCGCCGCCGTTCAGCGCGCGCCCATTTTGCGCGGCAAACGCGTCGTGCTGGATTGCAACAACGGCGCGACGTGCGAGCTCGCGCCGCGCCTGTTGCGCGAATTGGGCGCGGAGGTCATCGCGCTCAACCACACGCCCGACGGTCTCAACATCAATCACGGTTATGACGCGCTTGAACCCAGGTTACTGCGCGAAACGGTTTTGCGCGAGCGCGCGGATTTCGGCGCGCAATTCGACGGCGACGGCGACCGCGCGGTGTTTGTGGACGAGCGCGGCGGTTTCGTGGACGGCGATTTCGTGCTGGCGATTCTCGCGCGTGACTTTGCGGCGCAAGACAAAATGCGGAACGGCGCGGTCTTTTCAACCGTGATGGCGAACATCGGCTTGGAACGTTCGCTCGCGCAAGCCGGGATCAAGATGGAACGCACGCCCGTCGGCGACCGCTGGGTGACGGAACGGATGCGCGCTACCGGTGGCTTGATTGGTGGCGAACAATCGGGGCACATTGTTTTGTTCGACGGCGGGCACACAACCGGCGACGGATTGTACACGGCGATTCGCTTGGCGGATGTAATTGTGCGGAGCGGCAGACCGCTGTCGGAATTGGCGGCGTGTATGACGCGTTATCCGCAAGTGCTGATCAACGTGCGTGTGCCGCGCAAACCGCCGCTCGAAGAATTTCCGGCGATTCAAGATCAGATCGCGCAGTCGAACGCGCTGCTGGGCGACGCGCGTATTTTGGTGCGCTTTTCCGGCACGGAGAACCTCGCGCGCGTGATGATCGAAGGCAAAGACGCGGCGGCGATTGAGCGCGAAGCGCGCGCCATTGCGACGGTGATTCAGGAGACGATCACGTAATACGCAATACGCACTACGTATTACGTATTGCGTATTGCGTAAATTGAGGTGAGGTTCACATTGGCTACGCAAATCAAGTTTGGCACGGATGGTTGGCGCGGCATCATTGCCGAGGATTACACATTTGAAAATGTGCGACGCTGCGCGCACGGTATGGCGCAGTATTTGATCGCGACGAACCAAACGACGCGCGGGTTGGTGATCGGCTACGACACGCGGTTCGAGGCGGAACTGTTCGCGCAAGCCGTTGCCGAAGTGATCGCCGCGCACGGGATCAAGGTTTATCTTGTGGATCGCCCGACGCCGACGCCCGTGATCTCGTACGCGATTCTCGCGCAGAACGCGCACGGCGCGGTGAATCTGACCTCGTCGCACAACCCGCCGATCTGGGGCGGGTTTAAGGTGCGCGCCGATTACGCCGGCGCGATTGCGCCGGAAGGTCTGAAGCAGATCGAGGCGCTTGTGCCTCCGCCCGAAGCCATCAAGCGGATCGCGTTCAAGGATGCGCAAGCCCAGGGGCTGGTTCAAATTTTCGATCCCAAGCCGGCGTTCCTCACCCAACTTGCGAAGCTCGTCAACATCGAGCCGTTGCGCCAAGCCGGTCTCACGGTGGCGGTGGATTCGATGTGGGGCGCGGGCATGGGGTGGTTCCAGGAATTGCTTGCCGGGGGTGCGACACGCGTCGTCGAAATTCACAATCACCGCAATCCCAGTTTCCCGGAAATGAATAATCCCGAACCGATCCCGCCGAACGTCAACGGCTTGATGGAACTCGTCAAGCGCGAACACGCCGACCTGGGTATTGCCACGGATGGGGACGCCGACCGCATCGGCGGCGCGACGGAAAAGGGCGTGTTCATCAACCAGTTGCAAATGTACGCGTTGCTCGCGCTCTACCTTTTGCAGGTGCGCGGGTGGCGCGGCGCAATTGTCAAAACGCTCAACACGACGGCGATGCTCGACAAGTTGGGCGCGCGCTTTAACGTACCGGTCTATGAAACCGGCGTCGGGTTCAAGTACGTCGCGCCAAAAATTTTGGAAACGAACGCAATGATCGGCGGCGAAGAATCCGGCGGCTATGCGTTTCAGGGGCACATTCCCGAACGCGATGGCATCGTCGCCGGGTTGTTCCTGCTGGATTTTGTCGTGCAGACCGGCAAAACGCCCTCGCAACTGCTCGATCAACTTTTCGCTCTGGTGGGACCGCATTATTACGAACGAATTGACACGGATTTTCCGGAAGTGCGGCGCGGCGAAATCGTGGCGCGGTTGCAAGCCGCCCAGCCCAGCACGATTGCCGGGTTCAAGGTGACGGGCATTAATTTGATGGATGGCTTTAAGTATTTGTTGGACGATGGCGGCTGGCTATGTATTCGTTTTTCCGGTACCGAGCCGATCATGCGCTTTTATGTTGAGACGACGCACGCGGATAGACGCCGCGATATTTTGGACGCTGGGTTAAAACTAGCCGGGCTACGCTAGCCGGATTGGCAAGTGGAGTCACGTTGAAATGGCAAAAGTAAAAATTGTCACCGACAGTCTCGCGGATATTCCATTGGCATTGATGAAGGGCCTGGAAATTACCGTTGTGCCGTGTACCTTGCATTTTGGCAACAAGACGTACCGGGATAAAATGGATTTGACGACGGCAGATTTCTATCGGCTGCTGGCGACACATCCGACTTTGCCTACCACTTCGCATCCGTCCGTGGGTATCTTTGAAGAAGTCTACACGCAACTCGCGCGTGAAACATCGCAAATCTTTTCCATCCATATCGCCAGCGTGTTGAGCGGAACGTGGAACGCCGCGAACATCGCCGCGAAAAGTGTGTCGAACGGACACCTGACGGTCGAAGTATTCGACTCCCAGCAACTGAGTATGGCGCAGGGCTGGCTCGTCGTGCTGGCGGCGCGCGCGGCAATGGAAGGGCGCACCCTCGCGGCAATCAAAGCGATGGTCTCCGAAGCGCAAGCCCGCGCGCGCATTATCGCCATGCTCGATACGCTGGAGTACGCGCAACGGAGCGGGCGCTTGGGCAAAGCCGCCGGGATGGTTGGCTCGTTGCTCAACATCAAACCCCTCTTGTCGCTCTCGCATGGCGAGGTCGTGCCGTTGGGTGGCGCGCGCACGCAAAACAGCGCGCTCGAACGTTTGGTGGAAATCGCGCTCGATCTCGGCTTGACCCAGGAACTTGCGATTGTGCATTGCTACGCCGAAGTGTTGGCGCGCCGGCTCAAAGGGTTGTTGATGGCGCATGTGCCGGAAGATCAAATCACCATCGCCGAAACGGGACCCGTCTCCGGCGCGCATGTGGGACCGGGCGCGGTGTGTATTACCGGCTTGGTGAAAAAATAAGCGGAATGTTGCTGGACGTGCACTGTCATCTCGACGACGAACGCTTTGCGGCAGATCGCGTTGCCGTGCTCGCGCGCGCACAAGCCGCCGGCGTTGGCGCGATCATCACCGCCGGCGCGGATGTTGCGTCGAGCCGTGCGGCGGTTATGCTGGCAGAACAATTCGCGCCGGTCTGGGCAGTGGTCGGCGTACATCCGGAACACGCGGCAACGTTCGACGCCGAAGCGCGCCGCGTCATCCGCGAGCTAGCGGCGCATCCCAAAGTGATCGGCATCGGCGAGATCGGTTTGGATTTTTACTGGCAGGACAATCCGCCGCGTGAAACCCAGGCACGTGTGTTTCGCGCGCAACTGGAACTGGCGGCGGAACTGGGCAAGCCGGTCGTCGTCCATGATCGGGACGCGCACGAAGACGTGATGGCGATCTTGCGCGCGCAGAACGGCGCGGTGCGCGGTATCCTGCATTGTTTTGCCGGCGACTTGGCAATGGCGCGCGCCGCGATTGAACTCGGTTTCTTGATCTCGTTTGGCGGCAGTGTCACTTTCAAAAACGCGGCGCGCCTCCAAGCGATTGCCGCCGCGCTCCCGCTGTCCGCGTGCGTGCTCGAAACCGACGCGCCGTACTTGTCGCCGTTGCGCGGGCAACGCAACGAGCCGGCAAACGTGGCACGCGTCGCCGTCAAAATTGCGGAACTGCAAAATTTCGAACCCGGTGTGGTTGCCCAAATCACCACTCATAATTGCGAAACCCTTTTCGGTCTTTCGCCCACGGAGAAACGCGCTTGAGCATCAATACGATCCTGGCTCCCATCCAAAACGAACTGCAAATGGTCGAAACCCGTTTGCGCGAATCGGTGCGGCTGGATTTTGCGCCGTTGACGAGCGTCTTTGAATCGTTGATCGAAAGCGGCGGCAAACGCGTGCGCCCGGCGTTATCCATCCTGGCGACGAAATTTCATCCGACCGACGCCGATAAAATGGTCTCGTTAGCCGTGGCGACCGAACTGGTACACGCGGCAACGCTGATTCACGATGACCTGATTGACAAATCGCCGTTGCGGCGCGGTAGCCCCACGATCAATTCGCGGTGGAGCGGCACGGCGACGGTGCTCGCGGGCGATTACTTGCTGGCGCGTGCGGCGGATGTGGCGGCGAACATTGACAATTTTCGCGTGATGAAAATTTTTGCGCGGACGCTGATGGCGATTTGCGAAGGCGAAATTCGCCAGGATTTCGGCGGCGCGCATTGGCCCCCCAACCGCGACGAATACTATCGGCACATCGAAAGCAAAACCGCCTCGCTCCTGATCGCTTGTACCGAAGGCGGCGCGATCCTGAGCGATGGCACCGAAGCCGAAATCGCCGCGCTCCGCGCCTATGGCTACAACCTGGGTATGGCGTTTCAAGTGGTGGACGACATTTTGGATTTCACGGCGGACGAGAACAAGCTCGGCAAGCCGGTCGGGAGCGATCTGCGGCAAGGTACGTTTACGCTCCCCGTGTTTTATTTCATCGAGCAAGACACGCGTGCGGCGCGCATTACCGATTTTTTGAGTGAAGACATCGAGCAGTTGATTCACGAAATTCGCACCTCGCCAGCGATTGACGCGTCGAAAGCCGAAGCGCGCCGCTTTGCCCAAGCCGCGCAAGACGCGCTGAAAATTTTTCCCGACACCCTGTACCGGCGCGCTTTGAGCGAACTCGCGGCGTATGTCGTCGAGCGCACAAACTAGGGTGGACCTGTCGCTCGTGATCGTCAGTTGGAACGTGCGCGATCTGTTGCGCCGTTGCCTGCAAACGGTGCAACGTGAGCAGGCGCTACCGGGTGACGCGCCATTGGCGGTCGAAATTCTCGTCGTGGACAATGCGTCGGGCGACGGCACGGTGGCGATGGTGCGCGCCGAGTTTCCGGCAGTGCGCGTCATCGCCAACGTCGAGAACCTGGGATTCACGCGCGCGAACAATCAAGCCCTTGCCATCGCGCAGGGGCGTTATCTTTTCCTCCTCAACCCGGACACGGAATTGCAACCCGGCGCGCTGGCAACGCTCTACGCCTACGCCGAAGCCCATCCCCGCGTCGGCATCCTGGGTCCCCAACTTTTTTACGGCGATGGCACGCATCAATCCTCGCGCCGACGATTCCCCACATTGGCGACGGCATTTCTGGAATCTACCCGGTTGCAACAATGGTTTCCGCGCCACCGCGCGCTGCTGCGGTACGCGATGCGCGACACGCGCGACGATGAAACGCAAGCGGTGGATTGGATCACCGGTGCGGCGATGTTCGTGCGGCGCGCGGTGTACGATCAGGTTGGCGGATTCGACGAAGCGTTTTTTATGTACTCGGAAGAATTGGATTGGTGTTATCGCGCCAAGCGCGCGGGTTGGGAGATTGTGTATTTGCCGCGCGCGCGCGTGACGCATTACGAAGGCAAATCTTCGGAGCAAGCGGCGGCGGCGCGCGACATTCATTTTCATACGAGCAAGATTCGGTTCTTTCGCAAGTATCATGGCGTGTTCGTCGCCGAAATCCTGCGCGCGTTTTTGCTCGGCATGTTCGCATTCCAAATTGCCGAAGAGGGCGCGAAATGGCTGTTCGGGCACAAGCGCGCCTTACGCGCGCAACGGATCGGCGCGTACCGCCAAGTGCTCGCCAGCGGTTTGCGCCCCCGCCAACCGTGAGCGGCGCGGCAACGCCGGCGTTCGTGGGTGGGCGGCAAAATTTTGGATGCTACCGCCGTCGTTTTCAAACGACGGCTCAATCGGTGAAAACTCGGTGAACCGAGTTGCGTGAATCGGTTTCCAACCGATTTCTACCTCGCTGGCACGACCATCGCGCGGCGCTTTGCGCCGCTTCAAAGACGTGCCAGCGTCAGCCGCCGATTTGAATCGGCGGCGGCGTTCG
>CAIKBD010000057.1 GCA_903825565.1 uncultured Anaerolineales bacterium | reverse complement strand
GGCTTCTGCCATTTCCAAATCGTGCGGCGTGGGGGGCCAGCGGCGGCCCATCAACAAATTGAAGCCGAACGTCTCGGTGAAAATATGGTTCTCGTGAAACTGGGGGACGATGACGACCTTGCTCCGCCATTCGTCCGCGCCAAGCGTTTGGCGATCATACCCCCGCAGCAACAACAAACCCGATTCGGGTTTACGCAAGCCCGCCAACAACGACGCGAGCGTAGATTTGCCGCCACCCGATGGACCTTCCAACAATACACGGTCGCCGCGCTGAATCCGCAAATCGCATCCGTCCAAAATAATGCGCCCGCGTTCGTAAAACCGGAACACCACATTGCGCGCCATCAACACGGCGGGATTGCCCTCGGGCGGCGGCGGCGCGCGCTTGACCAGCGGCACACGCTCCGCATTTTCAGTTGCCTTGTCCGCCGTTCGCACGAGCGACGCGACTTGTTGCCACGCCAACAACCCACGAATGAGCGTGAGCGTACTGCTCATTAATTCGCCGAGCGTTTGCGACGCCAGAAGAATCCCGCCGACGCTCAACAAGAATTTATCCAACGCGATTGGCGTGGTCACGTACGGATAAGCCAATCCCAGGACGCCGACGACCATCCAGCCGCGCGTGGTCAATGCTTTCAACGATGCTTCGATGCCATCCAGGTGTTCCGATTGCTCGACATACTGAGCCAGAATTGCATCTTCCTCGACGTGCCATTGCGCGCGCTCTTCTTGCGCCAAGCGTGTGCGATGCCCCACCATCCGCTCGACCAAATCGCTTGCCATGTGATGATAGGTCGCGTTCCACGTTTTGCCATCGCGATAAATGCGCCAGCACATAATCAACACGAACGCGATCCACGCATAGAGCAAACCCGCGTGCAACCAGCCGCCCGCGCCGAACGCGAGCATCACCGACAGCATCAACAGTTCAACTAGCGCGACCAACACCATCATCAACACATTGCCGATGCGATCTTCGAGCGTGCCCGACGCCATAATCGAACCCAGGAATTGCCCCACGCCTTGATGCCGAATCGTGTCGGGGTCGAGTTTCAACGCGTTGTAAATGAGCCATTGCTTGATGCCCATCGTCTTGCGGCGAATTTCGCCGCGCACCAATTGGTTGGGCACGCGCAACAAACTGCCGGTCACGAGCAACATCGCCCACGCGCTCAACCACGCAGTTTGAATCGTGCCGGAGAGCGTGACCATACCCATCATTATCCACGCCCCCAACTCGATGGCTTTTTGCGCGGCGTCAATGCCCAAAAATTTCAACATTGACCAGGTCATTTTTACGTGGCGCGCTTGATGCCACAAATCTGCGCCCGGACTCAACAACACCAGCCAGCCCTTGCCCACGCGCGCCGCGCCCAGCCCGTTCCGCATCAATGCTTCGTGCGCGATGGTGCGCCGCGCGCGCGCCGCGTCTTGGCGCGATGCGCCAGCGTGTTCCAGCCACGCATCGGTCTCGCGCAAAATTTTCGCTTCGAGCGCTTCGCACAGCACGTTGCGAATCAGGTCGGCAGGCACCTGGTGCATCTTGTAATCCGAACCCAGGATCGCGATGCGTCTGCCGGTCTTGAGCATCGCCAAAAAGTGCGGCGCGGTATCGCCGGCGCGCATCGGCAATTGCACGAGCGCAGGCGCGGAATGTGCTACGAATTGTTCGACTTCGGCAAAAGTAATCGCGATGGGTTCGATTTCGATTTTCAGTTCGGCGGCAACCGTCGTCATCCACTGCTCGATGGTCGCGTCGTCGCCCAGGTGGAGCAACGCGGGAATAGATGGCGCGATGCTTTCGGCTTGAGACATCAAGTTCCGCTGGCGCGCGAGCAATTCAATTGCTTGGCTCAGCTGACTGGGATGCCAGCCCAGCGCATACAGGTCAATGCTAGTTGTGCCCATTGCCCCGCTCCGCGTCGCTCAAGCGCCCATCACCGAGCCACAGCCGCCGCCAGGTTGCGCTACCCCACAAGGTTTGTTGCGCGCGTTGCTCTTGCTCCAACAACGCGCGATAGCGCGACCCAGGTTGCGCCGCCAATTGACTCGGCGCGCCATCTTCGACGATGCGTCCGTGTTCCATCACCAACACGCGCTCGAAATTTTGCACGTCCGCGACATCGTGCGAAATCAAAATAAGCGTGGCATCTTTCCAATGCGCGCGCGCTTGCGCGAGGAGTTTGCGCCGGCTGGGGCGATCTAACGCGCGAAACGGTTCATCGAGAATCGCCAAGCGCACGTCCGCGCGAAACAGCACGCGACCCAGGCGCACGCGTTGTCCCTCGCCGCCCGAAACCAATCGCCCGCTTTCGCCGAGCAAGGTTTGCAAGCCGTTCGGCAAAGTGGTCAGCACGTTGAACAAATCGGCGTCGCGAATGATGGGCGAAATCGGCGTGGCGGCGGAACGGCGCGCGCCGTACCGCAAATTGTAAAGCAGAGAACGATTCCACAATTGCACGCCCGTATCAATCCACGCGGTCGCTTGGCGCAACGCCAGCAAGCGTTCGCCTTCGAGCGGCGCATCATCAATCAATACTTCGCCGGTCGTTGGACGATGCCACCCCAGCAGTAAACCAACCATGCTCGATTTGCCCGCGCCCGATGCGCCAACAACCGCCACATGTTCCCCAGGTTGAATATCGAGATTGATATTTTCTAGCAACGTGCTATTGCCAATTTGCACGCCGACATTGTTCAGCTTGATTGACACTGCCGCGTTCAAATTCCTTTCGCGGTTTTCGTTTCCTTCGCGGGTTTCGCGCCAGTCTGTTTCTTCCGGCGCATCCAGAACCTGGGCAAGCGACACCGCGGCGGGACGACCGCGTTGCATATATTGAACCAGCGCGCCATTCGCTTGCTCCAATAAAATCGGAATGTTCAACGTCCAATAAATCAACAGGAGCATATTTTCCGCGGTGCCGCCGCGCTCGACATAGTTGAACACAATCCCAATCGTCCAGAGCGCAGGAATCACCGACACCAGCAAGAAAAAAATGGCAAAGCGAATCGTCTGTTGCACATCGGCTTGCATCAGATCGAGCAACGCGCCGGCGTGTTCGCGGCGAATCGCGCGCTCCGCGCTGTGCGTGCGCGCCGGCACCAATCCCAGAAGCGAATCGAGATAAAACAGGTTCAGCGTGTTAGTGTGCGTGAAGCAACGATAGATGGGCACGCCGACGAGCGGTTCCACCAATCGCATCAGCAGTAACCCGGTGACGATGTTAAGCGCGACCCACAGAATGCTGGTTGGCTCGAGCAGGCAGATGCACACCGCTGTCACTAGCAATTGAAACCACGCTTGCAGAAAAGTCATCAAGAGTTCGGGTGCTTCGCGCAATTCGCGCAGAGCATACGCGCGGCGATTCAACTCCGCCGCCGGGCGATCCAGAAAATAGCGATTGCTGAGACGCGGAATTTTTTCGAGCAAGGCAATCCGCAACCGGGTTTCCAGACGGCGACCCAAACGCATCACTATCGAATGGATCGGCAAGCGCAAGAGCGCCAGCGTGACGAAAAAAATCAAAAGCACACTCATCACACCGATCCGCAATGCGCTATCCAGTCCCTCCCCAAGCTCGATCATTCCGCGCAAGAACAATGCTTCGAGAGCCACCGCCGTCGTCGCGAATGCCAAACCAATTCCCAGGATTGCCGGCGTCATCACGCCATCGGCGCGCATCGCTTTCCACATTTCTCTTTCGATGCGCCAGCGGGACGATTTCCTGGCATCGGGCGACGGGCGCGCCGCTTGCCCGTTCGCGGCTTGCGATTTTGTCATTTGCTCATTTGTCATTTGTTCATTCAAACGCGCCGTTTGCAACGGATTGATCCGAATGAACTCGACGCCGCGCATCACGAGTTGATCATTTGAACCCGCTTGCGGTACAACCGACCAATAATCCTGGGGAATGTTGGTCTGCGCGATCCAATCCGCGCGTGAACGCGAAGCGTCGAGAGCCGCTTGATCACAAAAATGTGCGATCAGTTTGTCCGCCGCTTCGCCGGCTTGCCAACCGCCAGCGCGTACGCCCACATCAACGGCGCGCGTCGCCGCATCAAGGATCGCCAGCGAATGCCAGGTCGAATCTTGTAACGCGGTGATCACACGTTGCGTCGCTTGCTCTTCGCCCAAGTTCAAGTTGACCAGGCGTTGGCGCAACAAATCGGCAAAGTTGTTCGCGCCACGAAAAGCGTGCGCGCGCCATTCGTGCGCCGCGATGGGGCGCGCGACGATCTCCAGTTCGTCTAAAAGTTTTTCCGTCGAAATCCAGCGCAAACCGATCCCAGGTTCCATCACTTGGTGGCGCGCACCGTGCTTGCGCCAAATCACCAGGAATCGCAGATTAGGATTGCTCGTCAATTGGCGACCGACTACGATGGCGGGTAGATTATCCGCCAACGGCATCAACAAATGATCGATTGGCGTTAGCGTCAATTTAACGTCCAACCCAAATTTCTTTGCCGCATCCGCAATTCGCTTGAGCGATGTAATCTCCGCGCCAATCCGTAATGCGCCCATCAGTTGACGCGGCTCGGCGGAGAAACCATAGCCATCCAAAACGCATTTAAGCGCGGACAGTCCGCCGTCCAAACTAGAATTTTGCGGAATATCGGGCGCAAAGAAATGCCGTTCTCGCGGCAGATTCAATTTAGGGTTCGTTTCTTCGATCGGTGATTCTTGAGCCATTGCGATTGCAAGTTGGAAGTTGGAGATTGGAGGTTGGAGATTAGAAGTTGGAGATTGGAAATTAGATGTTGGATGTTGGAGATTTCCAATCTCTAATCTCCAATCTCTAATCTCTAGTTTCCAATTTCCAATCTCTAATCTCCAATCTCCATTAGGTCGCCGCAGTAACAACCGGCGCCGGTTCCGCCGGCGCGCCGGCGAGTTGGCGCAATACCAGGTTGAACACGGCGGGATTTTTGTCCGCGACCTGGCAGATCGCGGTCGCCGCTTGCGCCAGGCGTTCCTTCTCGGGCGCCAAGTACAGTTCGGATGGAACGGTCACCAAGCCGCGCTCGATCATAACTTGATGCAACGCTTGTCCGAACTCCTTGTGCTGGTTCGGTTTAGCGCGCCAGGCGTGATAGGTCAGAAAAACCGTCACGTCCTGGTGAACGCTGTCCGCGCGCCACGCGCCGAGCGCGGACATTAGCACGGCATCTTCCACCGCCTGCTTGAGTTCCGGCTCGCGGCTCACCTGCGCGTTGTTCAGCCAGCCGAGATCGAAATTGACGGCGGCGCAATAGCGCGCGACCGTGGCGGCGAATTGCTCCAGCTCCTTGTCCGTCAGACCATTCAGCCAGCCGGCAAAATTTTCCGTTTGCGCCGGCAGAGTGGTGGACAGGGCGACGCGCTTGGGCGACGCGGCATCGGCGATCCACTGCTTGAGTTGTTTTGCCAATTCACGCGTGCCATTGCGGAATCGGAAACCGCCGCCCCAGCCCTGGTACGGTTGTCCCAGTTTGGCGGATTTCTTTTTCAACGCGGACTTGGACGGCGCATCCGTAGCGCGCGATTTTTGCCACAGTAGAACGCCCAAGAATAAAAGCACGAACACCAAAACCAACAGAATGGGAATGAGCATCGAATCCTCCCGGGCTTGTATTCAAACAGCGCAGCGCGCAGAATCTTGCCGCCAATTTTGGCGAGACCTGTCGGGCTTGCCACACAAACAACCTGACAGGTCTCATACTGGCTCTTACGCGGGAGCGGCTTGAGTTGCCGCATCACTTGCGGGCGCGGCTGGCTCCGCCGGTTCTTGCGTCGGTGCCGGTGCAGTCGTTTCGCCCGACTTGGGTTCTTCGATGCAACGTAACGCGGCGGCGAATGCAGCGGGGTTTTCCTCGGCAACTTTGCGGATGGCAGCCACCGCTTGCTCAAAGCGTTCCTGTTCCGATGCTAGATACTGGTCGGGCACCACCACCACCAGACCTTCCTGAATCAAGATTTGATGCAACCGTTGCCCATATTGCTTGTGCCGCTTGGGGTTGGCAAGCCAGGCGCGATAGGCGAGAAAATTTTGCACCTCTTGCTGAACGTTACTGGAACGCCACGCGGCGAGCGAGTACAGCAAGACTGCGTCCTCCACGGCTTTTTTCAGCGTCGGATCGCGTCCGATTTCGGGATCGGTCAACCAGGCGATGTCGAAATTCAGCGAGGCGCAAAACTGCGCGACTTGGCGGGTAAAGTGTTCCAGCTCCTTGTCGTTCGTTTCGCCCAACCAAATCGCAAAACCATCCGCCGAAGCGGGCAGGGTGGCGTACAACTCATCGCGTTTGGAAAGCCCCGAATCCACCACCCACTGTTTGAATTGCTTGGACAGGTTTCCGGAATCGGCGCGCAACTTGAATTGCCCGCGCAAGCCCTGGTACATTTGCCCTGCCTGCGACGTGGCTTGTTTGGACACCTCGCCGGTCTTGGCAACCGCTTGCTTGGACCAGTCGCCGGCTTTGGCAGTTGCCTGCTTGGTCACTTCACTGGCTTTGGTGGTCGCTTGCTTGGTCACTTCGCCGGCTTTGGTGGTCGCTTGCTTGGTCATCTGACCGGCTTTGTCCGTCCACTGCGACGTGTCCGGCGGTTTCGGCGCCCAGTCTGGTTTCATCACAAACCAAAGGATCACGACGACAAGCAATGCCACGAGAATGATGTACATTTTCTTCCTCCTGCAAACGTAAGGCAAACGCTTCGCGCGATTTGCCCGCAAGTTGGACGCTTTGCATTGCATCACAACAACACGTGCTTGGGTGATAAATATGCCGGGAGAGGGTTGTTTTTACGTTCACCTCCCTGTAGGCGTAATTGTGGGCGTGCCGGTCGGCATCGGAGTTCCCGTGCTGAGTGGCGTGCCAACAGGCGTATCCGTGCGAAGACCGAGCGGACGATTTCCTGCGGCAAGCACGGCAATCTCTGGCGCTGTTAGAACGCGACCGTACAACGCTACCTCGTCTATTTGACCGGCAAAGAAATCCAGCCAACTCCCGTTGTCATAGTCGCGTCCAATCTCCAAAGCCCCGTCGTCATAACCGATGGTAAAACCGGCGCTAATGTTTCGTAGCGCCATCTGAACTCCGTTGACGTACAAGCCCCCAATTTTACTGGTGTTGTCGAAAATGAAGGCGAGGTGATACCAAGTCCCAACCGTAGGTGTCCAATTGTCCACCAAGACGTTTTCAAATGTCGTACCGTTGCCTACCACCCCCACCAATCGCCGATCTCTGGCGACGTAGACCAATTGGTACGAATCAGAGTTCGTAGTCCCCACGATCTTGGCAACCAGCGATTGCGTCGTCGTCGGGACAACCGTCCAGCGGAACCATCCGGCGAGGGTGAACGATGTGAGGCGCAGAGAACGCGAGTCCTTGATGCTCACCCCGCGATTCGTGCCATCGAACTGGAGCGCGTAACGATTGCTGGTGACGGTCGGCAAAGTCGTGTTCTGCCACATGGGGCCATTAACCAGCGCGCCGGGGTTGTTCAAGCCGGACGAATCGCTCGCCAGGTCTCCCGTCCCTTCGTCGAATTTCCAGTAGCCAACCACTGCCGTACTGGGTGTGGGCGTCGGCGACGGCGTAAAGGTCGGCGTGGGTGTGGGCGTTCGCGTTGGCGTGGGCGTATTGGTTGGTGTCGGCGTCGGCGTCGCGTCCGGGCGGTTGGGATCGAAACCGACCGGAAAGTTGGATTTTTGATCGAGCGTGGTCGCGGTGAGGTTGACGGCTTGATCCACCGGTTGCCCATTCATCTGCACGGTGTCACGGAGCGTCGCGTTGCCCATATTCGCACCGCGCATATCTGCCCCGGTGAAACGCGCGCCAACCACATACGCGCCTTCCCAATTCGTGTCGTTGAGAAACGCCCCGTACAAACGCGCCGTGACAAACTGATCTTCTTTCGCGCCGGCGGGTCGGATCACGCCGGACATGATCGCTTGGCTGAAATTCGCGCCGGAAAGTACTGCGCCGCTAAACGATGCGTTGATGGGCGAAGCGCGCTGGAGATTGGCCTTTTCCATACTCGCGCCGCGCAACATCGCGTTGAGCATACTTGCGCCGCTCAAGTCCGCCTCGGTCAAATTAGTGCCCAAGAGCGTGGCAGATTGGAGGTTTGCGCCGCCGAGTTGCGCTTTGCTCATCTTTGCGCCGTCGAGCACGGCACTCGTAAATGTCGCGCCCGACAAATTCGCGTTGCTCAAATCTGCCGCGCCCAGCCGCGCTTTGGTGAGATTCGCGCCGCTCAAATCTGCGTCGCGCAAATCCGCGCCGCGCAGATCGGTGCCGAGCATCGGATTGCCGGCAAGCCGGACGCCGCGCAAATCCGCCCCGACCAAACGCGCGCCGCTCAAGATCGCCGCGGTCAAGCGCGTATCTTTAAGCACAACCCGGGTCAGCGTCGCGCCGGTCAAATCCGCGCCTTGCAAGTCCGCATCGGTGAGATCAGCGCCGATCAAGCGCGCGTTCTTGAGATTCGCGCCGATCAAAATCGCGCCGCGCAGATTAGCGTTGTTCAAATTTGCTTCGCTGAGATCGGCGCCGTTCAGGTTCGCCTGCGAGAGGTCGGTGCCCGTCAAGTTCGAGCGATTGAGGCGTGCTTTGTTGAGCGCGGCGTGACTATAGTTCGCACGACTGAGATCGCGCGCGCTAAGGTTCTGCCCGCTACATATCGGCGGACATTCGCCTGCGCCGCCGCTAGCGCAACTCGTCAACACGATGAACAAGATGATACCGATTGCCCAACGGATGCCTCGGTATTGATTTAGCATTATTTCCACTCCCTTAAACGTAAAGCAAATTTCCAATTTGCCCTACATTCAGTCCGAGTTCGCTTCAGGCGGGATCGAAAAGCCCTCGGGCCACACGGTGCTCTTGTCGTACCGCGCGCCGTTAAAGTCGGCGTTGCGATTCAGCGGGGCGCGCTTGGCGGCGTTCAAGGTGCTAATTTTGGGATCGAGCGCGGAATCGCCAATGTAGAGCGGCTCGGCGTAGATGAGCATCGCGCCGGTGAGATCCGCGCTACGCAAGTCTGCGCCGTTCAAGTGCGCGCCCACCAGCATCGCGCCGCGCAAGCGCGCCTTGTTCAAATTCGTCCCCGCCAACGTCGCGCCGTAGAGACTAGCACCGTTCAAGTTGGCGTTGCTCAAATTCGCGCCGCCCAGGTTGGCGAGGTTCAACCACGCGCCCGCCAAGTTGCTGTTCATCACCAACGCGCCGCTCAAATCTGCGCCGCTCAAATTGTCGCCGCTGAGATTGCTGTCTTTCAAATTTGCGGCGCTCAGCCGCGCGCCGGACAGATTCGCCGCGCCGAGATTACTCCCGCTCAAATCAATTCCGTTCATCAGCGCGTCGCTCAAATCGGCGTTGCCCAACATCGCGCCGTGAAGTTTTGCGCCGGTCAGGTTCGCCCCTTTGAGATTCGCGCCGCTTAGATTTGCGTTCTGCAAATCGGCATTGCCGAGATTGGCTTTTTGCAAATCCGCGCCCATTAGCAACGCGCCCGCCAACTTTGCCTCGCGCAAATTGGCTTCCGCGAGAATTGCCCCAGAAAGATCCGCCTCCGTCAAGTCCGCCCCGCTTAGATTCGCTTTGGTCAAATTCGCTTCGATCAAAATGGCTTTGCTCAAATTAAAGCCAGCCAGGACTTTGCCCGCGAGATTCGTGTCGCCGCATTTGGGCGGGCAACCGGCTGGTAAGGGCGAAGCACACGCGCTGAGCATCGCGACGAGCAAGAGCAAACAGTGCGCGGTGAACAGTGATCGGTGACTAGTGCCAAGTCGCTTCATCGCCATTCCTCCCTCACGGTCGCCGCGTCGGGGTTGGCGTCGGGCGATTGATCGCCGGCGTCGCGGGTGCGGCAACCGTGCTCGTAACCGGCGCGGTGGCGCGCACGGTCGGCGCAGGCAAGGGCGCCGCGTCTTGCGCCTCGAACGTCGGTAGCGGCAGAATGTACTGCCCGGTGCTGGGAACCAACATGGATCGGATCGAGGGCGCGAGTTTGTCAATGTACTGATAGGTCAACAAGTCCTTGTTTTTGGCAAGCACTTGGGCAATCGCATTGAGCGCTTCGGCTTGCGCTTCCGCCCGGGTGCGCGTGGCATCCGCCTCGCCTTTCGCCAACTTGCGCGTGGCTTCGGCTTGATAATCGGCTTGGATTTGAGCTTGCAGTGCAATCTGCTTTTGCTCGACCGCCGCCGCATATTCCGGCGAGAAGGCGATATTGCGCAGAATAAAGCGATCCAGGATGAGACCTTTTTCCTTAAAGTTGGCGCGGATTTGGGCATCCAGGTCGCGCTCCAGGTCGGCGCGTTTGGAACTATTCACCTCGTCCACTTTGAATTGCGAGACCTGGGTGCGCACCAACCCGCGCACGGTCGGGCGCACGAAATCATCAATGTAGCGTCCCTGCCATTCGATGTGGATGCGGATCACTTCTTCCGGATCGATCTGGAACACGACGGAACTGTCAATCGAAACTTCCTGTCCATCCGAAGTGCGCGCCAGGATCGAATCGTCGCCGGGTTTTGAACCTTCGGTGGGCTTGGACGCCATCGTGTACGTCTGCCAGTAGATCGGGTAGCGCGTGACTTGCTCGGCAAGCGGGACGATAAAGCGCAAGCCAGAACGCAAGGGGCGATCCCGGTACCCTTCCGGCGAGATGAGCGAAACGACGACCCCAACTTGTTGCGGCTCGATGAACAGGATACTGAGGTAGAGCAAGGACAGCCCGATGGCAATCAGCACCAACGCCAGAGGAACGCGCGTGAACAGTTGACGCAACGCCACGTTGAATCCACGCAGACGCCATGTGCGCCACAGGGTGAGAATCACCCAAGCGCCAAAAATGATCCAAACCGCGTACGTGATAACGGTTAAGATTGTTCCGAGTAACATCATCAACCTCCTGGTATGTTGGAAGTTAGAAGTTAGAAGTTGGAAGTTAGAAGTTGGAGGTCGGAGGTTGGAAGTTAGAAGTTCGAAGTTGGAGGTTGGAAGTTAGAAGTTAGAATCGCGATCATCTAACATCTAACGTCCAATTTCCAACTTCCTATTTCCAACATCCAATTTCCAACGTCCAATCTCTAATCTCCAATCTCCAACTTCCACTCTCCAATCACGGGTGAGCAATCACTATTAGCGTCGGCGCGCGTTTTAGCACGCACCGCAACGATAAAGCCAAGGTTTCAGGATCGAGCGCGGCAAAATTTTCATCGAGAATCATCAGGTCGGCATTTTGCAACAGCGCGCGCGCGATGTACAGCCGACTGCGCTCGCCGTGCGACAATTGCCAACCGCTCTCGCCGACCATTTGTTGCAAGCCGGCGGGCATGCGCTTGATCAAATCGCCCAAGCCAAGTTCGCGGCAAATTTCTTCCGCCTCTTTTAGATCGGCATCGGTGGGGGGCCACCGGCGTCCCATCAACAAATTGAACGCCAACGTTTCGGCAAAGACATGGTTCTCGTGAAACTGCGGCGCGACCGCGATGCGTTGTCGCCACGCTTCCGATCCTAAACTCGCGCGGTCGTAGCCCCACAAAAGCAACAGTCCCGATTCCGGCGCGCGCAAGCCCGCCAGCACCGCCGCCAGCGACGTTTTCCCGCCGCCCGAAGGTCCTTCGAGCAAGAGGCGATCACCACGACTAACCTGCAAGTTGATGCGGTCCAACACATAGTGTCCGTGCTCGCGATAGCGAAACGAAATTTCTTTTGCGGTGAGGAGTGGTTGGTCTATGTCATTTCGAGCGAAGCGAGAAATCTCCGGCGCGTCAGAGCTTTCTCGCTCCGCTCGAAATGATATGGGATTGGATGACGCCGCCGGCAATACGATAGACGCCAGTCGCGGAGCGTCGCGCCGGGTCGCGGCGTTGAACAACGGCGCAACCTGATCCCAGGTCTGTGTCACCGCGACGACATTTTGAATGCCGGCGATCACGTTCGTCAACGCTTGCAACGCGAGCAGAATACCACCCAATCCGATTGCCACCGCGATGATAGACGCTCCGCGTTCCGTCGAGATGAGCGCGACGGCAATCCCAGCAAGTCCAACGACCATCCACGCGCGCGGAATCGCCGCGAGCAACAATCCCGCGCGATCCAGGCGTTCGGAAAGATGCAAATACTGATCCAGTTCGCGATCCTCGTCTTCGTGCCACGATGCCGGGTCTTGCTGCGCCAGTCGGGTACGATGTCCCACCATACGTTCGACCAGGTCGTTCGTCATCCCGCGATAGCAAGCCACCCACGCGCGATTCGTGCGCCAAAAATTCCAGCCGAGCAGTAGCGTCAGCACGACCCACGCGCCCAGCATCAAGGCGTGCATCCAACCGCCGACGCCGACCGCCAGAACTGCGGCGGCAATCGTCAGTTCGATGAAAGCGACGAGCGCGGTCAACCCGCCGCCGACGGCGAAGAGCTCGATGGATTCGGTTTCCAAAACGCGACCCAGGAATTGCCCCATCCCTTGATGGCGAATTTCGTCCGGCTCAAGTTTGAGCGTGCCGTAGAGCAAACGCGTTTTGTAAATACCGCTCAAGCCGGTGGCGAATTGTCCCTGCGCGCGCGTCAGCAACAATTGAAATGGAATGCCGCTGAACACGAGCAATGCCCACGCCCACAACCACACCGAATCGAAATTGGCGACGAGCACACTGCGCCCAATAACCGCCCAAGCCACAAGCAATAAAATCTGGCGAATCAAATCCGCGCCGACAATGGCGAGTAACGATTGGACGAGTCGCGCTTGGCGCGCGTGTTGCCAAACACTTGCCGCCGGCGAGAGTCGTAAGAGCCAGCCGCCTTCGAGCCGCGCGCCGCTCAACTGCTCCGCCAAAATCGTCGCGCCCACGCGTGCGCGTTGTTCGGGCGCAACGCCGGCGTGCTCCAACAATTCGTCCGTTGCCGGGCGGCGCGGAATTTCGAGGGGTGCACAGAGCGCGTGGCGAATGACGTGCGGCGGAACACGATGCGAAGAAGCGTCCGGCGCGAGGAGAACGACGCGCGTGTGGTTGCTTTTCAAAAGCACGAGGAAACGCGGACCTGTCATTTCGAGGAGCGGTTTTGGCGACGAGGAATCTCGCGCGGCGCTATCGAGATTTCTCGCTTCGCTCGAAATGACATTCTGGGGTAAATACAAAATCGCCGGCGCGCAACGACGCACGAATTGATCTGCATCGGCGTAGGTGAATTCGACCGGCTCGGCTTCGATGCCCAACTGATTCGCGCGATGATAAACCCATTGCGCCAGCGTCGCCGCGTCGGTGAAGGACGCCGGCTCGTCGGACGCCGGCACATCGCGCGCCCACGTCGAAGAGACCGGGTGCGGCAAAAGCCGTGCCTTGCGCGCGAGCAATTCGATTGCTTCTCCCAAACGCGCTGTGTCCCAAGCGAGCGCGTCAAGATCGTGCGAGCTGTTGGACAACATCGGTAATTCGACTCATTTATCATGTCTGCTAGCGCGATGGTTTGCACTAGCAACTGAGTGGCACAACCGCAATCCGCGTGATTTCAAAAAGTGCTAATCATGCCCCCCAATTCACTGATGCAAAATCCCCTCAATATTATAAACGTGTTTCCGTGCAGACACACCGGCAAAAACGGCAAACCCTTACTGGCGTTTCCGCCAGTAAGGGTTTGCCACACTCCTCACTTTTGCCTTTGCCCACCGGCAAAAACTTGCTCACATCCACTCGCGCCGAAACACAAAATGCGCGCCGCTCGCCGGAATGTTGAATTCAGCGCCAATTGTGCGAAACCCCAACGCCGCGTAGAACGCGCGCGCAGAGCTGCGCCCGTAGCACCAGAGCGCTGTGCCGCCGTGCGCATGGATGTGCGCGACGCAAAACTCGATCAGCGCGTGCCCAATCCCCTGGCGTTGCATCGCCGGCGCAACCGCCATGCCGCGCAGCCGCCATGCGCGCGGATTGTTTTCGCCGGGCGGCGGCTCGCGGAACACCGTCGCAATGCCGACGAGTTGCCCGGCGTGAAACGCGCCGGCGTGCAAGGTGTCCGGCGCGTCATCGTTCGGATACACTTGGTCTGGCGGTTGTTGCAACGGGCGCAAGACTTGTTGGCGCAAGATATGCGTTTCGACTGAAGTGATTTTGCGAATGTCCATTTATTTTCCTCGCGGTTTCAGTTTGCATCCCAGCCAAACAAACAGCGCGAGATTGAGCGCAAGCGTAAAAACCCATGCCCAGCCGCCGGGATCGTGCGCGCCCGCGCCGATGCCGGTCGGACGAATGCGAATCGCAACAACCTCGCGCGTGGTCGCTTCGAGTCGTTCGTCCGAGACGTGGCGTGGATCGTAGCCGTAGAAAAAGCCGGCGAACCCAGCATTGATCAACACGCGGCGCAGAACGCGCAAGCGTTCCGCCGACTCATCCACCGGTTCCGCAACGCCGGCAAGCGCGCCGCTGGGGAGCATCGCCGTGACGTGCGGATTGGCGCGCAAGTTGCGGTACCAATCTGCCGTCACGCCAAACCCGGAGAGGCAATACACCGCGCCGTTTTCGATGGCGTAATTCACCGGCGCAAAACGCGTTTTGCCGGTTTTGCGCCCGCGCACCTGCAACACCATAATGTATCCGCCGAACGGCGTGCCGATCCAACGTCCGAAACCCAGGCGAAACAGCGGCACCATAAAAAATTTGTTGAGATACGCGAATGTTTTGCGGAGTTGCGTTTCCATTTTTGCCCTTTCTCAAAAAGACACGGAGACTGGGGGACTGGGAGACAAGGATTTTTTTCTCCGTGTCACCGTGTCGCCTTGTCTCCGTGTCAATGGATACGGTCGTTGATCTGTTTGGACTAGCCGCGATAGCGCAACACCGGGTTGCGCGCGGCTTGCACGTCGTCGAGGCGCGTGATCGGCGCAGTGTGCGGCGCGTCCTTCACCAATTGCGGATTCGTTTTCGCTTCCTCCGCAATCTTGAGCAACGCGTCCGCGAATTCATCAAGCGATTCTTTCGACTGCGTTTCCGTCGGCTCGATCATGATGCACTCGGGCACGATCAGCGGAAAGTAGATCGTCGGCGGATAAAAGCCGTAATCCTGAATGCGTTTCGCAATGTCGAGCGTGTGGACGCCGAACTGTTCGGCGAACGGCGTGCCGGTCAACACAAATTCGTGCTTGCACACGCGATTGGCAAACGGCGCGCTGTACACATTTTTCAAACGCGCGAGCAAATAGTTGGCGTTCAGCACCGCGTTCTCCGCGATTTCGTGCAAATGCTCTTTGCCGAACGAGCGGATGTATACGTACGCGCGAACGAGCGCGAGGAAATTGCCGTAGAACGATTTGACGCGCCCGATGGATTTTCTCGGCATCGTCAGCGCATAGCGTTTGCCCTTTTTCGCAACGATGGGACCGGGCAGGAATGGCGCGAGGTCTGCGCGCACCATCACCGCGCCCGCGCCAGGTCCGCCGCCGCCGTGCGGCACGCTGAACGTCTTGTGCAAGTTGCTGTGCAACACGTCAATACCGAGATCGCCGGGCCGCGCCAGCCCAACAATCGCGTTGAGGTTCGCGCCGTCGCCGTACACCAAGCCGCCGGCGGCGTGAATGATCTGCGCCGCTTCGCAAATGTTTTCTTCGAACAAGCCGAGCGTGTTCGGGTTGGTGATCATCAAACCAACGGTTGTATCGTCCGCGAGTTTCCGCAGTTCATCGAGATCAATGTTGCCGCGCGCGTCGGACTTGACCTGCACGACTTGAAAGCCGGTCATGGCTGAAGTTGCCGGGTTGGTGCCGTGCGCGGAATCGGGAATGATGACCTTGACGCGCTTGTGATCTTTGCGCGCCTCGTGATACGCGCGGATGATCAAAATGCCGGCGAGTTCGCCTTGTGCGCCCGCCGCCGGTTGCAACGTTACGCCGGGCAAGCCGCAAATTTCGCCGAGCATCGTTTGCAGTTCGTGCAAAAGTTGCAACGCGCCTTGCGTATCGTCCTCGCTCTGGTACGGATGCACTGCGGTAAAGCCGGGCAACTTGACCGCTTCTTCGTTGAGTTTGGGATTGTATTTCATCGTGCATGAACCAAGCGGATAGATGCCTAAATCCACGCAATAATTTTTCTGCGACAGGCGCGTATAGTGACGGACGACATCCACTTCGGAAACTTCCGGCAGTTCGAGATCGGCGCGCATCAAGTGTGCCGGCAATTTGGCTTGCGGCACATCGCACGCGGGCAGTGCCGCACCGGTGCGCCCGGGCGCGCTCAATTCATAAATGATCGGTTCGGGTTTATTCGCGACAATAGTCATGGTAACTCCTCAAGTTAAAAGTAAAAAGCTAAAAGGCAAAAGTGATCACACATCGCCTTTGGACTTTTTACTTGTTGTTACGGTCTTGCCAAGTATGAGTTTGATTTCCAATGCTTCCTGAATCAAGGTCTCGATTCGGGCAGTTGAAACAAGACCGTCGTCTCTGATCAGGCGAAGCCAAAAGTGAGTTTCGCGCGCTTCCTTGAGCGCGATGGACATTTTGTTGGTAAAGTCGCGCTTGGAACTTGCGGCGTAGGCTTCTTCAACGTTTGCGCCAATGGATGTTCCCGAACGAAGTACTTGGCGTCCCAAAATTTCGCTCTTGGTCGCGTGCGGCAGTGCATCAACGAGTTTCAGAATCCGCAGAGCGAATTTGTACGACCGCTCATCCAACTTTTCCATTGGAGTATCTCCGCTGAGCCTACTTTTGCCTTTTATCTTTTCACTTTTAGCTTTTAGCTTTTAGCTTTTTATTTTTGATCTGCTTGAGCGCGGCGACAAATTGATCGATTTGCGCTTTCGTGTTCAACTCCGTAACGGCGACCAGCATCGCGTTGCCGAGGTGCGGGTATTCGCGGGAGAGATCATAGCCGCCGATGATCCCCTGCGCGCGCAACTGGGCGTTGATTTCGGCGACGGGGCGCGGGCACGCGACGACAAACTCGTTGAAAAATTCTTGCTTCAAATCCACGCGATAGCCGACGATGCGATTGATCCGATTCGCGGCATAATGCGCCTTGTGATAGCACAACTCGGCGACTTGGCGCAAGCCGGCTTTGCCGAGCGTCGCAAGGTAGACGCTGGCGGCGAGCGCGCACAACGCTTGGTTGGAGCAAATATTCGACGATGCTTTTTCGCGGCGGATGTGTTGCTCGCGCGCTTGCAGGGTCAGCGTAAAGCCGCGCCGCCCTTTGGTGTCCGTCGCTTGCCCTACCAAACGTCCCGCCATACGGCGCAGGTACTGATTCTTCGTCGCAAAAATTCCCAGGTACGGTCCGCCGAACGCGACGGGATTGCCCAGCGCTTGCCCTTCGGCGACGACGACATCTGCGCCGCAATCGCCCGGCGCGCGATACAAGCCGAGTGCGATGGGATACGCGCTGACGATGAGCAATGCGCCGACAGCATGAACCCGTTCGGCAATCGGCGTCAGATCACGCGCCTCACCCAGGAAATCCGGGTTGGCGAGAATGACACATGCGGTTTGCTCGCTCAAATATTTTTCGAGCGCTTGCTCGAACGACAAACCGGGATCGGCATCGCCGACGACTTGCACATCCAAGCCGGCAAGATACGTGCGGATCGTCGCGCGATATTCGGGATGCAAGGTGGGCGAAACAAAAACCTGGTGGCGATTGGGCAATTGGTTGATCGCGAGGATCGCGCCTTCGGCGGCGGCGGTTGCGCCGTCGTAATGCGACGCATTCGCCGCATCCATGCCGGTCAGCGCGCAGATCATGGATTGGTATTCGAAAATCGTTTGGAGCGTGCCTTGGCTGATTTCGGCTTGATACGGCGTGTACGCCGTGTAAAACTCGGTGCGAAAAACGAGATGCGGCACGGTGGCGGGGATGAAATGGTTGTACGCGCCCGCACCCAGGAACGAAACATGATCGTTCAGGTTTGCGTTGCGCGCCGCGAGGGCTTGAATTTCGCGTGACAGTTCCAGTTCCGATAACGCCGTGGGCAATTTCAGGTTGGGGCGCAGTTCGCTGGTTGGCACATCCTTGAACAGATCGTCAACCGAAGTAACGCCGATGGCTTGCAACATCGCGGCGCGATCTGCGTCCGTATTGGGGATAAAACGATGGCTCATGATTTCTCCAGAATGACAAACAAAGCCAATGAACAAACGACAAACGAAAAGTCTCGTATTGTCATTTGTTCATTTTTAATTTGCCATTGTTAGTGGATTTCGCCTGCCGCAATTTTTTTCTCATACGTCGCGGCGTCGAGCAATTTTTCCAGATCGGCAGGATTGCTCGGCTTGATCTTGATGAACCACCCAGCGCCGAACGCGTCCTTGTTGACGAGCGCGGGATCGGCGTTGAGCGCATCGTTGATCGCGGCGACCGTGCCGCTGACCGGTGCATAGACATCGCTCGCGGCTTTGACGGACTCGACGACGCCAAACGCTTTGCCGGCTTCGAGCGCTTTACCGACGGCGGGCAATTCGACGAACACGACATCGCCGAGTTGGCTCTGCGCGTAATCGGATACGCCGACGACGACGAGCTCGCCTTCCGGTTTCGCCCATTCATGCGACTCGGCATATTTGCGGTCGGCTAAGTAATTGAGTTGTTGGTCTGACATGGAAACATCTCCTTTCAAAGTTGGATGAGTTGTTTGATCTGTGATTGAATCGTTGTGAGATCGGCTCTGCTCAATTTACCGATTTGATTTTTCAATCTGCGTTTGTCAATCGCGCGCAGTTGAAAAGAGAGCGCGACTGATTTGGTCGCAAGCCCATTTTCCGAATCGGGTTCGAGCACACATGTTCCCGGAAAGATTTGCGCCTTGAGTTGCGAAGTGAGTGGCACGATGAGCACGGTCGGCAACCGTGTTTCAAACTGGGGCGCTTGAAGAATTACCGCGGGGCGCATACCGGCTTGTTCATGCCCATTGCTGGGCGGAATTTCGACCGCGTAGATATCACCGATGTTCATTGGCTAGAGTCCTTGCTCAAACTCTTGCACGGCTTCGTCGCTCAAACGATCCCAGAGAGCCAACTCTTGGCTGAGTTCCGCCATTTCATGTTGCGCTTGCAACACGCTGGCTTTGAACAAGTGAATGATTTGCAAAAGATTGGGAAACATATCTTCCGGCAAATCTTTCACTTCGTCAATGAGTTTTTGCTGGTACTCGATAGTCATAGGCGGTTCTCCTTCCTTCACTCTCTATGATTTTCGTCAAGACTCTTACACGCGATCCCGCATCACGCGCGCGATCCCGCCTCGGCACGCACGCTCATTTCATCTTCGCGCGATTCGCGTAAAACGGCGTCTTGACGGTGCGCGCCTTGACCGGTTTGCCGCGAATAATCACGTCGAACTCGGTGCCAAGCTTGGCGAATTCCGGCGCGACGAACGCCAGCCCCAGATTCTTTTTGAACGTCGGCGCGAACATGCCCGTCGTCACGACGCCGATGGGGTTGCCCGCCTGAGCGACCGTGTAATCCTTGCGCGCGACGCCCGGCTCGATCATCTCAAACCCGACCAGTTTTTTCGTCACGCCTTCGAGTTTGCGTTTCAAGATGCAATCGCGCCCGATAAACATTTTGTCGAGATCGCACGCCCACGTCAACCCGGCTTCGATGGGCGTCGTGTGCGCGTCAATCTCGTGACCGTAGAGCGGCATCTTGGCTTCAAAGCGCAACGAATCGCGCGCGCCCAAGCCAATCGGTTGCGCGCCTGCCGCTTTGCCGGCTTCGAGGATCGCGTCCCACACATGCTTGCCGGAATCCACCGGGATGAACATCTCAAAGCCATCTTCGCCGGTGTAGCCGGTGCGCGCGATCAAGCCGGATTGTTTGCCGATTTTGAACGCGCGCGCAAAGTGGTACTTGATCTTGGACAGATCGAACGATTCGAGTTTCTGCAGAATTTGTTCCGCTTGGGGACCCTGAAATGCGAGCATGTACAGGTGATCCGAAATGTCGCGCAGGTTGACGCGAAACCCGGCGACGTGCGCTTTCATCCACGCCCAATCTTTGGCACGGTTGCCGGCGTTGACCACGACCATGTAATGCGCCTCGCCGGTTTTCTTGCGCGGCAAATGGTACACGAACGTGTCGTCCACCACGGTACCATCGGCGTAGCACATCAGCGCATAGCCGGCTTCGTTCAGCGCGAGCGCGGCAATATTCGCGGTGAGTAAATGTTGCAGGTACGGCAGAGCATCCGCGCCGGTTACTTCGAATTGCCCCATGTGATCCACGTCGAACAAGCCGGCGGCGGTACGCACGGCGTGGTGTTCTTCGAGAATGCCGGCGTATTGCACGGGCATTTCCCAGCCGCCGAACTCGACCATGCGTCCGCCGAGCGCAACGTGCGTGGCGTACAAGGGGGTGCGTTTTAGTTCACTCATTCGATTGAATCCTCCGCATCAATTTTGAGTTCGCCTGCTTCTTGCGTATTCACAGAAAAGTGGACGCGATGCGCGCCGGGCGCAAGCGGTTGATCCTCGACGCGAAACGTGACGATGGTGTTGAGCGGAAACACGCGCGGCGTCGCCAACGCAATGTCGCTGGCGCGCACCGGCGCATTGGCGCCCACGGTGATGAAAATTTGTTCGGGGGAAATTTCGCGCGCGTCAATCCGAATCGCGCCGACGCCAATCAGCGTGCCGTTGGCAAGCGTATTTTGCAACGCGAGTTGAAAACCGGTCGGGGTGTTTTTGAAACTGCCTTTCACGTACAGTTTCTTGAGCAAAAAGGTGGGAATCATCATGGGCATCCTTGCCTCCTTGAATGTGCTCGGAAAAAAATAAACAGAGAACGCGCGACATGGCGTCACGCATTCTCTGTTTGATTGCCTGAGAGATTCGTCTGAGTAAGACTTGCCCCATCGGCGTTGGACATTGTGCCATCCAACTTTCCAGAGTTTGAACTTGGCGGGGTTCGTTGACCTGAGAGATTCGCGCGCCGTTGGCGGTGCGGCGGACTTGCCCCTTCGGTGTCAAGCGAAACGCTTGCGCTCTCCCCCGACATTCCAGCCGGTCAATGTTCGGTTATTTGGATTATAGATGATGTGGAGACGATTGTCAAAATGGGCGAGCCGGCGACGTTTGCCATTCAGCGCATCCTGCGTACAATGCGCCTGCGCGCTCTCGTCCCCTTGGCGCGCGAAAGGATGCTATGGCGTACCAATCGCCTCCCAACGGCTTTCGCACATTTTTGATCGTCTGGGCGACGCAGTCGGTTTCCGTATTTGGCAGCGCGCTCACTTTTTTTGCGACGACGATCTGGTTGACACAAACGCTGTACCCGCGCCCCGAACAAAAACCGGAACTTGCGTTTGCGCTCTCGGCAGTGAGTTTGGCGTTTGCCCTGCCAACGGTGTTCGGCGCGCCGCTCGCCGGCGCGTGGGCGGATCGCCACGACCGCAAGCGCACGATGACGGCGATGGATTTTGCCAGCGGCTGTCTCAGTCTGATCATCGCCGGCATGATGGCGACGCAGACCTTGCAACTGGGATCGCTCGTCGCGCTCGTTTTTATTCACGCGTGCTTCAGCGCGTTTCACAACTCGGCGTTCGACACCTCGTACGCGATGCTCGTGCCGGAGAAACAACTGCCGCGCGCAAACGGAATGATGCAGACGATCTGGTCGCTCTCCGGCATCTTGTCGCCCGCGCTTGCCGCCAGCATCATCGCGTTGCCCGCGCTCGCGCGGCAAGGTGTGATCGGCGGGGCGCTTGGCGCAGGGCTGGCAACGTTGGCGGATGGCGCGCCGCTGGCGATCACGCTCGACGCGATCACGTTTTATTTTGCGGCGACGGTTCTAATCTTTTTGTTCATTCCCTCGCCCCAGCGCACCGACTTGCGCGCGGCAGATGGATCGAAAAAAAGTTTATGGGCAGACATCCGCGAAGGCGCGCTGTACATTTGGCATCGGCGACCCTTGCTGTGGTTGCTCGGCACATTCACCGTGGCGAATTTACTCTCATCGCCGCTTGGCGTGTTCCTGCCGCTGATCGTCAAGTTCAATCTCGGCGAAGACTGGCTGGCGCGCGGCTTGGCGTTCGAATCGGCGCTCGCGCTCATCACGATTTCGGGCAGTGTCGGCGGCGTGATGGGCGGTGTGTTGATTAGCGCGTGGGGCGGACTCAAGGCGCGACGCGTGTATGGCGTCGTCGGCGGAATGATTCTGTCCGGCGTAGCGATGCTGGCGCTGGGGCTTTCGCCGTTCCTGTTTCTCACAGCGGGGCTGGCGTTCGCCTCGCACAGCATGTTGCCGATTATGAACGCACACTCGCAAGCGATTTGGCAAACGCAAACGCCGCGCGAGTTGCAAGGGCGCGTGTTCGCCGTGCGCCGGCTGATCGCGCAATTCACGTGGCCCCTCAGCACCGCGCTGGCTGGCTGGCTGGGTGGCGTGTTCAATCCGGGACACGTCGTCGCCGTTTTCGGATCGATCTTGACAGTATTTTGCATCGCGCAATTGTTCAACCCGATTTTGCTCCGCGTCGAAGACAAGGCATGGCTCGATACGCTCGCGGCGCAAAAAACGCGCGGGTGATTCGCTTTGCGCGTTGCTTCGAGTTGGATTATAATGGGGACGAATCTAGAATTTGAGGCGAGTGTTTTGGAACTGACAAACGAACCAACCGATACGTTGTTACCGCCCGAGTTGCCGCCGGCGCCGCCGGAAGAATTTTTGCCGCCGCCGAAACCTTCGATCTGGCACGGCGTGGGCACGGCGTTGCGCGAACTGATCGAGACATTGATCTTGACGCTCGTGATCTTTCTCGTCATTCGCTTCGCCGTGCAAAATTTTCGCATCGAGGGCTATTCGATGGAGCCGAATTTTCACGACGGGCAGTATCTGTTCGTGAACAAACTCGTCTACCTGTTTCGTTTGCCGGAACGGGGTGACGTGGTCGTGTTCGAGCCGCCGAATAGCAACTCGCGCGATTTCATCAAACGCGTGATCGGTTTGCCCGGCGACCGCATCGAAATTTTCGAAGGGCAGGTTCGCATCAACGGCGAGCCGCTCAAAGAACCGTACCCGCTCAACGTCGGCTCGTACTCGATGCCTTCGATTGTCGTGCCGCTGGGCGAGTACTTTGTGCTCGGCGACAATCGCAACTTTTCGAGCGACTCGCACTCGTGGGGCACCGTGTCCGCGAAACGCATCATTGGCAAGGCATGGGTCACGTACTGGCCCCTCGAACAAATCGGCTTGATCCCCGATTTTATTTTCGCTTCGGGAAAAACATCACCGTGACGCTCCAAGACGATCAAATCCGCGAACTGGTGCACCAAGTTGTGAACCGCGTGCTTGCCGAGCAAACCCCGCCGGCAACGCCGAGTGCGCCGGCGCTCAAGACAATTGCGCTTGGCGCGGATCACGGCGGATTTGCGCTCAAGCAAGACCTCGCCAAATTTCTCGGTGAACTGGGGTACGCGGTGAAGGATTGCGGCGCGTTTTCGGCGGAGCCGGTAGATTACCCGGACATTGCGTACGCCGTCGCCGAATTAGTGAGCAATGGCGCGGCGGCGCGCGGGATCATCATTGATGGCGCGGGCATCGGCTCGGCGATGACGGCGAACAAGGTGCCGGGCGTGCGCGCCGCGCTCTGTTACGATCTTTCGACGGCACGCAACGCGCGCGAACATAACGACGCGAATGTGCTCACGCTCGGCGCGCGCTTGATCGGCGCGGGGCTGGCGCGCGACATCGCGCAGATTTTTCTCACGACCGAGTGCCGCGAAGAACGCCACCAAAAACGCGTCGAAAAAATTATGGCGGTGGAAAAACGGTTCTTGAAGAAATGACGCGGCGACCCGGAGAAATTTTGCTCCTTGTCTGCGCGTCTCCGTGTCTTTTGATAGCGAGACGATGATGCTTCCATCCGAATCCCAGGTTCAGGAAATCACGCGCGCGATTGTCGAAGCGTTGAACCAGTACACCGTGCCGCTGGCAGGCACTGCCGAGCCGCACGCGTGCACGAATTGCCAGATTTGCGCGCAGAAATGCCCGGACGATGTGCGGCGGATTCTCGGCGCGGGCGCGGCGCGCATTTCGGCGCGGAGTGGGGTGTCGGCAGTGCCGCAAGATATTGCAAAATTTATCGATCACACGATCTTGAAACCGGAAGCGACGCCGTCCGAGATCGAAAAATTGTGCGCCGAGGCGAAAGAGTATCGTTTCGCCGCTGTGTGCGTCAACCCGCCCTACATCAAACTCTGCGCGTCGTTGTTGCGCGGGACAGAGGTGGCGGTGTGCGCCGTCGTCGGCTTTCCGCTGGGCGCGCACACGACCCCGGTCAAGGTGTTTGAAACGCGGCAAGCCGTCGCCGATGGCGCGCGCGAGATTGATATGGTGATCAACATCGGCGCGCTCAAAGCCAAGCAGTTCGATTTCGTGCGCGACGATATTCGCGCGGTGGGCGACGCGACGCACGCTGGCGGCGCGATCCTCAAAGTGATCATCGAAGCCGCGTTGTTGACCGACGACGAAAAAGTGCGGGCGTGCGAATTGGCAAAACAAGCCGGCGCAGATTTCGTCAAAACCTCGACGGGGTTTGGACCGGGCGGCGCGACCGCGCACGATGTTGCGCTGATGGCGCGCGCCGTTAGCGGCGAGTTGGGCGTGAAAGCGGCGGGTGGCATTCGCAATTACGAGCAGGCGCAAGCGATGATCCATGCCGGCGCAACGCGTATCGGCGCGAGCGCGGGCGTGAAAATTGTGGCGGAGGCGCGCGGCGGGAAAGCGTAGCGCGGAAATGTGCTGGCTTTTCGCGTCAGGGAGGTAGGCATGATCAACAAATATACGGCGGTCTTTGAGCAAGATGGCGAATGGTGGATCGGCTACGTTGAGGAATTGCCGGGCGCAAATACCCAAGGCGAAACTTTGGAACAGGCGCGCGAGAATTTGAAAGAAGCGATCCAACTGATCGTCGAAGCGAATCGCGAATTGGCGCGACGCGAGGCACTCGGTAAATCAGTTATTCTGCAAAGATTTAGGTGTTCCTGAAATTGACCAAGCGCACGATTCAGCCAAATAAAAACCTCACGTCCGGTTCTCGAACGTGAGGTTTGCTTTTCAACTGCCGCCGCGTGCCAGCGCGATCTCGGTGCGGAGCGCGCGAATCTGCGAGGTATAATCTTGCCCGCGTTGGCGCATCTGATATTTTTTGAACGCGAGTTCGGCGAGTAATTGCGCGAGCCGCCCGGTGCGTTGCGCCGCGCGCCAATCGCCGCGCGCCCATGCGCCAAGTCGCGCACCGAGCCGGGCGCGGTACGAGCGCGCCAGCGCGTACTCGCGCACGTCAATCAACCCGGTTTCGATTTCCTCTTGCAGTTCCTCCGTCACCCACCGTTTTTCAAACGCCCAGCCGATGACGATGATGATGAACACGATCAGCACGCCGCCCCAGTCGCTCAACGCGCTGACGCCGAGCGTCAACATATTGGTCGCCGCGAGTGATGCGCCCAGGTTGTGAATCGAGTGAAACAGGATCGCCGCGCCCAATCCGGCGAGCGCAAAAATTACGCGCGCGAAGAACGGCGCGGTCACGCGCGCCAATCCCAAGCCCAAACCGGTCAGACTCGTAAAGAACGCGTGATTCATCCCGAAGAGGAACGCGCGTAGCACGACGAGCACCGTCCATTGGCCCCAGCCGCCCGCGACCCACGCGCCCAAAAAGTAAAACACATTTTCCGTCAGCGCAAAGCCAAAGCCGACGAGCGCGCCGTACACGATGCCGTCAATCGGATCGTCAAACTCGCGTTGAAAGAACCAGTACACGGCAAAGACGAAAATGCCTTTGGCGAGTTCTTCGATCACCGGCGCGATGGCGCTCGAGCTGATCAGTTTCGCCGCGCTGAGATTGAACAAGCCCAGCGGCACATCGGCGATGATTTCGCTGACGGCGGCGATGATCACCGCGGGGGTCGCGCCCCACAAGAACGCGGCAATCACAAGCGGGGTCGGCTCGCGCTCGTATCGATCAATCCAACGCAGAGTGGAGGCAAAGATCAGCGTGGGAATGAGCGTCGCCAAAACCGATGCGAGCAAAACGAGGATCGCCATACGCGCCTCCTGGGATCGGCAATGCGCCGATCCCGCGAGTTACTCTGGGGTAATCTGCCGCGGCACGCCAAACGCGAGAAGCGCTAGGACGCCCAACAACACGGCGAACCAAAGCGTGCACAGGCGGACAATCAACGTCGCCGCGACTGCCGCTTCGCGCGCGACGTGAACGATCTGTTCGAGCAGGAATGCCATGCCGCCTTCCGTCGCGCCGAGTCCACCCGGCAACATGGACGCCGCGCCGAACAACGACGCCGCCGCGTAAATAAATGTCGCTTGCAACAACAGCCACGCGGTTGCCGGTTCGCCGATGCCGATCAGGATGAACCAAAACGAAACACATTCGCCGAACCACGCGGCAGTGGCAAGCGCAATCGCGATCAGCAATGGCTGGGCGCGCAACATCAGATAGACGCTCGCGTACAAATTGCGTGCGAGATCGGCAAAGCGACTGCCCACCACCGGCACGCGTGCGCCAAGATCGATCAGTCGCTCGACGAGTGCGCGCTGCTGCGCGACGAGCACGAGCGCGAGCGTCGCGCCCAGCACGAATGCCAGCGGCCCAACGCCGACCGGATACAACGCCAACCCAGCGGCGGCAAGAATGACCATTCCCAGCACATCGGTCAGACGTTCCGCCACGACGATGGAAGCGGAATAACTGACCGGCGTACCAAACCGACTTTTCAGCAAAAACGATTTAAGCACTTCGCCGAGTTTGCCCGGCGTCATCGTCAAACTGAAACCGGACAAGAAGATCAAGAGCGAATCGCGGTGCGAAACCTGGGTCACACCAATCACGCCGAGATAATAATGCCAGCGCGCAAAACGTAACAGGTAATTGATCAGCGTCGTGAGTAAGGCGAGCGGAAGCCAGCGCCAATCGAACGCGGCGAACGCGGCAAGAAGGCGCGGCGCATCTGCGTAAAACGCCAGCGCGAGAAAAACGATCAGCGCAAAGATGAGGGAGAGAGCGAGTTTACTTTTGAGATTTTGCATAAGAGTGGTGTAAGGGCAAAATTTTTTCGCTTGAACTGCGGCGGAAAAATACTTGCCCTGATCGCGCCCCAGCCGCTAACACGCACTTGCGATTTGCACAATGTCGCGCAATACGCCAGCGGCGGTCGGATACGGGTCTTCCTCTTCAATCGCGGCAAAAATCGTGCCGTTAATGTCCGTGTTGTACAGCACGCCCATCATCCCCGCGCCCAGCCGCGCAAGAGGGTGTCCCTTGTCGAGCCAGGTTGGCTTGACACTCAACTGATAGTCTTTGCCGGCTTTTTCCGCCAGGGCGATCAATTTGATCACTTGCTTGCGTTCCGCCGCCACACGCAGATCGTTCGGCGTGACCTGGCGAATTCCTTCGATGCTCACATCTTTGAGCGTCGTCGGTCGCCGCAACACCGCGTTCGCCACGATCACCAACTTGCTCGCCGCGTCCCAGCCATCCACGTCGAGCGTGGGATCGGCTTCCGCCATGCCAATATCTTGCGCATGTTTGAGCGCCTCGGCATAGCCCTGCCCCTGCCCCATCCGCGACAGGATGTAATTCGTCGTGCCATTGACGACACCTTCGAATTTTTCGACGACGGCGGCGCCGAGATCGCGCATGCCGAGGTTGAGCGTGGGCAAGCCGCCTGTCACGGACGCACTGTGCAACAGGTGCACGCCATTCGTTTTGGCAAGCGCGGCAAGTTCGGGATACGCCAACACCAAGGGACCTTTGTTCGCCGTCACAACGTGCTGTTTCCGCGCGAACGCACTCCGCACCGTACTTAAACCCGGTTCGCCGTCTTTGAGATTGGTGAGCGACAACTCGACTAGAATCTCAGCATCCGCGTCGCGCACCAATTGTTGTGCAGACAAGCCGGGTTGTCCAATACCGGGATACGTCGCCACACTTTGATGCGCGCGCTTGAGCCGCAAGATTTCGTTCGTGCTCAACCCCGCCGCTGTCAGCGCCCCACCGCCGCGATCCACCGCGCCGATGACGGACAGATCGAGATCGAAGCGTGCGCGCAGTAAATCGCGCTTGAGTTCGATCAGTTCCAACAACCGGCGTCCCACATTCCCCAGCCCTACAATTGCCAACCGCGTTGTTCGCATGTGCCCTCTCCTTGAAATGTGATTTGTCGAGCGTCCTATCGCGCGCAGAAAAAAAGCCCCAGCGTGCATACGTCGGGGCTAGATTGTTAAAGCGATCTATTCAACTGGTGCGGCACAAGTGCACATGCCGCGCCAGTTAGAACAGGCGGCTCCAAATACTCTTGCGCGCCTCTTGTTCGACGCGCGCCAGCCGTTGTTCCAACAGCAAACGGTAATCGCCGTCGCGCTTGCGCAGTTCGGTCAGTTCTTGTTCGAGGCGTTGCATCCGTTCGCGCAACTTTATGTTTTCTTCTTTCAAGTTGAAATTGTCCTGAATGATCACGCCTTGCAGATTGCGATTGACCTGCAAACTGTTTTGGATCGTTTGCTGGTTTTCGATCATCGCGCGCAAGGTGTCCGTGAGCACGACAAACCCGGTGGCTTGGGAACTGGTTTCGCGCGTGGCGAGCGCGGCGGGGTTGCTATCGCCGCGCCCTTCAGATTGCAACTGTTCGCTCACTTCTTCGGTGCTTGCGCCGCTGGCAAGTTGCTCTTTCACACGCCGCAAGGTACTGGCGTCTTCATCGCTAAACCGACGGCTCGCGCCATCGCCACTGATGGGACCTGCCGGCGAGAGAAACGGCGCAAAGTCTTTCGTCCAACGCTTGAGCGTGTTCACCGAAACATTTAACTCGGTGGCAGTCTGTTGGAATGTTTTGAGAGTATCAGCCATCCTTTTCACCTTTCAACGCCAGAGATTACCCGGGCGGAGTTTGCGAATCGTCGGGCGGCACAGAGCGCGACGTGCCATCAATGACATTGTCTTCCGCCGGTGGGTGCGCGCCCGCCTCCGCCGCAATCGCGCGGCGATGTTCTTCGACAACATGATGCGGGCACAGTTCGATAAACAGCGCGATCCCGGCGACCAGCACGCCCAAATCGTCCAAGTAGCCCACACCGGGCACGAGCAATTCGGGGAAGGGATCAATCGGAGAGATAAAGTAAACGGCGACAGCGGGGATGAGCCATTTCGTTAGAGTGGGCACACGTGGATCATTGAGCAGTCGCCACACAAGCCGCAGAGTTCGAACCATTTGCGCCAAAGCGCCAATCGAGTTGGGAGTAACAACTGGTTTGCGTTGTTCGCTCATTCAAAAAACCTCGTTCTTATTCTACCACGCCTTGAGATTTTTGCAAAATGCGATTTCGGGAGAGCGGGTGCGCCAAAGTTTTGGGCAGGCCGTTTTGGCAGCAGGACGTTTTGACAAACGTCCCTGCCAACGCGCGGAGGGGCATTTGTCAAAACGCCCTCGTATTCTTGTCCTACGCGCCCAAAACTTTGCCGCACACCTATTTGCGTGGAACGATTTGATGAAATAACTTTTGTATGTTAGAATCGTACTCGCCGGTCAAGGTTGAATGTGGGAGATAGATTCGCATTCCGACCCTGAATTGTTCCTCGCGTCTTGGTGTGGCGCACGTCTTACCCAATGCCTCCCAAGACGCTTTTCGCAAGTTGGCACGCCAACGTTTGTGTGATTATGCAGATTGCCTAGCGACAATCCAACCTGCTGCGACCTCTTGCAAAAGCGATGCGAGCGCCAAGCCAAGCCCACGCCCAATTGAGCATTACATACATTCTGCCCAACTTGGACTTTGCCCGAACGCAAGGAGGTGATGAGACCTAGACCCAAGCTTTGAATCGGCACAAAAAAATCAGGACTATGTATTCTCAAGGAGGAGATGAAAATGAAAAACGTTCGACATCTGCTTGTCATGCTCATGCTCGTCGTACTCGCAGGGCTAGTGCTTGCCGCGTGCGCGCCAGCACCAACCGCAACACCGGTGCCGCCAACCGCCGCGCCAAAACCAACCGAAGCGCCGAAACCCACCGCGGTACCGGCGACAGCCGTTCCTGCCACTGCCGCTCCGAAACCCACCGACGCACCCAAGCCGACCGAAGCGCCGAAACCCACCGCCGTTCCGCCGACAGCCGTACCCGTTGTGCTCGAAAAAGAATTGACGCTGTACTCTGCCGCGGATCAAGCAATGGTTGACTTTGCCGCCGCTGAATTCCAAAAAGCCAGTGGCATCAAGGTCTCGGTTGTGACCGGTGGTTCGGGCGTGTTACTGCAACGCATCAACGCGGAAAAAGCTCGCCCGCTGGGCGATGTATTGTGGAGCGTGGGTCCAGACACAATCGGCGCGATGCCCGATTTGTTCGAGCCATACAAATTAAAAGACTATGACAAACTCTTGCCCGAAGCGCAAGACAAGACGAACTTGTTGATTCCGTGCACCGGCATTGCGAGTGCAACGATCATGTACAACAAGAAACTTGTGCCCGCCGCCGATGCGCCCAAAAAATGGGCAGACTTGCTCGATCCCAAATGGAAAGGCAAGATCGTCAACGCCGATCCGTCGAAATCGTCCTCGTCGTACCAATCGCTTGTGACGCGCTTGCTCGCGAACAAGGACAAGGGTTGGGAATTTGAAGAAAAATTGATCCAGAACCTGGTCATCGTTCCCAGCTCTGGCACCGTGTATCTGCAAGTCGGCACCGGCGAAAATGCGCTCGGTCTCGCGTTTGAACAAGGCGCGTACATCTACTCCGCCGGCACCGGCGCAACCGCGGGCGTTGTGTACCCCAGCGATGGCACGGGCGTCCTCTTTGACGTTGCCGCGTTGATCAAGGGCGCGCAACACCCGAACGCCGCTAAAGCGTTCCTCGATTTCTCGGTCTCCGCCGATTTCCAAAAAGCGTTGATCTTGAAATTCTACGGTCGCCGCGCCGTGCGTGGCGATGTGCCTTTGCCCGAAGGTGTGCCGCAAGCCAAGGACATCAAGAATGTCGAGTACGATTTGAAATGGGCCGCAGACAATCGCGACGCCAATTTGAAAAAGTACCAAGAGTTGATGGTCAAGTACAACAAATAAGTTAGTCCAATAGTCAAGTGATCTTGTAGTCGGATAGTCGAAAGGCGAACCGACTACAAGACCACTTGACTACAAGACAAACTGACGCATTTGGAGATGCAATGACCCAG
>CAIKBD010000056.1 GCA_903825565.1 uncultured Anaerolineales bacterium | reverse complement strand
GCGCAAGTAATGAGTTTCGTTCGTGTAACCGACACCCCACACCTCGCGCAAAATTTGCGTGTGCGTCAACACTTTGCCGGCGTGTTGCACCAACAGCCGCAACAGCGCGTACTCGGTTTTGGTCAGTTTGATATTTTCGCCAGCGACCATGACCAAGCGCCGCGTAAAATCCACCGTGAGGCGACCGCTCTGAAACGTCGTGCTTTCCGGCGTGAGTTGCCTGTGTCGCCGCGCCACGCGCAAGCGCGCCAACAACTCGCCCATGCTAAACGGCTTGGTGAGATAATCGTCCGCCCCAGCATCCAGGAGCGCGATCTTGTCCACCTCCGCATCGCGCACGGAAAGAACGATCACCGGCACCTGGCTCCATTCGCGCAGTTGCTTGAGCACTTGCAAACCGTCTTGATCCGGCAACCCCAAATCGAGAATGACGACATCGGGACGCAAGGTCGCCGCTTGTGCGAGACCTTCGCCGCCGGTCACGGCTTCAAACACCCGATAGCCGTTCGCCGTCAAACTGATCCGAACCAAACGGCGGATTTGAATTTCATCTTCGATGATGAGGACGTTGGCATTATCGTTCATCCGGTTGCCTCGGTTTCCGCAACGAGCGGCGACTGTTCGGTTTGCGGCAAGCGAATCGTAAAACTGATCCCACCCTGACTGTAATTCTCGGCAGTAATCGTGCCACCGTGCGCCTCCACCAAACCGCGCGTGATCGAAAGCCCCAAGCCGACACCGCCGCGTTGAACGCCGGGCGCGCGATAAAATTTGTCGAAAATTCTCGGCAACACTTCGGGCGGCAATCCCGAACCCTGATCCGCGACGATCAGGACAAGCGCGCCGGGATCCATTTTTGCGGTGATGCGGATGCGCGTGCCAGGCGGCGTGTGCACCGCCGAATTGTGGATCAGGTTGTGCAATGCCTGCTCCATCAGCACGAAATCCAAGCGCACGAGCGGCAAGTCTGGTGAAATGTCCACGCTAACTCGATGCTGAGCAAGCAATGGTTTGATGCGATTCAGCGTCACGCTGACCAGATCGCCCACGTCGCACCAATCTAACCGGAGTTTCAACATCCCCGATTCCAACCGCGTCATATCGAGCAAGTTTTCCACCAAGCGATTCAAACGATCCGCCGCTAACCGGATCTCTTCGACGAGCGCATCGCGCGCTTCCGCCTGCGCCATCGTTTTGGGATCCAGCAACGTTGTCGCCGCGCCGGTGATCGCCGCGATAGGCGTGCGCAGTTCGTGCGAAACGGAATCGAGCAAAGTTTTGTAAAGGCGTTCCGACTGGGCAACCAGCGTCGCGTGCGCCGCCGCTTCGCCCAGCAACTCGCGTTCGATGGCAAGCGCAATCTGGCTCGCAAAAGTTTCGAGCAACATGGTTTGATCCACGGTGAGGTCTGCGTCCAGACTTAGCCCCATCACACCCACCGCGCCGTTGGGCGTGATCAGCGGCAACCACCGCGCGCGGGCAAGCGGCAAGGTGTCGGTCAGCCGGCCCGCCGGTTTGCGATTCGAGAAGGTCCACTGCGCCACGCTGCGTTCTTTTTCGTCGAGCGTCAGCGTGCTGGCGGCGTGCGCGATATGCGCCAGTTGATCGTTTTCTTCGCGCAACAAAAACGCAACCTCGGCGTTAAACCCTTGGTGAATTTGCGCCACCGCGAGGCGGAGCACGTCGTTCAACGTCGGCGCGCTGGCAATGGCGCGCGCCATCGCGTACAGCGCCTCGGTGCGTTTCTCGCGTTCGCGGATCGCAAGCCGTTGCGCGCGCAAGCGCGAGGTCAATGTGCCGGTCGCCAGCGCGATCACAAAATACAAGGCGAACATCAAGGTGTTCTCCACGCCGGCAATCGTCAGCGTAAAGATCGGCGGGATAAACAAAAAATTCCACAACAGCGCGCTCAGCGTTGCCGCGAGCAACACCGGGCCCCGCCCCACAAATAAAGCCAAAAAAGAAACCGTGAACAGCAAAACCAAACCCACGGCTTGATAACTGATGAATTGCAATGCCAGCAAATCAACGCCGACGATGGCAACGATAAGTAGTAATGCGATCAAGTACTCGCGGCTGGTGGAAGTGAGACGCGGCTGGGTGGGCGCAGTCCGCACGAAACGGACGTACACGTCGCCGGGGCGTTTGCCGTGAATGACCTGGCTTTGCGTGCCCTTGTCACTGGTCACCACGTAAATATCCAGTTCGCCGCTCGCGCGAATCAAGCGATCTGCCAGCGCGCCGCCACGCAACGCATCGAGGAGGAAACTGCGGCGCGGCTTGCCCACGATAAGTTGTGTGACGTTGCGCTCGCGCGCCACACGCAACAACGCCTCGACGATATTTTCATCGGCGGTCGTGATCACTTCGCCGCCCAGTTCGCGCGCCAACGCCAAATGGTGCGCGAGTTGCGCTTTGGCGTTTTCGGACAAGGGGTGCGCGGTCTCGACGTTTACCGCCAACCACGTCGCATCCAAGTTGTACGCCATCCGCCGCGTCCAGCGGACAAGGCGCTCGGCAAAGGGACTGGAACTGACTGCCACCAGCAACCGCTCGCCGGACTTCCACGGGCCGGCAATGCGCTTGAGCGACATGTAATCTTTGAGTTGATGATCCACCCGCTCGGCGGTGAGGCGCAACGCCATTTCGCGCAAAGCGATCAAATTGCCGACACGGAAAAAATTCTTGCTCGCAACCTGCGCGCTCTCCGGCACATACACTTTGCCTTCTTGGAGGCGTTGGCGCAATTCCTCCGGCGTTACATCCACCAGTTCCACTTGATCGGCGAGACTGAACAGCGAGTCCGGGACGGTTTCGCGCACGGTGATCCCCGTGATTTGGCGCACCGTATCGGCGCGACTTGCCAAATGTTGAACGTTGACCGTCGTGTAAACGTTGATGCCTGCGTTCAAAATTTCAAGAACGTCTTGATAGCGTTTGGGATGCCGCGAACCCGGCGCGTTGGTGTGCGCCAGTTCATCCACCAACACAATCTGGGGTCGCCGCGCCAAGACCGCATCCAAATCCATTTCTTCGAGCGGATGATTGCGATAATCGAAACGCGCGCGCGGGATGATTTCCAATCCGCGCAGAAGAGCTTCGGTCTCGACACGTCCATGGGTTTCCACATAGCCAACCGCGACATCCATGCCGGCGTGGCGTTGCGCCTGCGCGGCGCTCAACATCGCGTAGGTTTTGCCAACGCCGGCAACCATGCCCAAAAAAATTTTCAGTTTGCCTTGCCCTTGTTGCGCCTGATCTTTTTGGATCGCCGCCAAAAGTTCATCAGGATTAGGGCGTTGTTCATAGTTCATTGCCGTTTGATCCATTCTACCCGACCCGCTCACGCGTTACCGCGAACGGGTCGCACACTCCATTTTCCCCACTCATTCTAACCCCAGACCGCATAAAAATAAAGTCAAAAATTGTTCTTTATGTTTTTTTGACCGGTCTCGGCGTTTTATTGACCCCCCATTGACGCAAATCCGCCTATAGTTTTTGTAAAGATGCAAACGAGGAACGCAATGATTGATCTATTCTTGTTTGGTTTGACGCTCGCGTGCTTTGCCGCAACAGTCGGTTTTATCTCGCTCTGCGAACGCGTCGGAAAGTAAGGTGGGTATGCTTTATCTCGTCGGCGGAGCCGTTACGCTTGCGCTGTTCGGATATATGTTTGCGGCGCTTTTGAAACCGGAGTGGTTTTGATGACGACGCTGGGTATCGCACAAATCGCCATTTGTTTGGGCGGCTTGCTCTTATTGGTCAAACCATTGGGCGCATTTATGGCGGCGGTGTATGAAGACCGCCGCACTTGGCTCGATCCGATCCTGCGCCCAAGCGAGCATTTGATTTACCGTTTGTGCGGTGTCAGTCCGACCGAAGAAATGAATTGGCAAACGTACGCCGTGGCAATGCTCGTGTTTAATTTCTTGGGCATTGGCGCGGTGTACCTCCTCCAACGCGGGCAAGGCTTTTTGCCGCTCAACCCGGCGGAACTCGGCGCGGTTGCGCCCGACGGCGCGTACAACACCGCTGTCAGTTTTGCGACGAACACGAACTGGCAGAATTACGGCGGCGAGACCACGCTCAGTTATCTGACGCAACTGCTCGCGTTGACCACGCAGAATTTTGTTTCGGCGGCGACCGGGATGGCAATGTTTGCCGCAATTACGCGCGGCTTGGTCCGGCGCAACGCGCAGACGCTTGGAAATTTCTGGCGCGATTTGACGCGCTCGACCCTGTACATCCTGTTGCCGTTATCTTTGGTGCTGGCAGTCACGCTGGTTTCGCAAGGCGTAACGCAAACCTTCGCGCCGAACGTTATGGCACGGCTCGTCCAAGCGACTCAGACGACGAGCGGCGAACTCGTCACGCATCAAACGATTGCCGTCGGACCCGTCGCCTCTCAAGTGGCGATCAAGCAACTCGGCACCAATGGCGGCGGCTTTTTCAACGCCAACTCGGCGCATCCGTTTGAAAATCCCACGCCGCTGTCCAACTTGCTGGAAACGGTGGCGATCCTGTTGATCCCCGCCGCGCTGTGCTACACATTCGGCAAGATGGTTGGCGACACGCGGCAAGGTTGGGCAATTCTCGCCGCGATGCTGATCATCTTTAGCGTGTTCCTGGGAATTGCAGTGTGGGCGGAATCGGCTGTCAACCCGATATTCGCTCAACTCGACATAGACCAAACGCTGACGGATGCACACCCGGGCGGCAACCTGGAAGGCAAAGAGGTTCGCTTTGGCATCGCCAACACCGCGCTCTGGACTGTGGCGACAACCGCCGCATCGAACGGCTCAGTCAATTCGATGCTCGATTCGTACATGCCGCTCGGCGGACTGGTCGCGCTCGTGATGATGCAACTGGGCGAAGTGGTGTTCGGCGGCGTCGGCTCCGGTTTGTACGGCATGTTCGCGTTTGTGATCGTCGCCGTGTTTATCGCGGGGCAGATGGTTGGGCGCACGCCGGAATATCTCGGCAAAAAAATTCAAGTGTACGAAATGCAGATGGCGGCGCTGGCAATTTTGATTATGCCGCTCGTCGTCCTGGGTTTAACCGCACTTGCCGTCGTCACCGATGCCGGCACCGCCAGCATATTCAACCCCGGCGCGCACGGCTTTAGCGAAACGCTGTACGCGTTTTCTTCACTAGGCAATAACAACGGTAGCGCGTTTGCCGGGTTGAACGCGAACACCCCGTTCTACAATTTGGCGGGCGCGTTGGCAATGCTGATCGCGCGCTATTGGCTCGCGATTCCGATGCTTGCGATGGCGGGTTCGCTCGCGCGCAAGAAAAAAACGCCGGAGAGCGCAGGCACTTTGCCCACGCATACGCCGCTTTTTATCGGCTGGCTCGTCGCAATCATTCTCATCGTCGGCGCATTGAATTTTCTGCCGGCGCTGGCACTCGGTCCGATCATTGAACATTTATTGCTGGGGGTGGGCGTTTGACAAAACGCCCCCCACACCCGCGAACAAATTTGATGGACACTTACACTAACAAATCCGAAAAACCAAAACCTGCTCGTTCTGCGCTGTATCGCCGCGCTGTGCTGGACGCGTTCCGCAAACTCAATCCGGTTTCGCTGAGCAAAAATCCGGTCATGTTCATCGTCGAAATCGGGAGCGCGGTGACGACGGGCTTGACGCTCCAGGCGCTCGTGGGGCAAGGCGAAGCGCCCGCCGGTTTTATCGGCGCGATTACGGTGTGGCTGTGGTTCACCGTCCTCTTTGCCAATTTTTCCGAGGCGCTCGCCGAAGGGCGCGGCAAAGCGCAAGCCGAGACGCTTCGGCGCGCGCGCCGCGATACGCCGGCGCGCAAGTTGAAACACCCGCAACGCGATGCCCCGAGCGAGCAAGTCCCTTCCACCGCATTGCGCCGGGATGATGTGTACCTCGCGCAAGCCGGCGAGATCGTGCCGGCAGACGGCGAAGTGATCGCCGGCATCGCTTCGGTGGATGAGAGCGCGGTGACCGGTGAAAGCGCGCCGGTGATCCGCGAAGCCGGCGGCGACCGGAGCGCGGTGACCGGCGGCACGCGCATTTTGTCGGACTGGCTCATCGTGCGCGTGACCGCGCATCCCGGCGAAGGATTTTTGGATCGCATGATCGGCATGGTCGAAGGCGCGCAACGCCAAAAGACGCCGAACGAAATCGCATTGCAGATTTTACTCGCGGCGTTCACGATCATTTTTCTGGGCGTGTGCCTCACGCTGTTGCCGTTTTCGATTTACAGTGTGCGCGCGGCGGGAGCGGGCAAACCGCTCACGCTCACCGTCCTGATCGCGTTGCTCGTCTGCCTGATTCCGACGACTATCGGCGGCTTGGTGTCTGCGATTGGCATTGCCGGTATGGATCGCTTGATTCGGCGCAACGTGATCGCCCTGTCCGGGCGCGCAGTCGAAGCGGCAGGTGATGTGGATGTGTTGCTCCTCGACAAAACCGGCACGATCACGCTGGGCAATCGGCAAGCCGTCGCGTTCATCCCGGTGAACGGCAGCAGCGAAGCCCTGCTCGCTCAAGCCGCGCAAGTGTCTTCGCTTGCCGATGAAACGCCGGAAGGGCGTAGCATCGTCGCGCTGGCGAAGGAGAAATATGATTTGCGCGCGCCATCGGTGAGCGCGGGCGGCAACACGTATGACGGAATGACATTTTTTCCGTTCACCGCGCAGACCCGGATGAGCGGCGTGAATTTCAACGGCACCGAAATTCGCAAGGGCGCGCCGGACGCGATGTTCGATTACCTCCGCCAGCATGGTCAGCCGCCGCCCGCCGCTTTGCAAACGATCATCGAAGAGATCGCCAAGCACGGCGGCACGCCGTTGGTCGTAACGCGCAATGGCGAGCCGCTGGGAGCGATTCATCTCAAGGATATTGTGAAAGGCGGCATTCGGGAACGCTTTGCCCAATTACGCAAGATGGGCATCAAGACGGTGATGCTGACCGGCGATAATCCGCTCACGGCAATGGCGATTGCGGCGGAAGCCGGCGTGGATGACTTTGTCGCGCAAGCGACGCCGGAAACCAAACTCCAACTTATCCGCGAGTATCAAGCCGGCGGACGTTTGATCGCGATGACGGGCGACGGCACGAACGATGCGCCCGCGCTCGCACAAGCCGATGTCGCGGTGGCGATGAATACCGGCACGCAACCCGCGCGCGAAGCGGCAAACATGATCGATCTCGACAGCAACCCGACCAAATTGATTGACATTGTTGAAATCGGCAAGCAGTTGCTGATGACGCGCGGCGCGTTGACGACGTTCAGTCTCGCCAACGATGTCGCCAAATATTTTGCGATCATTCCCGCGGCGTTCGCGTCCACGTACCCGGCATTGCAAGCGTTAAATTTTATGGCGCTCGCCACACCGACCAGCGCGGTGCTCTCCGCCGTGATTTTCAACGCGCTGATCATCGTCGTGTTGATCCCGTTGGCGTTGCGTGGCGTCCCGTATCGCGCGGTGAGCGCGGCGCAATTGTTGCGCGACAATCTCCTGCTCTACGGGGTGGGCGGCGTGATCGCGCCGTTCATCGGGATCAAACTGATCGATCTGACGCTCGTGTTTTTCCGGTTGGTACCCTAAAACGAATTGCCGAGCCATCTGCAAGCCGGCTCGCCCCGCAAGAGAGGAATTATGCAAAACCGCAAGCCCACTTGGTGGCAATTGTATGTGATCGTCCCAGCCATGCTGGGACTGGGACTGCTCGAACGCCAATTTCCCCTACCCGGCATTTCGCCCGAACTTGCCGAGGTGTTGATCGTCGTCTCGGCTTTCAGCGCAATGATCGCGTGGGTGCGAATCAATCGCAGTACAATTGAGGACACCGAAGCGCAAACCGACCACGCACTTGAGCATCTCCAAGTGACGGTGTATGCGCCGCACGCCCAAGCGGATGACGACGCCCCAAAGCCAACAACCTGGGAACCCGATTGGACAATCGCGGCGGCAAATTGTTTGAAAACGCCCGACACGACTAGCGCGGTAGGTGAAAACAAATGGTCGCGCAATTAAATTCAGCCCTCCGCATGTTGGGGGTAATGACACTGATCGCCGGCGGGCTGTACCCGCTGGCAGTAACCGGCATTGCCCAAATCACTTTCGCCGCTCAAGCCCACGGCAGTCTGATCACTGCCGAGGGGCAAATCATCGGCTCGACCTTGATCGGGCAACCGTTTGCTGCGCCAAAATATTTCTGGGGGCGACCCTCTGCCACCGCGCCGTTTCCGTACAACGCCAACGCGTCCGCCGGCTCTAACCTGGGTCCGACGAATCCGGCGTTGATCGCCCAAGTCCAAGCCCGGGCGCAAGCGTTACGCGCCGCCGATCCCGATAATCGTGCGCCCATCCCGGTTGATCTGGTGACGAGTTCGGCAAGCGGACTAGACCCGCATATCAGTGTGGCGGCGGCGGACTATCAAGCGGCGCGAGTCGCACGGGAACGCCGGCTCAGCGTGGCGCATGTCCACGCCCTGATCGATCAGTCCACGACAAGCCGCACATTCGGCGTTTTGGGCGAGCCGCGCGTGAATGTTCTGCTACTGAACCTGGCGTTAGACGCCACGCAATAAAACGGCGCTATCCAATAATTTTCTCGATCCATACCTCACTTTTCGCGTTCCTCATTTTCCGCTGACCATGTCCCACGCCTTGACAGACCCGCCGGGCTATGGTACGTTTGCAATGCATCGGGGGGGAAACACAACCAGGCAAAGGAGGAACGATGACTCGCTCGCAATGGATCATTCTCGCCGTACTCGGCGCAAGTGTGCTGTGCGTCTTTTGCGCCGCCGGCGTGCTTGCCGTGAACGTGCTCATGGATGTCTCGGCGCAAACGGCGAGCGCACTGCTCGAACCGACGGCGACACCGACAGAGCCCGCCACACCTACGCCGCGCCCCACGATTCCGCCAACCGCCACGTTTCCACCGCCGGTGACGATGACGCGCGTCATCAACCTGCCTGCCGCGCCCACGCTTCGCCCGGCTACGCCGCAAGCCGCGCGCACGCGCATGCCCGGTGTGATCCAAGACGCGTGGGACAAGTCCGCGCAGATCAAATCCTCGCGCTTTGAATTGAGCATTACCATGAAAGGCAACTTGGCGAATCTGCCCGTGGCGAACGCCAACCAAGAAGTGGCTCTGCTCACACTGACCGGCGCAAAAAACGACAAGGATTCGCAAATCGCGTTGAAGGGGTATGTCGCCATATTCCTGACCGGCGATCCGAACAAGGGCTTTGAGTTGATGACGGTCGGCGACAATACGTACCTGAAAGGTCCCATGCCCCTGTTCGGCGCGACCGAGGACAAGTGGTACGTGGGCAAGCGCGATCAGTTAAAGACATCCGGCAATCTATCGCTCGACAACCCGACGAGCGCGTTTGGCGCGCAAAACCCGGATTGGACGGGCTTTGCGAAAACGACGACCGAAACGCTCGACAATGTGCGGTGCGACGTATACGTGGGCGACAGGGCGACAACGCTCCGGTTTTTTCAATCACTCAGCGTGGACGCATCGGCGGATTTGAGCATGGTGGACGAAGTGGACGCCGCCGAAACCAAGTTCTGGGTGTGCGCCGACGGCTATCTGCGCCAGTTTACGCTTGCGCTGACAGGGCACTCGAAAGACAAGCCGAGTCAAACCGGGACGATGCAAATCCGCGCGCGGTTTTCGGATTTGGGTAGCGCGAACATCAAGATCACGCCGCCGCAAAACGCCGCGCCGCTGTCGTTCGCCTTTGCGACGCCGACCAAAGCCAAATAGCGCCGGCGAATGAATGGCTTGCCGCAAGCAAAAAAATGGGACGCGGACGAACGCAGACAAACGCAGACCAAAAAATCAAACGCCGACCAAAGCCAAATAGCGCCGGCGAATGAATGGCTTGCCGCAAGCAAAAAAATGGGACGCGGACGAACGCAGACAAACGCAGACCAAAAAATCAAACGCCGACCAAAGCCAAATAGCGCCGGCG
>CAIKBD010000055.1 GCA_903825565.1 uncultured Anaerolineales bacterium | reverse complement strand
GGCGCGAGACGGGACGCGGCGCGCAAGTGATTGATGATGCGCTTGCCCATGAACGCGCCGACGCGCACGCCGCTGTACGCCGGGCCGCCGACGGAATGTTTCACCATCGAGTTGATGCCGACGAACGCCGTGCCGCGCGGCACGTCCACCTCGCCGACAATGTTCCCAGGTCGGCACAAGAGATGCGTCAATTTATTCGCGCGTCCGCTCGCGACCGTCATTTGATCCATGATGCCGCACGGCGCGCCGACGACGAGATTCTCCGCCATCTGTCCGAGTTGCGCCAAACGAATTTCGGAAATGGGCAAGCCCAAATAATTTTTCAAACAATACAGCGTCGCAATTTCGACGGCGGCGGAACTGCCAATGCCCACGTTCATCGGCACGCCGCTGAGCAACAACAAATTGAAACCGAACGCGAGCCGCACCGCTTCTTCTTTGAGCAAAGTGAAAATACTGCCGCCGATGTACGCCGCCCATGAAGCGAGCGGATTCGAGCGCGTGAGCGCGCGCATTTTTTCGTACGCGACAAACTCGCCGCCCTGCTCGAAATAATCGAGCGGGATGCGCGTCTCGACCGGCAAACTGGGTTGCGATGCTTGCATCGTGCGAATGCGAAGCGTGCGATCCGTGCGCGGTTGCAAGGCGATGACCATGCCGCGACCCAGGGTTGCCTCGCACACGTTTGCGCCGGAATAATCGGCGATGCCGCCCATCACATCCAAACGCGCCGGCACACGCGCGACGAGAATGTCGCCGCTCGTGAACAAGCCCGCGAACCCAGTCGGATCGCTATTCGGTTTTCGTAAGAGCGTTTCAAATTCCAGAATTTCGGTTGGGAGTGTGTAGGACGACATGCGAGTTCCTTGGGGCGACCGCTGACGGCAGACCGCTGACCGCCGTCAAAAAATAATCTCCATGCAATTACAACCCGAGTTGTTCCTTGACCTGTTCGAGTGGAATCTTTTTCCCCCCACTGCGGCGAGTGGCGAGATGACGCATCAATTTTTTGTTTTTGGTAATGTTATCGTCTTCATCAACCTCATAACCCTCCCAATTTTGGAGCGAGGTTAATACGAAACGTTCGCCGTCCGACGATTCTAAAACGATTTGTTTATGCCGCGCCTTTTTCAAAAGGTCGTTGAGCATTCTTGCGCGTGTTGGAACGGGGATGGCTTTCACGGCTTATCCACCAAAGGATTTCAACTGATCTATAGATTTGACCACCGCAGTTGTGAAGCTCTTCGGTGTAAAATGGATTCGTTGCCAATCTCCTTGAAGTCCACCGATATCAGCCACTCCGTCCTCAACCATCAGAACAATTTTCTTTCCCAATGCCAGAGCCGCTCCCTTTTCTTCTAGTAACCAAGGACTAGTGGTATACGTTCCATCTTTCTTTTCATCCGCCCTTGTCATGAGGCAAACAAAAAAAGCACAAGCTCGGATACGTTCAACAATCGCCTGACTGATAAATGTATTTGCATCCTCACCGGTTATGACAGAAAAACCATCCCTGACAAGGAGTGTTTTGAATCCGTCAATGTATTCTTTTTCAGCAAATCTATACGACAGGAATACTGATTTTGAATCTATTTCTGATGATTTGCGTTCTTGTTGCGCCTTAAGCGATTCCAACTGCTTTTGTATGTCCTGAAGCACTTTGACCGGTACGCTAGCAATTTCGGATGTAGTATCCGCCTGAATGATTGACAATTCCTTCTGCAACCTGCTAATTTGGTCGAGTGTTAAGCTGGCTGAGAGATAGCTCTGACATTTATCTACTACATATCTGAGTTCTTCATCAAAAGTAGCCACTGGTGAAAGTTTATCCAGTTTAAAATAATGCTCTAGGCGACTTCGATTTCCCTTGTAGAATTCTTCGCGAATACGTTCCATCCTGGCAAAATTCATATACAGGACAAAGACAATACTAGAGAGGCGACGCCTTGTGTCAAAAATAAAACTACTTGCCGATGTAAAGTCCTGGGATAATGGATCAATAAATATCACGTTGATCTCATTATGATCAAGCCAGTCCTGAGCCTCCAGCATAGAGGTAGTGCTCTTGACAGAGAGCACTGCCTTGTTCATTCCTTTTATTGCATGAGCAAGCGTTCCTGCTGATGAACTATCCGAATCTACAATCAAGACCTTCAGTGGAATGTCTTTCATAAATACTCCAATAACGTGTAGGTTTAGTTTGCATGCCTTATATTTGGAAACCGCGCCCTGTTCGTCAAGACCTGGAAGGTTTACGCAAACCTTCCAGGTCTCTTTCACACTATCCAATCCCCGGCAATTTCAACTCGCCGGCACGATGGCAGGCGACAAAGTGATTCGGTTTGATCTCGCGGAACACGGGCGCATCCTGTTTGCACTTGTCCACCGCGTACTCACATCGCGGATGGAAATAGCAACCACTCGGCGGATTCGCCGGGCTGGGCACTTCGCCTTTCAACTCGACGTTGCCGGTTTTGATGCGCGGGTCGGCGACCGGCACAGCCGACATCAACGCGGCGGTGTACGGATGTTGCGGCGCGGCGTACAGTTCGAGCGTGTCCGATAGTTCGACGATCTTGCCAACATACATCACCGCGACACGGTCGCAGAAATGCCGCACCACGCTGAGGTTGTGCGCGACGAACAAGTAGGTCAGGTTCATGCGCTTTTGCAGATCGAGCATCAAGTTGAGGATTTGCGCTTGCACCGACACATCGAGCGCGGACACCGGCTCGTCCGCAACGACGAGACGCGGATTGACCGACAGCGCGCGCGCAATGCCGATGCGTTGACGTTGCCCGCCGGAGAAGGCGTGCGGAAAACGTTGCAGATATTCCGGGCGCAAGCCGACGAGCTTCAACAACTCGGCAACACGTTGCTCGCGCTCTTTGCGATTCGTCATCCCGTTGACGAGCAAAGGTTCGCCCACGATGTCGAACAAGGTCATGCGCGGATTGAGCGAGCCGTACGGGTCCTGGAAAATCATTTGCATCTGCACGCGCAGAGGATGCAATTCACTGCGATTGAGTTTCGCGAGGTCAACGACGTTGCCCTCTTTGGTGCGAAACAACATTTCGCCGGACGAGGGCGGCATCGCGCGCAAGATGCACCGCGAGGTCGTCGTCTTGCCGCACCCGCTCTCGCCGACCAAGCCGAGCGTTTCGCCCTCGTTCACAAAGAAACTCACATCGTCCACCGCGCGCACGTTGCCGACCGTCTTGCGAAAAAATCCTTTCTGAATCGGAAAGTATTTTTTCAGATTCTTGACTTCGAGCAGGCGTTGATTATTTTGCGTCATGCCGACACCTCAACATCGTGATAGAGAAAACAGGACACCCATTGCCGTTCGCCTGCCGCTTGCAATGCCGGCGTGCGCGCATCGCATTTGCCCGCGATGGATTTTTCGCAACGCGGATGGAACGGACATCCTTTCGGTTTGTTGAACGGATGCGGAATCGAGCCGCTAATTGTCGGCAGGTTGACGCGCGGCGTCATCGTCACCGTCGGGATCGAACGCAACAACGCCTGCGTGTACGGATGCTTGGCGTTGTGGAAAATCGTCTCGACCGGTCCCTGCTCCATCACAAGACCCAGGTACATCACCATCACGCTGTCCGCCATCTGCGCGATCACACCCAGGTCGTGCGTGATGAAAATGATCGCGGCGTTCCGTTGCTCTTGCAAACGCCGCAGCAAACGCAAGACTTGCGCCTGCGTCGTCACGTCCACCGCCGTCGTCGGTTCATCGGCAATGAGCAAGCGCGGGTTGCACGAGAGCGCCATCGCGATGATCGCGCGTTGCCGCAAGCCGCCGCTCAACTGCCACGAATATTCGTCGAGGCGTTGTTCAGGAATCGGAATGCCCACGTCCTTCAACATTTGCAGGGCGATCTTGCGCGCCGCGCGCTTATCCACCGACTGGTGCAACATGATCGCTTCGCAAATCTGATCGCCAATCGTGTGCACCGGGCTGAACGACGCCATCGGTTCTTGCGGAATCAGCGCGATTTCCGCGCCGCGAATGTCGCGCATCATTTTACCGTTCGCGTCGAGCTTGACCAGGTCAATCGCTTCGTTCGTCGAGCCATCTTCATTCGTGCGGCGCAACATAATTTCGCCGCCAACGATTCTGCCGGGCGGGTCTACCAAGCGCAACACCGCCTTCATCGTCACACTTTTGCCGCACCCAGATTCGCCGACGATGCCGAACACTTGCCCGGCTTGCACATCGAACGTCACGCCGTCCACTGCCTTGACGACGCCCTCATCCATAAAGAAATGCGTTTTGAGGTTTTTAACTGATAACAATGGTTGTTGTTTATCCATTAGGATTGTGCCCTTTGCAAGTATGAAGTCAGAAGTATAAAGTATGCCAGTGATCTCATTTCTTTTTCACCTTGTTTACAATCGTCACACAGATCGCGATCAATTCGTCAGCTTCTTTCAGCAACGCAGCTAGTTTGTTCTCTGGCACGATTTTGGATTCGACCAATAATTCGAGCCAGTAACAAGTCTCGTCCAATTCCTGCAACGCACCTTCGAGCTTGTTGATAAAATCCGCTTCCGACTTGGCTCGTTGCGCTTCACGATAATGCGCGCCAACCGAAGTTCCAGAGCAAAGCACCTGCCTGCCCAACACCTGCGCTTGAGTAGATTTGGGCAACGCGGCATACAAACGAATGATTCTGAGCGCAAACGATTTAGTACGAGAACGCAATTCAACCTCTTGCGTCTTACTCATCGGCTCCTCCGCGAAATTTTCCTACTTCATACTTCCTACTTCATCCTTTAATGCGAGTATGGATCCGCCGCGTCGCGCAAACCATCGCCCGCCAAGTTGAAAGCGAGCACCGCGAGAATGACGAACAAGCCGGGAATGAGCAACCAGGGCGCTTGCGCGATGGTCTGGATGTTTTGCGCCTCTTGGAGTAACACGCCCCAACTGATCGCCGGCGGACGAATGCCCAAGCCGAGATAACTCAACGAGGTCTCGCTGATGATCATCACCGGAATTGCGAGCGTGCTTGTGGCAATGATGTGGCTCATGAACGCGGGCACCATGTGGCGCGTGATGATGCGCAAACGACTACACCCGGCAAGGTCGGCGGCAAGCACAAAATCTTCTTCGCGCAACGAGAGAAAGCGACCACGCACTTCGCGTCCCAGCGTCGTCCAGCCGATGAACGCGAGAATGATCGTGATCGCGAAAAATACCTGGTCGGGACGCCAGTCCTGCGGCAACGCCGCCGTCATCGCCAACCAAATCGGAATCGTCGGCAACGATTGGAGCAATTCGATGAGCCGCTGAATGAACACATCAATCCAGCCGCCGAAGTAACCGGACACGCCGCCGAGTAGCACACCCAGGATCACGCTCAAGGCAACTGCGACGAGACCGACCGTCATCGAAGTGCGCGTGCCGTACATCAAGCGCGACCATTGATCGCGGCCCAACCGATCCGTACCAAGCAAATACAAGCGATCCTCGGACTTGGAATCGAGCGGTCCGAACAAATGCATCTCCGTTTCCAGCGCACCGAACAACTGGTACTTGAAGCCCTTGACGAAGAGACCAATTGGCACTTTTTTCGTTTCGTCAATTTTCCATTCCATCCGCAACGTCACTGGGTTGCGTTTGCCCACGACGGCAGGCACGGTCAAGCGAAAACCGGTTTCATCGAAAAATGAAATGGGTTGAATCGGAATGAACGCGAGCCGCGCTTCGGTCGCTTCCGGATCCTGAGTCGCAAAAAAATCGGGAATCAAGACGACGACGTAAAACAAGATCAGCATTGCCGTCGCCACCAACGCGAGTTTGTTTTTGCGAAAACGCCACCACACCAACTTCCAGTTCGACGCAACCGAAACTCGATCTTCGGCTTTCGAAGCAAGTTGCGCGCCCAGCGTTTCGGCGGTTTGTTGTTCTGCCATAGGTTATGCGCCTTCCATACGGATTCGCGGATCGAGGAGCGCGAGCAAAATATCCGAAATCAGCGTGCCGACAATCGTGAGGAAGCAGTAGATCAACAAGATGCTCCCGGCGAGATACATGTCTTGTTGCGTCAAGGCGCGCAAGAGCAAGGGACCGATGTTGGGCAAATTCATTACGGTCGCCACGATGAGCGAGCCGGAAAATAACTGCGGCAAGTACCAGCCAATCGTGCTAACCAACGGGTTGAGCGCGAGCCGCACCGGGTACTTGAACACGACTTTCCATTCGGACAGCCCTTTAGCACGCGCAGTCACGACGTAGGGCTTGTTCAATTCGTCGAGCAAATTGGCGCGCATCACGCGCGTCAGCCGCGCGGTGCCGGCGACACCCAGCACAATCGCCGGGAGCCAAATATGTTTCATCAAATCCACCACGCGTTCCCAACTCCACGGCGCTTGGATGTATTCGGGCGAGAACAAGCCGGTGACGCTCAATCCCAGGTACGAAAAGGCGAGCCACATCAAAATCAGCGCAAGCATAAAATTCGGCGTGGCAACGCCGATGTAATTCAATACGGTTAGCACATAATCCAGCCACGAATTCTGATGCGTCGCCGAATAAATGCCGGCGGGGATTGCAAAGAGCCAGGTAATCACAAACGCGAATAGCGCGAGTGCAATCGTCAACACGAGCCGCTCGCCAATCAACTCTGTGTTCGGACGTTGGTATTCGAGCGACAAACCTAGGTCGCCCTTGGACAAACTTTCCATCCAGCGCCAGTACTGGATGTAGCCGGGCTGATCGAGACCGAACTGGCGTTTAAGCGCCTCAACTTGTTCCGCGTCAATCGAGGAACCGCTCGAGGCGAGGTTCGCCACATAACTTGTAAGAAAATCGCCGGGCGGCGCTTGCACAAGCCAAAAAACGATCACCGAAAAGAGCAAAACCAGAAACGGCAAAATCAATAAACGTTGCACGATGAAGCGGAGCACGCAGACCTCCTGACCGCTGACGGTTGACCGCCGACCACCGTCGCATGAACACGGCGGTCGGCGGTCTGTCATCAGATATTGTTATCGCTTACTTTTTGTAGAACCACACTTCGGGACGCAGATTGCCAGGCGTGCGGAGGGGCCAGTCTTTGGTGACCGAGGTCGGAACATTACGCATATTGGCATTGATCACGGCAACACCTTGATCAATCGCAGTCAAGCCGACGGTGCCGATTTCCACCATATTGTCCACCCAAAGCTTGAACATCTCTTGGGCGACCTTGGCTTGTTCATCGCCACCGACCGTCTTGGCTTTGTCAGCCAACTCGACCAGTTTTTTGATATAGTCCGGCGGTTCGACGCCTTCCTTACCATTCGAGCGGTACCAATCGTACCAACGCGGTCCGTACGTCGTGTTGCCATAGATACCGCTTCGCACATCGTACTTGGTTGCGCCGGTGAACGGAAAGCCCGCGGTATCCTGGTTCCACACTTCGGCTTGCAGATCGTTCGATTCGCGGAGCGAGAAATGCAGAGCGCGTTCGCGGATTTGCACGTTCGTTTTGATGCCGACCTTTTCCCAATCCTTTGCGATCAACTGTGCCGAATCGGGACCGAACCCGAGCGCCTGGATAACCGAGAGTTCGATGGCGGCACGTTTGGTTGTGCCGGGCAACAGACGGAATCCTTCGGAATCCTTTTTGTCCAGACCGATCTTGTCGAGCATTTCGTTCGCGAGCTTTTGATCGAACTGGGTGTACTTGTAGGCGTACTCATCGCCCGGGTAGTACGGGTGACCTTTCTTGGCGACGGGCTGGCGTGGTTCGCCCGTGCCCAGGAACACCGATTCCTGAATTTGCTTACGGTTGATCGCGTACGACATGGCAATGCGGAAATCCTTGTTCGCCAACACTTTGCCCAGATCGGGATCTTTGGCATAGGTTTGGTTAAAGGTCACGTCCGCATCCGCGCCACCGAGACTCGACCACAGAACTACTTTGTACTTGCCTTGCTTTTGTTCGTTTTCCTTGAACACGGGGAAATTCGACAAGGCGATATGGCGTTCTTGCTGATCGAGTTCGCCAGCGATTGCCGCGAGGTTCAGCGATTGCGCGTCGGCGAAGAATCTAAGTTGCACTTCGTCAAAGTACGGCAGTTGATTGCCTTCCTTGTCCACACCGACAAAGTACGGATTGCGCTTCAAGATGAACACTTGGTCGCTGATGCGATTCGAAGCGATCCACGCCGCCATGCCAGGACGTTCGGGCGTGTTGAACGGGCTAACTTTGTCGAGGAACAATTCCGCCCACGTCTTGAACTTGGCGTCGGCGACCATCTTGTCGAGGTCGTCCTTTTTCGCGTACGTAGCATGGAATTGTTTCAAGTACTTGGTGGGCAAGAACACGGGCACGTTGCGGTCGCCGTAATCCTTGTTCGCCAGTTCGAGCAAGAACGTGGTGTTGGGTTCTTTGAAAATCCACTGCGCCGTCACGGGGTCCACTTGCTTGACTTCGACGGTGGACTTGTCCTTGTTCTGCATCCATGCCGGAATCGAGGGCATCAAATCTTTGTTGAGCAAAACATCCTTGTACCAGAACATGATGTCATCGGTCGTGAATGGCGAACCATCCGACCACTTGCTACCTTCGCGCAGTTTCACCGTCCAGGTCTTGAAATCGGACGACGAGGTGACGCTTTCGGCGTATTTCATGTCCACTTTGCCGCCATCGGGTGAGAACACGACGAGCGCATCGTAAATGACGCGATTGACGCCGTTAAAATCCGACGGGCCGGTGAAACCACGGCGCCACACACCACCGTAGGTGCCAACTTCGTCGCCGGGAATCACGAGCGGATTCTTGGGCAGACGTTGATCAACGGACGGTAGTTTGCCGGCTTTAACTTGTTCAGCGAGCAACGGCGATTCTTTGTACTTGGAAACCGGAGTGGGCGTTGCCGCTGGTTTAGTCGGCGGAACCGGGGTGGCGGTCGGCGCAGGCGCGCACGCGGCGATCAACGCCAACATCACCACGAGAAAAATGATCGTCTTCTTCATCGAAACAAGCTCCTCTTCTTTGAGCGTTGTGTCGAGCGGCGCAGTGGCGACGCCACTCGACACGGGTTAATCAGTTATTTTTTGAAATACCACTGCTCGGGTTGCGCGTTACCCGGGGTGCGGAGGGGCCAGTCGTTGCCCAGCGACTTGGGCACGTTCGTCAAGTTGTTGTTGACCACGACGACACCTTGCACCATTGGGGAAAGACCGATGATACCGATTTCGTACATCTGGTCCACCCAGTGCGCGTACAGTTCTTTGGCAACCTTGACTTGATCATCGGGCGACGACACTTTGGCTTTGTTGATCAAGTCCACAATCTTTTGCAGGTCGGCGGTCGGTTGAACGCCTTCCTTGCCACCCGATTGATACCACACACGGGTCAACGGCGCGAGCGTCAAACCGGTACCGCCGCCGCCCACGCGCGGATCGTACTTGGAAGCGACCGAGAATGGGAAACCGCCAGCGTCTTCATTCCACAGTTCGGTTTGCAGATCGTTGCTGTCGCGCATTTGGAAATGCAGAGCGCGTTCGCGGTTTTGCACGATGGTCTTGATGCCGACCTTTTCCCAGTTCTTGCCGACGAGGGTTGCCACATCGCCCCAAGGACCGAACGCGTTCACCCACGAGATTTCAATGACGACGCGCTTGGTCGTGCCGGAATATAGCCGGAATCCTTCCGAATCTTTTTTGTCGAGACCGATCTTGTCGAGCATTTGGTTGGCGAGCGTTGCGTTGAACTCGGTGTATTTTTTCGCAACGGCATCGCCGGGATAGTACGGATGCCACGGGGCGGCAACATTTTGGCGCGGTTCGCCGAGACCCAGGAACGCGGATTCTTGAATCTGCTTGCGGTCAATCGCGTACGACATCGCCACGCGGAAATCCTTGTTCTGCATCAACTTGCCCAAATCGGCGTCTTTGGCGTACGTCTGATTGAACATGATCGCGGCGTCCACGCTACCGAACTGAGGCCACGTGATGATCTTGTACTTGCCTTTTTGCTCGTTCTCTTTCAGCACCGGATAGTTCATCAAGTTCATATGGCGGTCTTGCTGATCGAGTTCGCCAGCGATGCCGGCGAGATTGAGCGCGTCAATGTTCGCAAAGAAGGTGAAACGCACTTCGTCAATGTACGGCAGTTGATTGCCTTCTTTATCCACGCCGACATAGTACGGATTGCGCTTGAGTGTAAAGACCTGCTCGCTGATGCGCGTCGCGGGCGTCCACGCCGCCATCGTCGGGCGATCCGGATTTTCGAACGGGGCGTTCTTGTTCGCGAGCAATTCGGGCCACGTCTTGAACTTGGCGTCAGCGACCATCTTGTCGAGGTCGTCCTTTTTCGCGTACGTGGCATGGAATTGTTTCAAGTACTTGGACGGGAGAAACACGGCATACGTGCGGTCGCCGCCGTCCTGGTTTGTCAAGATGCTGAGGAACAGATTGTTCGCTTCGGCGTACGTCCACTTGACCGCGTAATCGTTGACCTTTTCCACTTTGGCGGTCGAGCCATCCGCGTTCTTCATCCAGAACGGAATCGCCGGCGTGACATCCTTGTTCAGCAAAATGTCATTGTACCAGAACAAGATGTCGTCCGCCGTCATCGGCGTGCCATCCGACCACTTGGCGCCTTTGCGGAGATTGATCGTCCACGCTTTGAAATCAGCGGAACTTTCCCAACCCTCGGCAACCTTGGCTTCGAGTTTGCTCCCATCGGGCGACCAGCGAATCAACGCATCGTACACCACGCGGACATAGTTGTTAAAGTCCGATGGTCCGGTGAAGCCACGCCGCCACACACCGCCGTACGTGCCAACGCTGTCCACCGTTTGCACCACGAGCGGTTTTTCCGGCAAGCGTTGTTCGACGGGCGGCAATTTGCCGGCTTTGACCTGCTCGGTCAGCAACGGCGATTCTTTGTACTTGGCGGCGGCAGGTGCACTCGTCGGCGCAGGCGCTTTGGTCGGCGGAACGGGGGTTGCCGTTGGCGCAGGCGCGCACGCCGCGATCATCGCGAGCAACACGACGAGACCGACGAGCACGAACCATTTCTGCTTGTTCATTCTAAACTCTTCTCCTCATCATTGAAATGGATAGACACTAGCGAAGCGTGTGCAAATTACTGGGTTGTCGAACCACCTCCTCTCGCATTGAAACTTTATGCGGCAAGCGCATGAATGTCGCGATAGAGTTGGCGTTGCGCCGCGGGATCGTCTACGTAGGTCACCACGATCAATTTCAAACCCGGCGTCCACATGCGCTTGACGGACTCAAACACATCTTCGGGATTGCCGACCATGCGCGCATGCACGACTACATCCGAATTCACAAACCCATCGCGGAACTTTGCCACCTCGTTGAATCCTGGGTCGGTCTGCGGCGTGAACGCGCCGTCCACCATCATCAATTGCGGATTCTGTTTCACGGCGGGAATCCAGCGCGACCAATCGCCGCACGAGTGAATCGCAAAGCCGCCGAATGCTTCACCGATGCGTGCATCGAACGGATTGCACACCGCGGCGTACAGGCGCGGCGACACCATCACGAGATTGTCGCAACTGACGCCGATGCCGGTGCCGCGCCGCGAACTCGCAAAGCCGTGTCCCGGTCGCGCGAGCGCCGAGCCGATCAACTCGCTTTGCTTGCGCGTGAACGCAATCACCACATCGCTGATCGCACCCAGGATTTCGTTCACCTTGTTCGGCGCTTCGAGCATCCCGGTAAAAAATCCACTCGTGTCCACCAATTCAGTCGCCGCGTTGAGCGCGCTTTGCAAATCCGCCCACGACATCGGCACGCGTCCCTGGGTCTCGGCGAGAAAGTACTCGATCATCTTGAGCGTGTGTTGCATAATCGGCACATCTTGAAATGCGCGCGGCGTGAGATGCACAAACTCGTCCACCGATTTGTACTGTGGGCGCATCACGGGCGCTTGACCTTCGGGCCATTCGTACTCGCCGCCGAATGCGGAGGGCGTAAGCCCAATGCCGTACCAGGGTTCGAGATAGGTCGGCGCATCGGAAAAGTAATCGAGCGATTTTTGCAAGCCACCGAGTTGCCACTGCAACGACGCGCGCATATCGCGGCAACCATCGCGGAACACATCGGCAACGCGCACGCGTTGCCACACTGCAATGCCTTCCGATTTCTTCATAAACGCGGCGTAGCGTTCATCTGCGGCGCGCGCATAATCTTCGTACCGCGCAAAATCAAAATCGCGCGGCGCGATTGGCACAACCGGCAACGCTTGCGCGTCTTTACTCAAGTAATCAAAGGTCTTGGCGCTCATGCAATCAACCATCTCCGAGATTTTGAAATTTATTCACCGACAATCCGAAACACGACCGTGCCGCCGTGCGTGAATCGTTGCGGATCGAGACACTGCACATACGCCGCACCATCCGCGCCGGCGAGACCCAGTTCGCGCGGCGCGATGCCGCGACTCAACGCGACATAGTACGGGTTCAACGCTTGGAGCGCGTGGAAACACAGCGGACGCTCGCTCACCAGTTGATAACCTGCCACGATACGAAACGCATCGCCGCGTTGGTACACCGGGCAATGCCCTTGAATTTCAACGACCGCAACGTACAAGTCACGCGCTATCGCCATCGCTACCCGCCGCCAACTGCTCCAACACATCCACCGAATAAATCAGCGCGCGCGCAAGGTGGAACGGGTCTTTGACTGGCAAGGCAATCGTGCCTTGCAAGGGCTTGCCTTGCCGATCCAAATTCTGAATCCACTCGCCGAACTGCGGCACGGGAAAATGCGCGAACGCGTAATCGTGCACGCGCGCGAACCAATCGAGGCACCACGATTCTTTCGTGATCGAGTACGCGAGCAAGAGCGCGTACAACGCTTCGGTGTGGGGCCACCAAATTTTCGTGTCCCACTTGTTTTCCCAGAACGACCCTTCGGCGTCGCGCGCGAGGAACAAGCCGCCGAACTCATTGTCCCACCCCAACTCCAAATGCCACCGGATCGTTTCGATGGCTTGGCGTACGCGCACCGCATCGCCGCATCGCTCGAAAATGTGAATCATAAACCACATGGACTCGATGCCGTGCCCGGGATTCACCGCGCGACCGGGCGGTGTCGTTCGCAAGGTATCGTCGAGATTCACAAACTCGTACACGCGTTTGTGTTCGGAACGCCGAAACACATCCATCACTTGGTGCGCGTGGCGCAACCCCTCGGCGACGATGC
>CAIKBD010000054.1 GCA_903825565.1 uncultured Anaerolineales bacterium | reverse complement strand
TGCTGTCTGAACCTTGCGCCGGAATTATATCACGATCTTGCCCGCAAGTTTCTGATGGCTAACATTCCGCAAAGCGGTATGTATTCTCGAAGTGACAACTGCGGACTCGAAGTGACAACTGCGGACTTTGCACACGCCGTGTTTGACCAGACCTCGCATTGAGCGAACCAGTGAACAGGTGTATAATCAACTCGTGTGGTGGCTCAATGGCCGAGCCGGACACCCTCACGGCGGGGATCAACCCGGGCAGGTGAAAACCCAAGCCTGCCTCGAAACACCAGGGCGAGTTTCGCTTTTGAAAACGGCACGTTCGAGGAGTGTCTTGATGCCGATTGAACTCTTGAATACCAAGCTCTACATTCCCCCCGTTCGTCCGGATCTTGTACCGCGTTCACGTCTTTTCAACCAGATCGTTCAAGCGGCGACGAATCGCCTGATCCTCGTCTCAGCACCGGCCGGCTATGGCAAGACCACTCTTATCAGCAGCTGGCTTTTAGAAAATTCCATCGCGCCCGCTTGGCTATCCCTTGATGAAGGCGATAATGATCCGATTCGGTTCATTCAGTACTTGATCAAAACGCTACAGCAAATTATTCCCACGCTCCAAGCTGAATTGCCGGGTATGCTCCAAGGCACGCCATCCGATTCGACGATGAACCTCATCCTGAATGTGATAGCACAACACCCGAATCCCTTCGTCCTCGCCCTGGATGACTTTCACGTCATCCAAGCCCACTCGGTCCTAGATATGGTCACTATCCTGATCGAACGGATGCCGCCTCAAATGCGGGTGATACTCATTTCCCGAACCGACCCGCCATTACCACTCGCGCGTTGGCGCGCTCGCCATCAAATGGTCGAAATCCGGGCTAGCCAACTGCGCCTAACGAAGGATGAGATTGATTGTTTTTTTAAAACAGCGATGCAGTTGAAATTATCCGATGATGATCTGGACGCGCTTGAGGCACGGACAGAAGGGTGGATCGCTGGGTTGCAATTGGCGGCGCTTTCCATGCAGGGGCACCCCGATGTTCACGCCTTCGTTGCCGCGTTTACCGGTAGCCAACATTACATCATGGATTATTTGGTGGAAGAGGTGCTCAAGCGGCAACACGAGCCAACGCGTACCTTCTTGCTTGAGACATCTATTCTCGGTCGCCTTTGCGGTTCACTGTGCGAGGCAGTCATCGGAAACAAAACGGAACTCGCCGACGGACAGGCGATGTTGCAAGAGTTGGGAAAGCGCAATTTGTTTCTCATTCCCCTCGACAGCGAACGCCGCTGGTACCGCTACCATCATCTTTTCGCCGACATGCTCAATCGGCATCTGGAGCGCGAAATGCCGTCGCAGATTCACGAGCTGCACCGCCGCGCCTCTGAATGGCTGGAGCAAAACGGATTCATTCTAGAGGCGATTCATCATACTCTAATGGCGCAGGATACAGAACGCGCGATTCGATTAGTTGAGCAAAACGGCTGTCTGCTTCTGATGGCAGGTGAGATAGTCACCCTGAACCAATGGCTTGAAGCCGTTACGCCATTTGCGCCGACGCATCCCTGGTTCACGATTCTAAAAGGTTGGGTTCTGCTTCTATCAGGACAACAGGATCAGGTCGCCCCGATTCTTCAACGCGCCGAGCGTCTTCTTGCTCCGCTGGAAGTAACACCCATCGTCCAAATTATGCAGGGCGCATTGACTACCGCGCAGGCGCATTCCGCCAGTATGCAGAGCGACCCGGTCGCGGCTGAATATGCTCGGCGGGCGCTTGCCTATTTGCCGACGGGTGACGTGCTCTCCGATAGTTTACGTAGTTTGGCGAGCTTGATCCTAGGAGATGTCAGCCGAATGAATGGCGAGATGGAAGAAGCAAAACAAGCCTACAACGAAGCCGTGCGAATCGGTCTTGCCGCCAACAATCCACTTTTGCTCATTCTCGGTAATTCTAACCTTGCCGATATTTATTTTGAACAGGGACAGCTTCATCTCGCCGCCAGGAAAATGTCCGACGCGCTCCAAATGACAACCCGTTCGGATGGGTCGAAACCGCTCATCATCGACCGTGTCTTGGCTGGATTGAGCCAGGTCGCTTTTGAATGGAATGATCTGGAGGGTGCAGAACGATACGCGCGTCAATGCGTCAAGTTGTGCCAAGCGTCGGGCAATCTCGAATGGCAAATCGTGAGCCAGGTCATGTTGGCACGTCTGGAGCACGTACGAGGCAATGCGGAAAAAACCATCGTGGCGATGCGATTGGCAGAACAATTAGCAAGCGAGTATCATGCCTCTCCCCAGCGGTTGACCTGGGTTCAGTGTGCTCTTGCGCGACTGTGGCTCGCGCAAGAAAATTTTGAACAAGTTGCCCTTTTTCTAAAGCAGAAGGGTGCGACCAGTGATGGCAACATCACTTATCCGCAGGAACCCGTATATCTGGTTTTGCTGCGCATGCTTCTGGCTCAAAAAGAATTTGACTCAGCCCTGGCGCTGTCTGAACGATTGCTCAAGTTCGCAGAGGCAAGAAATTGTATAGGGCGCGTTATTGAGATACTCGTTCTGCGAACAATTGCTTTACAAGGGAACCAAGACCTTGCCCAAGCGCTAAACGTTCTCGAAAAAGCGCTTGCCCTTGCCCAACCCGAAAGGTATATGCGCGTATTTCTCGATGAAGGTGAAACGATGGTGCACTTGCTGCATCACGCCAGAGCCCATCACATGGGAACAGAATTCGTAAATGAATTGTTGGCGGAGATGCCACATCAATCGGATGTCGCTGTAGCGTCTTCCCAATCTCTGATTGAACCATTGAGCGAACGCGAACTGGAAGTACTCGGTCTCATCGCAGGCGGCGACTCGAATGAGGAGATCGCGATAAAATTGATCATTTCGATCAAGACCGCCAAACGCCACATCAGCAACATTTATGCCAAGATCGGAGCGAAAAGCCGTACGCAAGCCGTTGCTCTGGCGCGCGAGCTCAAGTTGGTTAAATAATCTCAAGACGACAGACTATCGGCAGTGGACAAACCCCGTCCACTGCTTTTTTTTACAAGTTGCCTAGATGCGGCTTCGAATACAACCTCAAATACAACCTTGGACTCATGACTCGGCATCCGAAATCTGATAGATTATGCGTGGGAGGAAAGATGGCAGACAAACAAGATAGCAACGGGCCAGTCAAAAATACGCTGAATCAAAACAATAAAAATATCCAATCGTTTGACTCTGGAGAAAGATTATACGAAATTCATGTCAAAGGACATCTGAATAGCCAATGGTCGGATTGGTTTGAAGGGATGGAACTCAAGTTAATGGATAATGCTGAGACAGTTCTTTCCGGACGCATTATCGACCAAGCCGCCCTAATGGGAATCTTGAACAAACTGAATCGCCTAAACCTGACACTACTGTCCATCAACGAAATAAAGGAGGAGGAATAATGCAGAGAACAGAATGACCAGAAGAACCACGTGATAAAAAACGACATTACCTTTTGAACGGGTCTACCTTAACCCAAGGAGGGAAAAATGGAAAACACACGAACATTGAATCGGAATCTTGAAGCGTATGCGTGGGCAGCATTCTTTGTCTGGTGGGGTATCACTGAGCTGTTCAAATTCATGCCCGAAGGCACTGGGGCGATCGGCTTTGGACTGATTTTGATCGGCTTGAATGCGGCACGTTCGCTGAACGGTGCGCCCACCAGCGCCTTTACGATCACGCTGGGCATTCTCGCGCTCGTCTTGGGCGGGCTCGAACTAGCAGGGTTTTTCCTGAGTCTACCCTTCGAGTTACCAGTCTTTGCCATCTTGCTGATCGTGCTGGGCGTGATCGTGCTTGCACGCGAAATAATCGGCAATCGAAATCAGTAAACGAGGAGGAATCAAATGGTTGAACAAATCATGAGTTTGCACCGATGCGCCGACTGCCCCGTCCGTTGCATGGCGGTAAAGAAACCGAATTCGATTCTCGGTCGCATCCATCGCTGGCACCGGACTTGGTGGCCGGGCTACAAGATTTACCAACGAGAACAACAAGCTCGGGCGACCAAAGCAACCGCACACGCCTAAGCGAGAATGGTAGGATGGTTTTCGCGCAAGCTTATAAAACCGAGGCCATCCTACCCCAGGTTGTAGATCAAAAGTATGTGGACGAATTGAGAGCGTATATCTACAAGACATCTGCCGGATACAAATAAAGGAGGCATCCCCATGGAAAAGACACTTCAAGGTAATTCGCGGATGGAAGGACGCATAACCCAGCTCACTCTCGCCAGAGGAATGGTCTGGGGGATGATGGGGGGCTTGGTTGGCACGCTGGTCATGGACCTCGTTCTCGTGGGAGTGTTATCAGCAGTCGGACTGCCAGCTCTCGCCTGCTTCTCAATCGTTGGAAACACAGTGGCGCGCTTCTTTTCGATCTCAGGCATTGAGATGGTAGGCGGCGTTTCGCTGGGCATGGCAACGCACTATCTAGTAGGTCCGATGGTCGGCGCAATCTTTGGTGTAATCGTGACTCGCGTAGCTGCGCTCCGAGTAGACAGTGTGAAGAAGGGCGTACTATTCGCCGTTGTGTACATTGAAATCCTGAGTCAGCCAATTCTTGCAACAACCCCCATCCTATTGAATATGACGCTCCCTGAGACGTTGCAGTGGTACAGCGGATCCTTCGTGATGCATTTCATTTGGGGTATTGTCCTGGGTCTCGTCATGTACTACGGGCTAGGACTGGCTACTGCAGTAAAACCAGGACGCTCTTGAAGCTGCTGGGGAAACGCACTCCGGGCAATTTTCAGGCGTGATGGACGGTTTCTGTGCGATGTCCTTATAATTCGAAAGCACGTTAACCCAGCATAGGAGGATTGGGAATGGAAATCAAGGATGTGTTCGGAGATTTGCCAACGCTCGAAACTGGCCGGCTCTGGCTACGAAAAATGAACCAAGGCGATGCGCAAGACCTTTTCGATTACGCTTCTGATGCCGAAGTGGCCAAGTACACCACTTGGTCCACCCATCAATCTCTCCAAGACTCCCAGGACTTTCTGCGCGCTGTGACGGAGCAGTATGCCATGCAGACAATTGCTTCGTGGGGAATTGTCCACAAAGGCGATTCGAAACTCATTGGAACGTGCGGATTCATTTCTTGGTCGCCCCACCACGCCCGGGCAGAAGTGGCTTATGCCCTCTCAAGAAAATACTGGGGACAAGGTTTGATGCCGGAAGCAGTGCAAGCCGTGATTGCGTTCGGTTTTCGCACGATGCAACTGAATCGCGTTCAAGCCATCTGTGAGATTGAAAACGTTGCCTCGGCACGCGTCATGGAAAAAGTGGGGATGACGTTTGAGGGGCGGTTGAGAGAGTACATGTTTTTTAAAGAACACTATCGTAATCTGAAGATGTACTCCATCCTCCGCGAAGAATGGGATTCACGGGATTTGCAGTAACAACACACCACAGAAGATCTGACCGCCGACCATGTCGATCAGTCGGGAGATTCGAAAGGAACATCTAATGGAAAAACAAAATCAATCTCAAAAATCTGAACTGGGCCCGAATTGGTCCTACCGGGGATGGTGTTTCGCCAACCTTCTGAAGATGGGCCACTGCGCTCCAACCGTGATGAAGTCAGTCCTGGATATTTCATCGACAGAGAAGGAATGGTTGGTCAAGCTCAGCGCCGGAATGCCGGGAGGCATTGGCAATACAGGATTTGAATGTGGCGCGGTTACTTCACCTCTGGCGTTATTAGGTATCCGCTACGGCTTGCGCGAGGTCGACCATGGGCTGCCGGTGATCTTCGACAAAGGGCATGCTCTTTGCCAGCATTTTCTTTCTTGCCATAAGACTCTGCAGTGCCGGGAGATCCGCGGAAAGGACCGCTTTCCAGCGCATTGCATCCCGCCGGTAACGCGCGCGCCAGAGCTTTTTCAGGCTGTTCTCGATGGTAATTACCGAGATACCATTCCATCAGCTAGGAGGGCAAGTTATTCCAGGTTGTACTCGCACCTGGTCGAAAATAATTTTCACTGCGCCCAAGCCGTGTTCGCGCACCTTGGTTACACATCCACCGAACATCAGGAACTCTTCAATGCAACCTCCGCTTTTATGGGAGGAACGTTATTCATGGGACGCACCTGTAGCGCCTTCACCGCTGGTGTAATGGCCATCGGTCTGAAAACGAGTGAGATCGAAAATAGCTACCTGCGGGTCATTCGGTTGCTTGCTATCATGACCGTTGGTGGAAACGCCTTCGATGAAAAGATCAACAAGTTCAACCGGAGTATGAACCGAGGATACAAGTTATCGAGATGGTTTACCAAAGAATTTGGCAGCACTCAATGCCAGGCGATTACGCAGTGCGATTTTTCAGACACGACCGGCGTGTCCCATTACGTTGAGGGTGGACAGATCCCCAAGTGCAGGATGATCGCGGGTAAAGTTGCCGAGAAAGTTCGAACGATTCTCGCCTAAGCCTGGTTTTCAAGAATCGACAACGCGATTCGAGTCGCGTCTTCCGCATATTCAAAGCAATGTTCAATCAGATGATTGGTTTGGAAGGTTTGTTGCCCTTCGGTGGTTCCCAAATCACAGCCGAGGAGCATTCGGCAATTCGTGGAACCGAACTGTTCCTCAAACCGCTTCATAAATTCACGCGTTTTGAGCCGAGCCAAAATAATCAGCACGGCTTCTGCTTCCAGATGCACACACGGCTGTGACTGATCATCGAATGGGCGATTGAGACAACAAGCATCAAGATAAATCGTTGGCATTTTGCACTTGCTCACTCAAGATTATACAATGTTTTCAACATCCTGTTACACTTATCAATCATCCGCCGGATGTTTAGCCGGCGCGCCAAACGTCGCCTGATGCGCGGCACGCAAACGTTTCGCGGAGACCCGCGCATACCGGCGCGTCGTCGCCGGCGACGCGTGCCCCAGTAAATCCTGCACCGCCGCGAGATCGCCGCATGCATCCAGCACTCGGGTCGCAAAGGTGTGCCGCATCGAGTGCGGGGTAGGGCGAAACGGCAAATCCAGATCGGCCGCTTCCACGAGCATCGCAAAAATTTGTTCGACCCGTTGCGTGGTCAGCGGCAACACGCAATCACCGGTGCGCCGATCATGCCGCGCAAACAATGGCAATTCCGCCAGCGCGCGCTTGGTCGCGCCATCCGTGCGCATTTTCAGATACGCCTGCAATGCGCTCCACGCATTGTCCCCAAACCAGACGACACGCTCTTTTTTGCCTTTGCCTTTCACGATGGCGCTCCGCGCGCGGTGATCCAGGTCGCCGCGCTTTAGTGCGACCAGCTCGCCCACACGCATTCCAGATTGCAGAAGCACGCTAACGATAGCGACGTTGCGCGCGTGTGCTAGCCGTTCACGCTGGAGTTCTCCCGCCGCGCGCCGGCGTTCGGTTGACGCTGGCGTAGCCGCCGCCACCGCGCGCGCCGTTTCGAGTAGCGCCGTGACCGTATCCTCCGGCAACGCGCGCGGCAACGCGTCGCGACGTTCGTGGTATTTCCGCCGAAATTCGGTCCAGCGTTCCTGATCTCGCATCGTCATTGCGAACCAGTCCTGGCGCATGGCGTAGCGCAGGAATTGATGGATCGCAATTAAATAGGTTTCGCGCGCCGACGCGGACAGGCGCGCCTGTTTCAGTTGGCGCGCGAACGCCGTCAAATGATCGTACGTAATTTGGTCGGGCGTGCGCGGCGATGTGTCCGCCGTCGCCCAAAATTCGCGCAGGCGTTTGAGCGCCGTACGATAGGTTTTCACCGTATGGCGCGACTTGGATTGCTCCGTATCCAACGCCTTCAGGAACTCGGCGATGGTGTTGTCGATAGTGGGTGCGGTCTGGGTCATCGTGTCCTCACTGGGTTGGCGTGCATGCGTAGCACGCGCGATTTTTATTTTCGGGGTGAGACCCGGCGTCGGGGCAGGGGACAGGGCGAGCGGGGTTTCCCTTTTTTTCATATTTTTATTTTGTATAATAGCACTTTTATCCAAAGTGTTGTCAAGCACGCATTCACCCCATTTTTTGCCCGCGGCGCGCACATTTCACGCCGCCCTTAACCCCCGTGCCCATTGGCACAAAGCACCCAGATTTTTTTCTTTCGTTTTATTTGACGACCGCTGTGGCTACGCTGGATTTTGCGAGCTGCGAGATTTTGACGTTTTGCAACAATTGGCTACAATCTTGCCGTTATCAGAAACAAAAGAGAACGAAGTCTGAAATAGCCAATCGTGAGGATTGTTTCCACGCACTTTATATATGTTTCCTTGCTTTGCGATTGATCGGTTCATGCCCTGGGGGGGCTTCGACATGGTAATGTGCATTGAATTGGTTTTATGTGGGATATGGGTTGCTATAGGCAAAACCAGGACGATTTATACCTAACGCCGCCAGTGACAGTTCTGGCACGTAGAGTTCTGCACATCGCACGACACGGCATCACCAATTATTTGGTGATGCGGTGTCGTTTTTTTTCATACGGGCGTTGGATATGATCCATCAGCTACTGGATCACGCAGTCCCAAGTCCCACTTCATTGCCATCTAGTCCAAGACTACATAATTTTCAATTTTAGGAGTCCCCCCATGCGTCTGTCTACCGCAATTCAACTGTACCAGAAATCTCAGCACGGTGTCCTGGCGTCGCGTAGTCAGCAGATTTATCGCACATCGCTGTCTGTGCTCTTGACTCACATTGGCAATGTCGAACTTCGGCGGATCTCAATTGATGATCTTCGCGCGTATCGGTCGGCTTTGTTGGGCAAGCACCGGTCCATGTGGACGGTCCATCTGCACGTTCGAATATGCCGCAGTTTCTTTCGTTGGTTACAAGCAGAGGGTAAACTGAAAAACAATCCGGCAACGCGCCTCGAACTGCCTTCGTTGCCAGACAATCCACCGAAGGGTATCAGCGAATCTGATTTATCCAAGATTCGGGACGTGGCGCGCGATTCTGAATCCATTCGGGATTTATCTATCATCATGTTTCTGGCAGATACGGGTTGTCGGTTAGGAGGACTGGCAAGTTTGACGCTGGACAATCTCGATCTGCGGCATGGGACGGCGATTCTCCACGAAAAAGGTCGGCGTGGCAAACGGCGCACGCGCGCGGTCTTTTTCACCCAGGAAACCGCATCCATCTTGCGCGCGTACCTGAAGGAGCGTGGTGATGTAAAAACTGAACGCGTTTTCGTTGGTCGCAAGGGCGCGCTCCAAGCGCCCAGTATCTATCGCATTATCAAGCGGCTGGGTCAGAAGGCCGGCGTCAAGGGCTGTTTCCCCCATGCGTTTCGCCATGGCTTTGCACGTGCGCTACTGGCGCGCGGATTAGATCTCTCCCGTGTCAGCCGGCTCCTCGGATATTCGGATGTCCGAATCACCGCGCAGTTTTATGGCGTTTTCGAGCAAAATGAGTTGCGTCAAGCGCATCGCCGCTTTACATGGCTCAAGCCACGCAAAGCCTAACGCGTGGATAACGTCTGTTTGGAAATTGGTGCGAATGCCGGACGCATCGTAAGGCATTGTCCAAAAATAACTTGGTCAATTTGATTTATCCGTGATAGGATGGTGTTGTTCTTCAGATTCACCTATCTCAGGATCAAACCATGACCAAACCGAACGAAAAACCATTGCACGTTTGTACCTGTACAGCTTGTCAACAGCATCGTCGCAGTCCGATTGCCCAATGGCATGTTGGCATCAATCGAGTGGCGGCGACGATGGACGAAAAAAGCCGGCGTCGCTTTGTCGGACTGCTCGCCACGCAACAGGGCTGGGGTGGAGTTCGACTGATGGCACAGATCACTGGACTGAGCCGCACGACCATCCTGCGG
>CAIKBD010000053.1 GCA_903825565.1 uncultured Anaerolineales bacterium | reverse complement strand
TTCTGACTGATGCGGCGCAATTACTCAGCCCCTTGTCATTTCGAGCGGAGCGAGAAATCTCGCGCTCCGAAAACGAGATTTCTCGTCGGCACACACCGCCTCCTCGAAATGACAATCCGAGTAGTAACGATGCGGCGCAATTACTCAGCCCCTTGTCATTTCGAGCGGAGCGAGAAATCTCGCGCTCCGAAAACGAGATTTCTCGTCGGCACACACCGCCTCCTCGAAATGACAACCCGAGTAGCAGCGATGCGGCGCAGTTGTCCCTGGGCGATCTCTGCTTTACGGCGAATCACGGGCGCGCGCATTTTCAACATCGGCTCGCGCTGGTGGTTGCTTCGCAAAATCAAGCGGCGCAAGACCTGGCAACCTTTGCCGATGGTAAAAATAGCATCCGATTGACGAACGGTCAGGCAACGGAATCTGCCAAGAAAATCGCCTTCTTGTTTACGGGGCAGGGATCGCAGTATGTCGGCATGGGGCGCGAACTCTACGAAACGCAACCATCGTTCCGCGCCGTCGTTGATCGTTGCGATGTGGTGATGCAAGCCAGTTTGAAACGTTCGCTCGTCGAGTTGCTTTATCCCGCAACAAAACCAGACCATAACGATTTGATGGACTCGCATCCGTGCGGGCAAGCCGTCAACTTTGCGATCGAATGTGCGCTCGCCGACCTGTGGCGATCCTGGGGCGCGCAACCCGATTTCGTCCTGGGTCATAGTCTCGGCGATTTTGCGGCGGCGTACACCGCAGGTGTCTTTTCACTCGAAGATGGTTTGCGCCTGGTGATCGAACGCGGTCGGCTGATGGAATGCGCGCGCGGCAGTATGGTCGCGGTGATGGCATCGGAACAAGAGCTGTTGTCGTTCGTTGCGCCATTCGCCGATGTGACGATTGGCGTCGTCAACGGACCGCGCAGTGTGGTGATTTCTGGCGGCGATGCGAGCGTGGCGCGACTCGTGGAGCAGTTGCAACAAGCGGGATTCAAGACGCGCAAGTTGGATATTCCAGTCGCCGCACATTCGCCCTTGGTTGAGCCAGTGCTGGGCGCGTTTGAGGATGCGGTGCGCCAGGTCAAACTGACCGCGCCCAGGTGTGCTGTCATTTCGAGTATGAGCGGCAAACGAGTCACGAACGAATTGACCTCAGCGGTATATTGGCGTCAGCATCTGCGCCACACGGTTCGCTTTGCCGATGGCGTGCAGACATTGCGCGAACACGGCGCGAGCATCTTTTTGGAAATTGGACCCAAGCCCGTGTTGATCGGAATGACGGAGCAATGTTTGGACACGGAGACACGGAGACATGGAGACACGGAGAAGGGTTCTCCCAATCTCCCTATCTCCCAATCTCCCAATCTCTTTTTACCCAGTCTGCGCGAAGGCCAGAGCGACTGGCAACAGATGCTGATGGGACTGGGCAAGTTGTACGTGCGTGGAGTTGAAATTAACTGGGAAGGGTTTGACAAGGATATTCCACGGCGCAAAATAATTTTGCCGACCTATCCCTTTCAGCGCAAACGGTATTGGATCACGGACAAGAAATTTCAAAAGAGAATAGAAGATACCACGCCAACGGCGGAATCGAATGCAAACGCTTTGGCGAGCGAGGAAAAGATGAACACACAATCAACAGTTCAGTCACAACCCTTCGACGCGGCTCAGGGCAAGCCCAGCGTTGATCTCACAGCGTTACTGGCGCAGTTACAACAAGCAATCCAAGCGAGTTCTGATGCGATTGATTTACAAATTGACGAAATAAAAGGATTGCATATTCGCATCAACCCTGGGAATAGAACCGCATCGGTTGATGAACCAACGCAATCGCAACCCGTTGCTACTGAATCATCCGCGCCAGCACAAAAGCGGCGCTTGACGCCGTTGGCAATGACGAACGCCGCACTATCATCATCCGCAAACGCTGTGCTTGCGCCAACTCCTTCCGCCAAGACAAACTCCGAAGCGGCGATAAAGCGCGATGAAAAAACGCAAACTGCTGACCCGGCAAATCTTACGCTGACTCTCAAACAGCTCTTGGCAGACCTGTTGTATTTTGAGGATGTCGCCGCGATTGATGAGACTGTCAAGTTCATAGACCTGGGAATGGATTCGGTTACGGGCGTCGAGTTTATCAATATGATCAATCGCAAGTTTGCGCTGAAATTAAAGGCGGTGGTGTTGTACGATTATTCTTCCATCCGCGATCTGGCAGATTATCTTCTCCCGCTTTTACAGCACGGAAACGCGGCGACACCTGCGCAAGCCAAGCCCGTACCGCCAGCGACTGGCGGCAACGGCAACGGACAAACTCCATTGCGCGAATTGTTGACGCAAGTGGCAAAAGGTGAACTGTCGCCCCAGGCGAGTCGAGAGCAACTTGCAAAAATCCAGGGCGAGCAAACCGCGCCGCCAACACCATCAGCCGCAATCGTCAACCAGGAGAAAGTCTGGACAGTGCTGCAGGAATATCTAGTCCAAATCCGACCCACTATCGCTGGGCAGATGAAACCCAGTCATACGTTTGATGACCTGGGCCTGGATTCGGTAGACCAGGTAGAGATTATCGTCAAAACCTTGGACAAACTGGGTATCCATACGCCACGCGTTGAATTTGGCAAAGCCAAAACCATCGGCGACCTCACCGAACTTGTCGCCACGCGGGCGCAGTTATTGGGCATACAATTGTGAGTCACTCGCCACGGTCTTTGGGCGGATGGGGGTAACTGCTCAGCCTGTCATTTCGACGAGCCGCGAAGCGTTTGCGAGGCGCAAAGCGTCTCCGTCAGGCGACAACGAGATTTCGAGCGGAGCGAGAAATGACAAGGGGCTGAGTAGATGCGAATGGAGACAAATCTATGATTTCGGTTGGTATCGAAGCAATGAATATGTACGGCGGCATCGCCAAGCTTGATCTCAAACTGCTGGCGGCGGCGCGCAACCTGGACCCCGACCGCTTTTCCAAGTTGCTGATGCACGCAAAGACAATCGCGATGCCTTATGAAGATGCGGTTTCCTGCGCGGTGAATGCCGCGCAACCATTGGTCGCCGCGCTTAGCGAACAAGAAAAAGCGCAAATCGAATTGTTGATTGTCTGCACGGAATCGGGCTTTGATTTTGGCAAAGCGCTGAGCACCTATGTCCACGATTATTTGCGCCTGGGTCGAAATTGTCGTCTCTTTGAAGTCAAGCAAATGTGTTACGGGGGCACTGCGGGTTTGCAGATGGCGGTGAACTCGGTCTTGTCTCAAACATCGCCAGGCGCCAAAGCATTGGTGATTGCAACCGACCTGACGCACCTTAAACCGACGCAACGCGGCGTGACGGAAGATTTGTCGTATGCCGAACCCAGTTTCGGCGCGGGCGCGGTTGCGCTCCTCGTCAGCGACCAGCCCAAACTGTTGCAACTGGACATCGGTTGCAACGGCTATTACGGTTACGAAGTGATGGATGCGGGGCGCCCGATGGCGGATGCCGAGTGGGGCGACATTGACTTGTCCTTGCTTTCTTATTTGGACTGTTGCGAACAATCCTATCGCCATTATCAATCCAAGGTCGAGGGCGTTGATTATCAGGATAGTTTTGGCTATTTGGTTTTTCATACGCCCTTTGGCGGAATGGTCAAAGGCGCGCATCAAATGATGATGCGAAAATTCAAGACCAAACAACCCGAGCAAATCGAAGACGATTTCCAAAGGCGCGTGGCACCGAGTTTGCATTACTGTCAACAAATCGGAAACGTCATGTCGGCGACGGTCTTTATGGCGCTGGCTGGATTGATCGACCACAGTCAATTGCCCGCGCCGCAACGCATCGGAATATTTTCGTACGGCGGCGGCTGTTGTTCCGAATTTTTCAGTGGTGTCATTTTGCCACAGGCGCAGACACGGTTGGCGGAAATGCAGATTGCGAATTGTTTGGCGCAACGCTATTCGCTCACCTTCGCCCAGTATGAGCAACTGCTGTATAGCAATCACAAGATTGCTTTTGGCACGCGCAATGTCGAGGTGGAAACTTCGCTGGTACCCGAAGTGTGGCAACAGATTCAGGGGCGCGGTTTGCTAATGTTGCGCCGCATCAAAGAATTTCATCGCGAGTACGAGTGGGTGTAACGTGGTCAACGGATGTGAAACGGATAAACGGATGTGAAACGGATAAACCAATGGAGTATCAAACTCTGCGAGTGCGCGCGCAACCCTTCGACTCCGCTCAGGGCGGGCCTGGTGTGTGCTTTGTCCAACTCTATCGTCCCGAAGCGCAGAACGGCTTGAACGCCTTGCTGATTCAGGAACTGGGCGATCTCTTGCGCGCGCTCGAGAAGGATCCAAGCATCCACGTCATCGTGCTGGAAGGATTGCCGCAAGTTTTTTGTAGCGGAATGGATTTTCGAGAATTTGTCGAGACTCCCGATGGCGAAGAAATAAAAATGCGCGATGCTGGGACGCTCTTTCAACAGCTGGCTGACTCGCCCAAGATTATTGTTGCCCAAGTGCGCGGTCAGGTCATCGGCGGTGGGATGGCGCTGGTGGCGGTTAGCGATCTCGTCGTCGCTGAATCATCGGCAACCTTCGCGCTTTCCGAATTACTCTTTGGATTGTTACCCGCGCTCGTTTTGCCGTTACTCATTCAACGCATCGGCTTTGCGCGAGCCAAGTTGCTCGCGCTCTCGACCCAACCCATCACGGCGGACGAGGCGCATCGTTGGGGATTGGTGGATAGTTACGGCGATGATCCTGATCGGCTATTGCGTCCCTATCTGCAACGATGGCGGCGCTTATCGCCCGAGTCCATTCAAGCGCTCAAGAATTATACGCGCCGACTTGCGCCAATAGACGAAGCAACCCTGGCGTTGCCGACGATTGTCAAAGCGATGAGTGATCCAAAAGTCAAAGCGGGGATTCGGCGTTACTTGGAAGAGGGAGTTCCACCGTGGAGCAATTGATGGTAGGGGCGACCCTGTGTGGTCGCCCAAAAGATGTCGTCCAGTTGACGAACCTGGGAAATGGGATTGGCGAAATCACGATGCAAGACACCGCCACCAAGAACGGCTTTTCGCTTGCGCTCATCGAAGGATTGCGCGCGGCGTTCAAGCGGGTAACGCAGGGCGATGATTACAAGGTCGTCATTCTCACTGGCTATGGCAACTATTTCCTTTCGGGCGGAACCAAGGACGAGTTGATGCAATTGGTCAGCGGCGCAGACAGCGACACGAACGCCGCCGCGCCTGTCCTGGATTTGCTTCACGTGATTGTGGATTGTCCCATCCCCGTGATTGCCGCGATGCAAGGGCACGGCATCGGCGCGGGTTTTGTCCTGGGCTTGCACGCCGACCTGGTTCTGTTGGCGCGTGAAAGCATCTACACGACGAATTTTTTGAAATATGGATTTACCCCAGGTATGGGCGCGACGCTGGTAGTGCCAGCCAAGTTCGGTCCTTTCCTGGGCGCAGAGATGCTCTACACAGCGCGCAACTATCGCGGCGGCGAACTGGCGGAACGCGGTGTCACTTGTCCCGTGTTGCCGCGCGCGCAAGTGGTGCCAGCGGCGCGCGAAATGGCGCAAGCGATGGCGGATGCTCCGCGCACGACGTTAGTCAAATTAAAGCAGATGCTCACCGCTAACGCGCGCGCTGGATTCTACGACCAGGTCGCCAAAGAAATGTCACTGCTAATCGCCACAGGCAACCAACCAGAAATCGCTGGACGAATCGAAGCAAGGTTTGGGCAATAGTTTCCAGACATTCCTTTCCAATTGCAACGCGGCTTCCCAAGCCAGCGTAAAGGGGACACTATGACAAACGCTAGTCACATTTTACTGAATCAACTGACGCGGCGCGATTTTCTAAAATTATGCGGAACATCTTCTATTGGTTTGGCTCTCGCGGATTGCGGCGTTACGCCTACGCCAACGGCAACACCTGCACCGACGAATACGGCTTTGCCAACTAGCACCGTTTTACCCACTGCGACATCGACGCTGACGAACACGCCCGCACCAACGAGTACCGCGACGGCGACGGCAACAGCAACGGCGACGGCAACGCCGAAACCGCCAACATTACGAAACTTGGCGGATAGATTAGGAATTACATTTGGATCGCTTGGTAGCAGTTGGCACATAGACAAACCAGACTACAGAGAAACTTTGTTGAACACGGCAAATACCATAATGATTGGAGGTCCCAGCGAGGTAAACGAAGACAGGCTTTTCGCAAATGTCAATTGGCGGGATGTGTTGCGAAGATGGGATGAAGTTTCAGCATCTTTGTCCCAGAATAAAATTCCAGAATGGATACGGACTGATTTCAGCCGAGCGGACATCATCGTGGATTTCGCAAAAAAGAATGGAATGCAGATTTTCTTCGGGCATCTTTTTTGGCCCGCTCCACTCCCCAAAACCATTTTCGACAGTAGTTTCACCAATGATGAATTGAGGAAGATGCTAGAGTTTATGGTAAAAGCCAAAGCGACGCGTTATCGCGGCAAGGTTGATGTATGGTCTATCAACGAAATAGTAAGTCGTATGCTCTGGGGCAGTTCCCAAGACAAGTCTCTTTTCCAACGCTTGGGCACAGATTTTATCGAAGATGTGTTCAGGTGGGCGCACGAGTCCGACCCACAAGCGAGATTGATGTTCAATGAAAGTCACGTTGAACAGCCAGACAATCCAATGTTTACCAGAACCTCAGAGACGACCATCGAGTTTCTCAAGAAGTACAAACAAAGAGGTGTTCCTATTCATCTTGTTGGAAGTCATTTTCATACGTGGATTTATGACCCGCCAAACTTCCAAGTAGTCCGTCCAATTATAAAAACCATCAAAGACCTGGGATACGACTTTTGGGCATCGGAGGTGACAGTAAATATTTCCGACCGAGACCCACTGGTTACAGCGAGAAAGAAAAGAATTGAAATAAGTGGCGACCTCTTGCAAGCGCAAGCACAGTTCTACAAAGAGTTGCTGGAAACAATGCTTGAGTATAACTGCGGGTTTATGATGTTTGATTTCAGCGATTTCCCGTACGAAATGTTCGCTCTAGATTACAAACTTCCAGAGGCAAGGGCGCACATTTTCGATGGAAACTACAAACCAAAGCCAGCGTATTATGCTGTCTATGATGTTTTGCAAAAAGCAACCACGAAAAAAACACCATAGAGAGAACACCGCCACACACACGCAAAACAAAAACCGCCGCGCAATGGCGGCGGTTGAAACGTCAGGATTATCTCAACGGCAAGTAAACAAGTTGGTCGCGGTACTCTTTTCCATCGGACACAGCCCATATCAACCACAGTTCTTCAATCGTCTGCCCGACGCTCATCTTGTCGTTCAACTCGATGATACCTGGGATGTGTTGCCCTCGTGCCAAGTGGTCAATCAAGTGAGGCGGCATAGAGTGACGATTGTTCGTGACCAAGATGAAATTGTTCTTTTCGCACCAAACCAAAATATCTGGGTCAGGGGTCGCGTCTGGCGGCGTGCCAATGTCACCTACGCGCCAGACAACCATCGCTGGTTCACGCGCTAGCAACTCGTGGCGGTAAAGTGGGTCAACATTTTCGTCGAGCAGATAGCGAATGGTTTTCATCTAAAGATGATTCGCTATGCCGCTTGCTTGGCTTGTTCTCGTTCTGCCATCAAAGCACGCAAGCGCACAACTACAGGTGGGGGATTGCGGTCTTGCTCTGCTCTAACGCGCTCGCCCCACTCTAACCACTCTTGAATGTATGCGCTAACTTTTTCTCGGTTGTGCAGATAATAAAGAATCGTGGCGTGAACTTGTTCCAGAGTCAGTGACGGAAAGCGTTGAACAATTTGTTCAGGCGTTCGCTCGCGGAAAAGATAGTCGTAAAGGACGGTTTCAATTCCAATGCGATGTCCTTTTATCCGAATATCATTAGGAGCGAGGAAATCAAAGTATTCTTCGAGTTGCATATCAATCACCTCCCGACGCAGATTATATCACAAAATAGTAAAAACAATGAACGCCGCCAAACACTCTATCAACAACGGCGGGGCGGCTGGAAATTGGAATGTACTTTCGATTCATCCGCCGTTGTGCGCTACGACGATGCACGACAAGGAACACGCATGAGTGACCAATCTATCGTATGGCAGGAAGAGGTGCTGGCTCGCTTGCAAGCGGGACAGATCTCGATTGATCAAGCGGAACGATTATTGCAACAAGGCAACAACTCGTCCGCCATTCCCAATACGATTCAACCGACCGACATTGCGATTATCGGTATGGCGTGTCGTTTTCCAGGCGCGAATGATTGGCGCGCGTTGTGGGAAAATTTGCGACACGGCGTGGATAGCATTCGCAACGTTCCCGCAGGCAGATGGTCGCCAGAGGAAGAATGGTATCACCCTGACCCAACGCATCCCAACACGGCGTACATCCGTTGCGGCGGATTTCTCGAATCGGTGGATTGTTTTGATGCGCCCTTTTTCCGAATCCAATCATCGGAAGCCGATGTGATGGATCCGCAACAGCGCATCTTTTTGGAGGAATCCTATCACGCCATCGAAGATGCGGGCTATGCGCCTGAAAAATTCAAGGGGCAAAACTGCGGCGTCTTTGTCGGCGCGGCGCAATCGGACTATGCAACGATTCTGACGGATACGGGGATGCTCACCTCGCGCTTGGCGGTGACGGCGATTGATTCTTCGATTATCGCGGCGCGCATCGCGTATTTTCTCGATTTGCGCGGCGTCGCGATTGCGATCAATGCCGCTTGCGCTTCTTCCCTGGTTGCCATTCATCACGCTTGCGAAAACATTCGCTCGGGCGCGATTGATCTGGCGTTAGCGGGAGGCATCTCGCTCTCGCTGACGCCGACGGCGTATATTCCACTGAGCCAGGTCGGATTGTTATCGCCCGAAGGACGATGCAAAACTTTTGATGCGACCGCGAATGGCTTTGTCCCAGGTGAGGGTTGTGGCGTGTTGCTGTTGAAAAAGGCGGACAAGGCGCTCGCCGATGGCGATCACATTTACGCGATTATCAAAGGTTCTGCCATCAATCAAAATGGCAGTACGAATGGCATCACCGCGCCCAGTCGAAACGCGCAGATTCGGTTGGAAAAAAATCTCTACGAAAAACTCGGCATCAACCCAGCCACCATCGGCTATGTCGAAGCGCACGGCACGGGGACGCGCTTGGGAGATGCGATTGAGATCGAAGCGCTCACCGAAACTTTTTCCGCGTTTACAACGCAATCGCGAACGCGGAGCGTCCCGCAGGGAAAACAATTTTGCGCGATTGGCTCGATCAAAACGAATATCGGTCATACCCTGTTGGCGTCTGGCGTTGCGAGCGTGATCAAGACCGCACTGTGCCTCAAGTATGGCGAATTGGTTCCATCGCTTCACTTTGATCAACCCAACCCAGAGATTGATTTCGCCAACACGCCATTCTATGTCTGCACCAGTGGCAAAGCATGGCAAGCGACCGATGCACGCCCGCGACGAGCGGCGGTCAGTGCATTTGGGCTGAACGGCACGAACGTACACATGGTTTTGGAAAGCGCACCAGAATTAGCGAACAAGCGCGACGCGCGCCCGTACCATCTGCTGACCATTTCGGCTACAAGCGACGAAACTCTGCGCGAGTATGCTCAACGCTATCAATCGTTTCTAGCGGCGCAACCGAGTGTTGACCTGGGGGATCTCTGTTACACCGCGCATACGGGGCGAAGCCATTTTGCCCATCGCTTGAGCATTGTCGCCGATTCGATAGCGATGCTCCAGTCGCAGTTGGCAGATTATGTGGCAACTGGCATTCGACAAGAGACGATTGTCGCGCATCAGCCGCGCCCCAAATCGGATCGGCAAGAGATGTTGGAGAGTTTGGGCGCGTTGTACACGCAGGGCGTCAAAATTGATTGGGCTGGGTTTGCGCGCGACGATGCCTATCGCCGTGTTTCGTTGCCGACGTATCCGTTCCAACGCCAACGTCATTGGGCTTGCCCTGAGCCAGGTCGAAGGGCTGATGCGCCGCGCCAGGTTCAAGCGATTCGTGTTCAAGATTCAACGCAACCCGCCGCGCCTTTGACGATGCCAGGACTGCGCGAACAATTACAAACGTTGGACGGTGTCGAGCGCAGAGATTTGCTGGAACGCTATTTGCTGGCAGAAATTATCCAGATGTTGAATTTGCCTGCCGATGCTCAGATCGAAAAAGATGACAATTGGTTCAATCTGGGTTTCGATTCGTTGATGGCAGTGGAACTCAAAAATCGCATCCAGACAACCCTGGGATGCACACTGCCTTCAACCTTGCTATTCGATTATACGACCTTGGAGGCATTGACCAGTCATCTGGATGAAATCACACGCAATGGGCAAACCGAAACGACCATCGTGCCGCTCGTCAAAGCGGATCGAACCAAGCCCTTGCCTTTATCGCTTGCCCAGCAACGACTTTGGTTCAACCAAACCAGCAATCGCGCCAATTCGTACAACATCATCGTCCCGCTTCGACTGGAAGGCAAACTTGATGTGGCAGTGCTGGAACAAACTTTGACGGCTTTGTTGGAGCGACACCAAGTCCTGCGAACCGTCTTTCCCACGGTTGATGGCACGGCGGTTCAGGTAATTACAGAGCCGCAACCTATCAAACTCGCGCCCATTGATTTGCAAAACCTGGGAAAGGCGAAGCAAGCAACCGCGATTCAAGAGTTGATTCAAAAAGAAATCCAACATATCTACGACCTGGATCGCGCTCTGTTGTGGCGCGTTGTTTTGGCGCGGCTGGGGGCTGAGCAACATTTTCTGCTCTTTTCGTTTAATCACATTTTGATTGATGCCGAATCGCTGGCGCAGATCCTGGACGAGATGAGCTTGCTCTACGATGCGTTCAAGAAGGGCGCGGCGTCACCGTTACCGCCTCTGGTATTTCAATATGCCGATTACACGGCGTGGCAACATCAAACTCTGACACCAGAGATTATTGCAAGCCGGGTGCAATACTGGGTGCAACGTTTGTCAGGTAACGCGCCCTTGTTTGAACTCGATAGCGACAAGCCGCGTCCGGCACGCGAAACCTTTCGCGGTGACGCGTTGTCCTTTCAATTCAGCCAGACCCAGCTCGAACGACTGCAAGCATTGCAAAAGACGAGCGGGGCAACACTCTTCAACACACTTCTCGCGGCGTGGTCGGCGTTGCTTTATCGGTACGGTAATGGAAAAGAGTTGGTGATCGGCGCACCCTTTGCCAACCGCACGCACCAGGAGATGACTGGAGTCGTCGGTCACTGGGCGAGCATGTTGATCTTGCCGATGCGTTTTCAAGACAACCCAACGTTTCTGGCGCTGATTCAACAAGCCACTCACGCCACCCTGCAAGCGATGAGCAACGATGTGCCGATTGATCAGTTGGTGCAGCAATTGCCGCCAGCGCGTAAACGGAACAACCTACCGCATCAGTTTCTCATGCGCTATACGCCGGGTAATGTGAACATCAACATCCATCTGGATGGGGTTGCGGTAACTTCGCTAGAGAACAAGAACTCGACGTTGCGTCCAGACCTGTGCCTCACCATCATGGAAGAAAAACATCCAGCAGGTTCGCGGTTGACTTGCGACTGGGAATACAAAGTAGAATTGTTTGAAGAAGGAACGATCCGTCGCATGATGGATGATTTTCACAGTTTATTGAATGTGATGCTCGCTGATCCAAATTGCCCCATTGAAAATGTGACGCTACCCAATTTGGAAGAACGTGTCAAACTGAGGAACAACGGATGACCGTACAGTACCGTGTATTAGCCAATTCACTGCCACGCGGCGGGCCGTTTCTCCTAGCCAGCGCGCTCACCTTGCTGGGGTATCGCCGATTTGCCGGCACGTGCGTCAACGATTCTCTTTGGCATCACCAGTTTTATGATGTACCAAAAATCGAGCGGCAACCGCAAGGTGCTGGGTCTGACGATTTTCACCGGCTTGATTTTTGTCGCGATTGCGGTCATCACAATCAGTTTGTTCGTCAGCGGCAACACAAAAATGTACGACTCCACCAGCACCATCCTGTTGTTGGTGGCTATCGTGGACACCATCCGGGCTTTTGTGTTGTTGCGCTAGGAGTCAATTGGAAGTTTGAAGGTGGAGATTGGAGATTGGACTTGTCCAACATCTAACTTCTAATATCCAACCTCTGACAAAAGGAGAAAAATCGCGATGAACCGACACACGCTTCTACCCATCCTGCTGACGCTGGCTGGCGGCATGGCGGTCGGCTCGATCCACAACGCGCAATCGCGTGGGGCACTGGCTGGGTTGACGACACCCTTTGGACTGGTGTTTATCCTGTTGGCGCTAATAATTTTCGTGGCTGGCTTGGTACTGTTGCGCTATTACGACCATCCCGGCTCGGTAACCTTTAGCGTGGCGATGGTATTTGCCGGTCTTGCCTTGCTTGGCGAATTGGGGAATTTCGCGGCGAACGTAGCCGAGCCCGGGGGACTGGGGCGTATGCTCTTTCACGAGTACCTGGGTTTGGTCGTCGCCGTCTTGCAGTTTGGCAAATTGTTGTGGGAAAGAGGGAAATCGCGGAGCATCCCGTAGGGAAAGTAGATCACAACTATTATGAGCGCAACTGTTCAAGCCACCAATCCCTGGTTACGGATCAGTAGACCCAGACCCGATGCGCGCCTACGGCTCTTTTGTCTTCCCTATGCCGGCGGCGGGGCAATGATTTATCGCGTCTGGCATCAGCATCTACCCGCGGACATTGAGGTTTGCGCGGCGCAATTACCGGGGCGCGAAGATCGCCTTCGGGAACGCCCTTTCACCGATTTGGTTGAACTGGTGCAGACAATGCTCCCGCATTTGCAACCCTATCTGGACAAACCCTTTGCCATCTTCGGTCACAGTATGGGGGCGCTGATCGGCTACGAGTTGGCGCAACAACTCTCGCGACACCATGGACGTGTACCTACGCACTTGTTCGTCTCTGGACGACGCGCGCCCTTTCTGCCCGAACGGGAAAGGTTGCTCCACACATTGCCGACGGATGAGATATTCTTGGCGGAGTTACAACGGCGCTACAACAATATCCCGGCACCGATATACGAGGATGCCGAATTGCGTGCGCTCTTTGCGCCGTTGTTACGCGCCGATGTGACATTGGTCGAGACGTATCGTCCTGCGCCAACACCCCTGCCTTGTCCCATCGTCGCTTTAGGTGGCGATGCTGATCCGTTCGCAGTGCTGACAGAGTTGCAAGGTTGGCAAACATTAACGCAAGCCGCTTTTGCGGCGCATCGTTTTCAAGGTGGTCATCTTTATCTCAACGAACAGCCCCAGTCATTGCTTGCGACCATCACTGATTATTTGACAAGAGGCGTTGCTGACCTGATAATCTAAACAAGCGATTTAACGAACCAACGGAGGAAAAATGAAACGCACTGCTTTAATTCTGGTTAGTGTGCTGGTGCTCGCGTTGATGAGCGCGTGCGCGACTACGCCGACACCGGTGCCGGCAACGCCAGTGCCTGCGACAGCGGCACCGCCCCAGGTGTCGGCAACAGCAGCAGCAACAAAGGCAGCATCGGCAACGACAGTGCCTACAGTACCGGCAGCACCGGCGACGAAAGCACCCACAGCGCCGCAGGGCACCTTGAAGCACGCGCACGCTATCGCGCCGTCCTCGTTCAATCCGCATCAGAGCCAGGTGCTTTTGATGGGGACCTATTATCAGATGGTATATGAGACTTTGATTGCAGTTGGCAAGGACGGCAAGTTGGCGCCGCAACTGGCAACCGAATGGCAGATCACGAGCAAGGCGATTACCTTCAAGTTGCGGCAAGGGGTTGTGTTTCACGATGGCACACCCTTCAACGCCCAAGCCGTCGTTACCAACTTGAACGATGTCAAAAGCGGTACCCCTGCGCCGCTGAAAGCCGATCTGGCGTCGGTCGTATCGGTGGAGGCGCTCGATGAGATGACCGTGCGACTTAACCTCAGCGATTTTGATCCGGCATTGATGATCAGTCTGTCGCGCTTTGCCGGGATGATGGTCAGTCCAACGGCGCTCAAGACGGCGGACAAGATTCCGGTAGGGACAGGCCCTTGGGCATACAACGCCCAGGACTCGAAAACCGATACCAAGTACGTTTTCGATTTCTTCCTAAAGTATTGGGAACCCTCGCAAGCCGGTGTGGCACGCGTCGAGATTTATCCAATTTTGGATCTTGCCGCGCGCGTGAACGGATTGCAGAGCGGCGAGGTGGACTCGGCGAACATTGGTGTGCTTGCCACGCGTCAACAACTCGAAGCCAAGGGCTTTAAGGGTGTTGCCGAGGTGGGTGCTGGCGGTTTCGCGGTGCACATCTTTGATCGACAAGGTACGCAAGTCAAAGCACTGGCGGACAAGCGCGTTCGGCAGGCGCTGGCGATGTCTATTGATCGCGTTGCCTATTTCAAGACGCTTGGCATCGGCGTTCCATCTGTGCAACCTTTTCCCGCTGGGTATACCGGAAATGCCAAAGACCTGATGGACTTGTCATACAACCCGACTCGTGCCAAAGCTTTGATGACCGAAGCTGGTGTCAGCAATTTGGAATTGAACGTGCCTTCGGGAGCGGCCGTGTTGCCTACCAATCAAGCATTAGGTGGCTTTTTCGCTCCTCTGGGCGTGAATCTCAAGATCAGCACCATCGCGCCGGGTACGATTGCGCCCGAATGCGCTTCAGGCAAGTGGGCTGTCGCGTGGTGTCCCATCACAGAAGGACACCCCAAGACCTTTGTCGAAAACCGGTTGTTGAAGAACGGCATCTATAATCCGTTCAAGGTCGAAAACCCGCGAATCGAAGAATTGTATGCCAAAGCCAAAAACCTGCCCGATGAGCAGGGGGCAGATTTGTGGGGACAGATTATAAAGATCGCAGTCGAGGAGGGTAACATCCTCTTCATCGGCAATGAATGTGGCAACTGCACGGTCGTGAGTCCCAAGGTGCAAGGCGCAGAATCACGCTATGGTGTGGATGTGGGGTACTTGGTGCGCGGCGTGACGGTGGTAAAGTAAACCATGTTGAAGTACGGACTGACGCGCCTCGCGGCGACGGTTCCCCTTTTGTTGGCAATGTCGGTGCTGGTATTTTTGGTAGCGACCATAATGCCCGGCGGCATCGCTGTTGTGTTGCTTGGCGATAACGCCAGTCCCGAAACAGTAACAGTCCTGGAGGCCCAGCTTGGATTGAACGATCCCCTGCCAGTGCAGTACGCGCGCTGGCTGGGGAACGCACTGCAAGGCAACCTGGGCGATTCGTGGACACTCAAAGAGCCGGTCGTGGGCGTGATTGTGCGACGGATGCCGGTCACACTGTCGCTGGCGGTGGGCGGAATGTTGATCGGCATCATCCTGGGTCTGATGCTGGGCATTATCGCTGGATTGCGTCCTGGCTCAGGGGTTGACCGGCTCATCACGCTGATTGCTTCAATCGGAGTAGCGATGCCGGCGTTCTGGTTGGCGATGCTCCTGGCGGTGTACTTTGCCGTGCAGTTGCGTTGGTTCCCCGCCATCGGCTACACGCCGCTGGGTGAGGATCCCGTGAAATGGCTACGGAGCATCACCTTGCCGTGCATCGCGCTCGGACTACCCACTGCCGCGCTCATCGTCCGCCAGATGCGTAGTTCGTTTATCACGGTGTTGCAGTCGCGCTACATCCTGGCGGCTCACGCTACCGGCATCCCGCTGTGGCAAGTGGTGAGCCGGTACGCGTTACGCAATGCGCTCGTCCCAGTGGTCACGGTCATTGGGTTTCGGTTGGCGGTGGTGTTCAGTCTGTCGCTGGCGGTGGAGCAAGTGTTTAATTTGCCCGGCATCGCGTCCATCACAATCAGGTCAGTGATGATGCGCGACATTCCGTTGTTGCAAGGGACGGTGTTGTTGACGGCGCTTTTTGTGGTGGTGACCAATCTGCTCATTGATCTCAGTTATGGGTGGCTGAACCCCAGGGTCAGGTTAGCGTGAACCCTTCACTTCGTTCAGGAGTTGATGAATTTGGTGGGGTGGTTGAACGGCGCGTCGCGTCTCTCTCCAGAATCGCGGAGCGTCCCGTAGTGACCGACGCGGCTAAACCCAGGGGCGTGTCGGGGCAAGCGCGCGTGTGGTGGCGTCTGCGTCAGCAACGGCTGGCGTTGATCGCCGCCGGTTATATCCTATTGCTTTACGTCGTGGCGATCATCGGACCCTGGATCGCGCCCTACGGTCCGATGACCGGGGATTTGCGAAGCACGTTGCAAGGACCCAGCATCGCGCACTGGCTCGGCACCGATCATCTCGGACGCGACATCTTGAGCCAGATCATTTACGGGACGCGCCTCTCGATGTGGGCGGCGCTTGAGGCGGTGCTCATTGCGATCATCCTGGGCGTCCCCATCGGCTTGCTCGCTGGCTACGTCGGCGGCAAGTTGGATCGCGCCGTGATGTGGGCGGTGGATTTGATTTTTGCGTTGCCGCCGATTATGGTCGCGCTGGGGATCATCGCTGTCCTCGGCACGACGTTAGATACGGTGATGGCGGCAGTTGGTTTTGCCTTTTCAACGCGCTTTGTCCGCCTGACGCGCGGAATGACGTTGACAGAGCGCGAAGAACTGTACGTCGATGGGGCGCGGGTCGGTGGCTTGGATGTGTGGACAATTGTCTCGCATCATATCTTGCCGAACATTGCGCCTGCGCTCATCGCCCAAGCCGCGTTGCAATTCGGCGGCGTGTTGTTGATCGAAGCGACGCTCAGTTTTCTCGGCATTGGCGCGAGTCTGGAACAACCGAGTTGGGGCCGCTTGCTGTCCCAGTCGCGTGATTATATGGACGCGTATCCCTTTTTGGCGATTCCCTCCGGCGCGGCGATTATGCTGGCAGTCCTGGCTTTCAACTTGCTGGGTGATGGACTGCACACTGCTCTGGGACGCGACACGATTGTTGCAAAACGTAAAACCAAGCGACGAAAGGGGGATACGGAAACACAGAGACACGGAGACGGTTCAAACGCGCGCTCGCTCATCAAAACAAATATGACTGCGCTCGCGATTCAAGGCTTACAAGTTCGCTTCCCAGGCGCGCAAAATCGCGAAATCGAAATCGTGTGTGATGTGTCGCTCGATCTAAAATCCGGTGAAACGCTGGGTTTGGTCGGCGAGTCGGGATCGGGCAAATCAATGACGGCATTGGCGACGCTGGGGCTTGTGCCTGCGCCGGGATGGATTAGCAATGGTTCGGTTCAATTGGGTGGGCGCGAACTAACGACGTTGCCGGATTCAGAGTTGCGGCGACTGCGCGGCAAGGAAATGTCCATCGTCTTTCAAGACTCGTTCACGTCGCTCAATCCAAGTTTGACCATTGAGACGCAACTCACTGATCCGCTTCGCGCTCACTTGGGATTGAATTCGCGCCAAGCGCGTGAACGCGCGCTTGAATTACTTGCGCTGGTGCAACTGCCTGATCCGCAACGGCGGCTGAATGAGTATCCGCACCAGCTTTCGGGTGGGATGGCACAGCGTGTTGGGCTGGCGCGCGCGCTGGCGTGTCAACCCAGTGTGCTGATCGCCGACGAGCCGACGAGCGCGTTAGACGTGACCGTACAAGGGCAAATTCTGGACTTGTTGAAAGATGCTCAACGCAAGTTTGGGATGGCGATTCTGTTCATCACGCACGATTGGGGCATCGTCGCCGAGCTGTGTGATCGCGTGGCAGTGATGTACGCGGGCGAGATTGTGGAAACGGGCAAGGTAGACGGTGTGTTTGCCCATCCGCGCCATCCTTATACGCGCGCGTTGTTGGCGACACTCCCCGGGCTGGATCGCACGGGAACGCGTAGCGTTCCCGTGATCCCAGGTGTCGTTCCGCCGCCCCAGGATTGGCACAAGGGTTGTCACTTTTATCCGCGCTGTGCGTTGGCGATTCCCGCGTGCAATCGCAACCCGGTACCGTTGACATCGGTTGGCGACGATCGCCAAACGCGGTGCGTTCGTGCGGGTGAGGAGGGACTGTGGTGATGAACGCATCCACCGCAATGTGGGACAAATTTGCAAATTTGTCCTACGGCTACTCGATGACCCCGCCGCCGTTTCTGTCTGTGCGCGATTTGCGCGTCGAATTCGCGGCTCGCCAGCTCCTGTTCCATCGCAGTCGCCCACCCACGCGCGCCGTGAACAATGTCAGTTTTTCGATTCCGACAGGGCAAACGCTGGGACTGGTCGGTGAATCCGGCGCGGGCAAGTCTACCGTCGCGCGGGCAATTCTGCGGTTGACGCAAATTCAAGGTGGACAGATTTTCATTGACGGACGCAATGTATCGTCCCTGTCTGGCGCGCAACTGACCGAGTATCGTCGCCAAGTTCAAGTGGTGTTCCAAGATCCGTATTCGTCGCTCAACCCCAGCCATGTCATCGGCGAAATCGTCGGCGAGTTGATCACGCGTCATCGCGGCGTCCGACCCGGTGCGGCGCGGGACGAAATGGTGGCTGGGCTTTTACAGCGCGTGGGTCTGGGGCGTTTCGTGATGGATCGGCTACCGGACGAATTGTCGGGCGGGCAACGCCAGCGCGTGGCAATCGCGCGGGCACTCGCCGTCGAGCCGCGTCTGATCGTCTGCGACGAGCCGACCAGCGCACTCGATGTATCCATTCAGAGCCAGATCATCAACTTGCTGGCAGACCTGCAAGCCAGTGCGGGACTGACGTACTTGTTCATCACGCACAACCTGGCGATGGCGCGTCACATTAGTCACAACTTAGCGGTGATGTATCTGGGTTACTTGGTCGAGAGTGGTCCCACCGAGCGGGTGTTTGCGCACCCGGCGCATCCGTACACCGAAATGCTTTTGGCATCCAGTCCCGTGCCCGATCCCGCGCGTCAACGCGAACGCGCCGCCGCGCGTTCGCGGATCAGCCGTTCCACCAACCCGGAAATTGCGATTGCGGTGACGAGTTGTCCATTCGCAAACCGCTGTCCGTTGGTGATGGATGTATGCCGCAAGACGATGCCGGCGCAGACAGAAGTTAGCGGCGGGGGCAGTGTGCGTTGTCACGCGCACGCGACTGGATTGACATTCACGTAGGAGATTAAGAAATCATGTCTGAAGAATTGCGGCAAAAGGTGGACAAATGTCTGAACTTGAATTGCTGGGCGCGGTCTTGAAAGATGCCACGCGTCATGCGTGGTCCAAGACGATTCTGCCAGACCCGGCGGCTGAACGTCCGCGTGACCCTGCGGTCACGCCCGGCATCCGGCTGTCCATTGCAAAGCATCCCGTAGGGAAAACAAGCGCGCCAGCGGTTGACGCCAAGGTGGTCGCGCAGACTTCGACGTTAGCGCAAGCCAAGTTACGCACCGAAGACGAAAAACTCAACCAGGACATTGCGCTTTCGACGGCGGCATTGGGGTTGACAACCGCGGGGGCATTGGTGGCGCATCCGTTGGCGTTGCTGAGTCTGCCGATCCTGATAAAACTCGCCGTGCCGTATCTGCGCGAAGGTTATCGCAGTCTGACTGAAAAACGCAAGGTGGATGCCGCCGTTCGGGATGCTGTTGTGACCGGGGCGCTGATTGGTACGGGTTTTTTCTCGATGGCGGCGCTGGCGGAAGGTGCGTATGCTTTGAACAAGAAAATCATCTTGCGAACGCGGCTCAGATCGGAGGAAGCGTTGACCGGCGCATTCGGCGAGCAACCGCGCACAGTGTGGATTGTCGCGCGAGACGGTCGAGAAGTCGAAATTCCATTTGAGCAATTAAAGCCCGGCGATGAATGTATCGTTTCAGGTGGTCAACGCATCCCCGCCGATGGCACCATCACCCAAGGCATCGCCACGATTGATCGGCGCATGTTGACCGGCGAGTCGCAACCGATCGAGAATGGCGTGGGCGACGAGGTCTTTGCCTCGACCCTGGTGGCGTCAGGACAAATTCGCCTGCGGGTGTCCAAGTCCGGTCAAGAAACAACCACGGCGCAAATCGCCGAGATTTTGCGGAACACGGCGGATTACCCATCGTCCGTCGAGTTGTGGAGCAAGCAGTTCAGCGAGCAAGCCGCCGTGCCGATGTTGGCGTTGGGTGCGGCGGCTCTGCCGGTCGCCGGGGTATCCGGGGCGATGGCGGTGCTAATCTCGGATGTGACCTGGGATGCGCGCCTGACCGGTCCGCTCAGCGTGTTGAACTATCTCAAACTCGCGACGCAGCATGGCATTTTGATTAAAGATGGGCGCGCGCTGGAATTGCTGTCGCATGTCAATACCGTCGTGTTCGACAAGACCGGTACGCTGACACTGGATCAACCCGAGTTGGGACGGGTCTATGCGCGCGATGGATTGGACGAAAATCAGTTATTGACGTATGCCGCCTCTGCCGAAGCGCGGCAGAGCCATCCGATTGCGCGCGCCATTCTGCAAGCCGCGCAAGATCGCCAACTCGATTTGAGCGCGTACCAAGACGCGCATTACGAAGCCGGTTTCGGCATCCTGGTTCATTTGCCCACTGTCATTTCGGCGCACTTGCCCACTGTCATTTCGAGCGAAGCGAGAAATCTCAAAGTCCACGTCGGTAGCGCGCGGTACATGGATATGGAAGACATTGACATTCCGACCGATTGGCGCGCGGAGCAGGCGGTCGGTCAAGCGCAGGGACATTCGTACGTCTATGTCGCGGTAGATCGTCGTTTGAGCGGCATGATCGAATTACGTCCCGCCATTCGTCCCGAAGTAAAACAACTCGTGCAACAACTCAAGGCGCGTCAGCTCTCGCTCTACATTCTCTCCGGCGATCACGAGCAAGTGACCGCGACGTTGGCAGAACAGTTAGGCATCGAGCATTACTTTGCCGAAGTGTTGCCCGCCGGTAAAGCAGAGATCGTCGAGCGAATGCAGGCGGATGGCGCGTCGGTCTGCTTCGTCGGCGACGGCATCAACGATGCGATTGCGCTGAAAAAAGCGCACGTCTCGGTATCGCTGCACGGCGCGTCCACCGTTGCCGCCGATGCGGCTTCGATTGTTCTGATGGATGGCAATCTCGAAAAATTGGGGCGACTGTTTCAGATCGCCGATGGCTTGAGCGCGAACCTGCGCGGGGATTTGCTCGCCTCTTTTGTGCCAGGCGCAATCGCGATTGGCGGTGTGTTCCTGTTTCACATCGGCGTATTGCCCGCGATGCTGATCGGGACAGGTGGCAATGCGGTGGGGATAGCCAATGCCATGTTGCCTCGACTGCAGGTGGACACGGCAGAAAAAGAGGAGATGCAGACGGAGGTTACATGCCAAAAAAACTAGTGGTATTCATCAGCCCACCCACTTCTGCCTTGCTAGAAGCCAGCCAATCCAATCCGTTGCTTAAATTGGAAGACGCCAGTCCCAGTGACATACCGGCTCTCGGTATATTAACACTCGCGTCCGCGGTCAAACAGCAGGTAGAAAACGTCCAGCCGATCTACCTAGATGGGAGCGTTTGCCCCTTTTCGGTAATGCTCGATTTCATAAGCAGCCACAAGAACGATATCATCGCGATTTGCCTGAGCGCATTGAGGTCAACCTACATCGCTGGGCTGAAGATTCTCGAACACGCGCGCAAAGAGAATCCTCGAATTGTTCACATTATTGGCAACGACCACTTTACCGCGCTGTCCACCCTGTGCATGCAGAATCAGCCGGATTTGATTGACTGCGGGATTATGGGGAATGAAGTCATTGGGGGGCTATGCCAAATCATCTCCCAGATCGAACGAGAGGGCGGTTGGAATCCCGTTGCTGTGCCCGGTCTTGTCTTTCGGGATAGCGACAAGGTCATCCACATTCCACAAAAACCAGAACCTATTTTTTCGACGATCGATTATAGTTTGATCAATCAAACCTTCGATCATTCCGCGCGTTATGCTCAAGCATATCAGAAGGACTTTCAGGATAGCGTCCAAAAATGGTTTGGCAGTAGCGCACATAGTTTGACGTCTGTTGAATTGGCGCGGGGATGTATCAAGTTCAAGAACAACGATACTTGTTCCTTCTGTGCGATCCAATACGGAGGAATGTGGAAAAACGAGGTCAGGAATGGCGCTGAAGCGTGGAGCATCCTTCACCGCGCCTATCAAGCGGGCTATGATTCTTTGGACATCACCGCCGAAGAACTTCCATTGACTTTTCCTCAGTTGCTGTTGGATATGAAATCTAGTATCCCGCGCTGGTTTGCCAATCTACCGCAGCAAGAACGTCCGATCTTACACGGTGCTGCCCGAGCCGATGGTCTAGCGATCGAAAAGAATGCTCGATTACTCTATGATCTGGGGTTTCGTTTCATTTTTGTCGGAGTTGAGGCGGGCCCAATCAAATCACTTGCGGCGCTCAATAAGCCATTGGCGGGTGACTCGGCGGTTCGCCTGAGTCGGCTCTATGAGGCAAGTCGTCAAGCCCTCAAGCACGCCCACAACATCGGTTTCAAAGTGGAGATTGGTTACGTGTTAGGGCACATCGGTATGACGCGCGAGTTGTTGCTAGAAAACATCGAACTATTTCGTAGTCTGGTGATGGAGCACCATGACTCCATTGCCTACGTGGCAATGGGTCTCCTAATTCCGGAACCGGGTTCGAAGGATTATGCGTACTTGATAGACCCAGACCTGGCTGAAAAGAGAGCGGCAACACTGGGCTTGACGATCGCGCCCCGCAAGATCAGACAGGAAATCGCCGATGAATTGAAAACGAAAGATGAAATGTGGCTTGATGCCCAAGTGACTGATTATGTCCGAGCATTCATGCCTGAATTAACCGTGTCTGATCTGATAGAAGCTCGAAAGCAACTCGAGGGAATCTGTCGCGCTAATAGGGTTATGGGTTCTTATTACTTGGGCGAAGACTGAAATTCGCTATCGCCCCCAACCTCACGCTTCGCAAAGCCAAAAAATCATGCCAACGAGTCAACGTTTTTTCGCTCCAAAAGTCGTTCAAACTTCCGAGATGGACTGCGGTCCGGCGTTGCTCAAAGCGTTGCGGGAGGGCTCGGACGTCTCCGCGAGTTTTGGGCAGAAAATGTCAACCGTAGAGATTCAGGAAAACGAAAGGTGTGGAAATTCCAAACACCCCTTATTGGGGATACATGAAATAGACGAAAAGCCAATCCGCATCAAGAATGCAACACTGGAGATGTATTCCGCCGAACCGACTTGTCTTGACAACAAGACCGTCAAGAAGAAATTGCAGGAACTCGAAACGTTTCAACAAATCGGCATCCTGCCCTTGGACCTCGCTTTGACGACCAGATATATCAGAGGTTCCTTTTGCGATAGAGGTGGTAATTCTCACCACAACTACTTTTTTGGAATCTCGTTCTCCGATAACGAGTTTCCGCACTATATCAAGACGACCGGAAAAGGATGCGGCGTGTCGGTTTGTCTTACTCGCGAACAGCAAGAGTCATTCGAGCGCATAGAACTCATCAATGGCATCTGTCTCTACGGAAACGAAAAATTTGTGTTCGAAACACAAAGCGGGCGTCGGATTTCCCTGACCGAACCAACCTTGAATATCCGAGAACCAATCCGTGACATTTCGGTTGACGCCAGTTTCTCGCTCTATGAAGTAGACGCACTGATGGGATTGTCTGCTTTTATCAACCGCTTATCCGAGCGAAATGGCAAGATTGACACGATTCACTTGGAAATTCCAAAGGGACAGTACTATTTGTCTCTGGCAGAGGCGTATCAGAACCGCTACCTCTCTCCGGAAATCTTTCAACAATGTCTTGCCGAAATTAACAAGCGGCACGAATTTGTATTTCAAGCATATCGAAAACGCCTCCATGTCCAGAATATTCAGAGGATAGCCCCCCTGGCTGGCGTGGAAGAGTATTTTCGCGATGCTGCGCACAAGAAACAGCCGATTCATTTTGACCGAGTCCAAGAGATTTTGCGTCGCGATGAAATCTGGCGGAAGATTTTGTCAATTCATCCGACAAGGCAGTGGAAAGAGTTGGGCGATCTTTCGCACGTGTTTGTGTTTCTCTCGCTTGGAAGAAAAGAACCGCACAAAGCCATATTGCAGATAGATGATCCGATTGAAGAGAAAATTCGGATAGAGGCGTCGCAAATGATTAATCAACTCGGCGAAAGAGCGAATTACCGGGTATGGGGAATCTATCCATTGCAACACGTGGTGCTGAATCCAGAATTGTATCCCGATTCTGATCTATACTATGGTCCGAATATCAAACTGGACGTGAGCATGATAAAAATGATTATTGCACAATCCCGGCGGAACGGCGCACCTGCGGTTTCGCCGTGGGGTGGATTCACCAAAGAGTAGTAGGAACGTGGACAATAATGCGCCAAAACATACCCGAATTTCCCAACAGCAAGAAATTGGTCCTGAACGATAAAGCGGAAATTGAAAACTTGACGCGTCAGTTTCCGCCATACTCGGACTATAACTTTACTTCACTGTACTGCTACGATGTAAACGAGCGAATTAAAGTCTCTTGGCTCAATGGCAATCTCGTCGTTCTTTTTCAAGACTATATGTCCGATGCAATGTTTTATTCCTTCCTCGGCAACAACCAGGTCGGCGCAACGGCATTGACGCTCTTGAAGCATTGCGCCACGGTCGGGCTGGATGCTCGACTCGCGCTCATTCCTGAGTGCGTCGCAAAAATGCTCGAGGGGTTCGATGGGCTGGAGGTTCACGAAGACCGCGATAATCACGACCATATTCTATCCGTCAATGACCTAGCCACTTTCAAGGGCAACAAATTTTACGACAAACGAAACCTGGTCAATCGGTTCAGCAAGCAAAATCCCGATCATACCGTTCGGCATTTAGCGCTTGAGCAATCCGAAACGAAACAGCACATCATTGACCTGTTTCAGATTTGGGCGGCAAGAAAACTCGAAGATAGAAATAGTACCGCTCACGCATTACAAGCCCTCAAGCGGTTGCTCGATGCGGTTGAGCGTTTTGAGGTGATGGGTCTCGGCGTTTTCGTTCACGACCAACTGTGTGCGTTCTCGCTTCAAGAGATGGTTGACGAACAGTATGCCCTCGTTCATTTCGAGTACGGCGACATCACCTACGACGGAATAACGTCGGTCATCCGCCAAGCGTCTGCGAAATATCTGGCGGAGCAGGGGCGCGTGTACATCAACTTTGAGCAGGATTTGGGAATCCCAGGATTGCGCAAAGCGAAAGCGCTTTGGCGACCAACATCTTACTTGAAGAAATATATCGTCAGGAAACAGGAGGTTTCGGTGTCAGCTGGCTATGACAAACTCGCTTCCGAGTATCGGGTTATGATAGACAACTATCTGCCCAATTACGTCGAGGACTATACATTCTCTAGCATCCTGGGGGATGTCAGTGGCAAGTCGGTTCTGGACGTTGGTTGTGGAACAGGCGCTTCGACCCGACTCATCAAACGGCTGGGCGCGGCGCGCGTGGTCGGGATGGACATTTCATCGGAGATGCTCAAAGAAGCTCAAGGCGAAGAGCATCAACAACCTTTGGGTATTGAATACATTCAAGGAGATATGTTTGCCCCGGCAAATCTGGGTCGTTTTGACCTGGTGTCGGCTTTTGGCTCGCTCACCTCATCGCCAACGCGCGACCATTTGCACAAAACCGCAGAGATGATTTTCAACAACCTAAAAGCCGGTGGACGATTGGTGGCGAGTTTCTATGAGCCGCAACCGCCTCAAGTCAGCCAGCGCCTGGAGAAATACGGTGTGACATTCGCGATGCCGGAGCCGTTGCAAGAGGGCGATGCCTTTAACTTGATTGTCCGTACAGCCAGCCAGCCACTCACATTCCAAGATTACTACTACCACCGAACGACCTATGAGTGGGCTTTCCGAACAGCCGGCTTTCAGGAGATTCGTTGGCATTGCCCGATGGTATCGCCTGAAGGTCTCCAAGAATTCGGCGAAGGGTTTTGGCAAGACTATATCGAATATCAGATGAGCATCTATCTGGAATGTGTCAAAGGGTAATATGAATCATCCCCAACCCAAAGAACCGATCGCGATCATCGGCATTGGCTGTCGCTTTCCTGGTGACGCCGATTCACCGGAAAAATTTTGGCGATTGTTGGAAAACGGCGTTGATGCGATCACGCCGATTCCCGCCAGCCGCTGGGACACCACCCGCTACGAAGGCGTTATTCCCAATCACGGCGGTTTTATTCAGCAGGTTGATAAATTCGATGCGGAATTTTTCCATGTTGCGCCCAAAGAGGCAATCGCGCTCGACCCCCAACAACGCTTGTTGCTCGAAGTCAGCTGGGAAGCGCTGGAACATGCTGGCATCAACCCTGCCGACTTGCGCGATTCCGACACTGGGGTTTTCGTAGGAATCTTTACTAACGACTATCAAATGTTGGAGGTGAAACAACAGGATGATCCGCACCTGTATATGAGCACCGGGGCATCGGCGGCAACTGCCTCTGGGCGCATTGCCTACTTTTTTGGCTGGCATGGTCCTGCCGTTTCGGTGGATACGGCTAGTTCCAGTTCATTGGTGGCTTTACATTATGCAGTGATGAGCGTGCAGAGCGGCGAATGTCAGATGGCGTTGGCGGCTGGGGTCAACTTGATCTTGGCGCCCGATCTAAGCATCGCCTTTACTCGCGCCGGCATGTTGTCGCCCGATGGTCGCAGCAAGGGTTTTGACGCCGCCGCGAATGGATATGTGCGCGGCGAAGGATGCGGCGTTGTCGTGCTAAAACGATTGTCGGATGCTTTGCGCGATGGAGACAATGTGCTTGCGTTGGTGCGCGGCACGGCGATCAACCAAGATGGCGCAAGCCAGGGCTTGACGACCCCAAGCGGCGAATCGCAAGCGGCGGTGATTCGAAAAGCGTTGGCGACAGCCGGGCTTGAGCCAGGCGATGTTTATTACATCGAAGCGCACGGGTCGGGGACGCCGGTCGGAGATCCGATCGAAGGAAATGCGTTACAGCAAGTTTATGGCGCGGGGCGGACGCAACCCTGGGTCGTTGGATCGGTCAAGACGAATATCGGTCATCTGGAAGCGGCGGCAGGAATTGCTGGGGTGATCAAAGCCGTGTTGGCGCTGCAACACCAGATGATTCCACAGCATCTTCATTTTCAGCGGCTAAATCCAGCGTTGACCGGTTTGCAAGCGATCATTCCGACGCAGCGAATGGCGTGGAAAAATGGGAGCGGAGCAAGGCGAGCGGCGGTCAGTTCCTTTGGGTTTAGCGGCACGAATGCCCACGCGATTTTGGAGCAAGCACCGCAAGACCTACCGTTTACGCGTTATGCTTTGCAGATGCTCCAGCAACCTAGCCGTCAGGTCGCGGGCATCGCGAACGCGGAGCGTCCCGTAGGGAAAGCGCGCACGCACCACTTGTGCCTCCTGAGCGCGCAAGACTCGCAAGCCCTCCATGAATTGGCGCAACGATACATCGCTCATTTGTCCGTTCATCCAGAGATGACATTTCTTGCCGACCTGTGCTACACAACCCAGGTCGGGCGCGCGCAGTTTGCCCATCGTCTGGCTGCCGTGGCGACCACCACTGCCGAGTTAAGTGAGCAACTGCAAGCGTTTGTCGCTGGCGAAACCGCCACTGGCTTGTGTGTGGGTCAGCCCGCAATCGCGAAGCCTGCCCTGAGCAACGCCGAAGGGCATCCCGTAGGGACGGAACGACCTGGGATCGCATTTCTGTTTACGGGGCAGGGTTCGCAATATGTGGGCATGGGACGCGAACTCTACGAAACGCAACCAGCCTTCCGCGCGGCACTCGACCGTTGCGATGAACTACTACAGAAACATTTGGGTGAGTCGCTACTCGATGTGATTTATCCAGACAGGGAGACAGGGAAACAAGGAGACAAGGAGACAAGGAGCAACGACGCACAATCTGCAATCCGCAATCTGCAATCTGCAATTGATGACACTACATACACCCAGCCCGCGCTCTTTGCGATTGAATATGCGTTGGCGACCTTGTGGCAATCCTGGGGCATTCAGCCCGACCTGCTCATCGGTCACAGCGTGGGAGAATTAGCGGCGGCGTGTGTGGCAGGCGTGTTCAGTTTGGAGGACGGGCTCAAACTGGTGGCGGCGCGCGGTCGCTTGATGGGCGCGTTGCCCCAGGACGGCGAGATGATCGCGCTATTGACCAACGAGGCGCGGGCGCAAGCGGCGATTGCATCTTATAGCGATTTAGTCTCACTTGCCACCATCAACGGACCGCAAAACATCGTCATCTCCGGCAAACGAGAAGCAGTGTTGGCGATTGCCGAGCAACTCGCGGCAGAAGGAATCAAGACACACAAACTCGCGGTCTCGCACGCCTTCCACTCGCCGCTGATGGAACCGATGCTGGACGAATTTCGCGCGGTGGCATCGAGCATCACCTATCACAAACCCAGGTTACGCATCGTGAGTAATGTTACTGGCAAACTCGCGGATGATGCGCCTGCCCTGAGCGGAGTCGAAGGGATGCTCTCTCCCGAATACTGGGTGCGTCACGTGCGCCAAGCCGTTCGCTTCGCCGATGGCGTGACGACGTTGCACGATCAAGGCATCGGCATCTTCCTTGAAATCGGTCCCAAGCCCGTGTTGGTGGGAATGGCGGAGCAATGTTTAGACACGGAGACAGGTAGCAAGGTAGACAGGGAGACACGGAGACACGGAGACACGGAGAATAATTCTCCCTTGCTCCCCCGCTCCCCTGCTCCCATGCTCTTCCTACCGAGTTTGCGGGAAGGGCAGAACGACTGGCAACCGATGTTGACCAGTTTAGCCGCGTTGTATGCGCATGGTAGCGCGGTAGATTGGAGCGGCTTTACCCAGGATGAGTCCAACCAGCGGCAACGGCTGGCATTGCCCACCTATCCGTTCCAACGACAACGCTATTGGATTGCGACACCGGCGCGCCAGGTTTCTTTCGCAGCAACTGACGGAGGATTCAATCAGCGTACTCCTGGGCGACAGCGTCTGGCTTTGGCGAATGACCCGTCGTTGCGCTTTTCTTTCGAGGTCGGTCAGGAGTTGCCGCCTTATCTGAAACATCACCGCATCTTTGGCAAACCCATTCTCGCGGCTGGCTTTTATTTGGAATCGGCTTTGGGCACCGGCAAAGATTGTTTCAATAGCGAGCATCTCTGCCTGCAAAACGTCACCCTGGAGCAAGCGCTGGTGTTGCCGGAGATCCCGACCGAAACACTGACAATGCAGATCGTGCTTACGCCTGGCGAGAGTGAAGAAAACACTGTACAGATTTTTAGTCTGAGTGCCAGCCAGTCCCTACGGGATGCTTCGCAATCTGCCAATCCGATCTGGGTGCGCCACGCGACTGGGCAGTTGCGGGTCGTCAATAATGTCAGGTCGAACGCCAGTGAGACAACCGCGGACGACCAAACGGTTGACCTGGCAACCCTCCGCCAACAGTGTCCCGAATCGGTCGCAGTGGATTCCTTCTATTCGCAAATGGCGGCTCGCCAGATTGTCTATCGTATGCCGCAGGTAGGGGCAGGGCTTGTCCCTGCCCCTGAGACGGCAACCTACACCCTGAACCAAGTCGAAACCCTGAGAGAAGTCGAAGGGTATCAGGTGTTGCAGGAATTGTGGCGCGGCGAAGGTTGCGCCCTGGGTCGAGCGCAACTCGATCCGAAACTGGCAAGCGAAGCCGAGTTGTACGGTCTCCACTCATTACTGATCGAAAGTAGCATCCAGGTGGCACTAGCGACCTTGTCAGCCACACAGCCGGCGCAAACGTATCTGCCCGTTAGTTTGGAGCAACTCACGCTCTACCGCGGCGGCGCGATGATGCTCTGGGCGTATGCCACGTTGCGTTCGTCCGCGACTGAAACCGATCTAGTGAGCGCGGATCTGCTCTTGTTCGATGAAGCGGGTATCGTTGCCCGGCTCACGGGGCTGGTCTTGAAACGGACGACGCCGCAAGTTCTATTCCGCCCCGCCCAGCGCGGCGAACAATGTCATCCTGAGGAACGAAGGACAAGCACAGCCAAACCGGCGCAAGTAGGGGCAACCCTGCGTGGTTGCCTCGAACAATTAGCGCAAACGCCTCGCGCGCAACAACCAGCCGTGATGAGCGCGTTTGTGCAAAAGCAGGTGCGCCAGGTGTTGGGTTTGCGGAGCGGACAATCGTTATCAGTGGATCGCCCGCTCCGGGAGTTGGGACTGGATTCGCTGATGACCAGCGATCTCAAGAATCGTCTGGAACGCGAGTTTAAGTTGATCATCCCGGCGGAACAGATTATGCGTAGCGGCGTGAGCGCGCAGAGTTTGAGCGAACAGTTGCTGGGTCGGTTGCAAGAAAAGATTGGCGCGAGTTCAGCGCCGTCTGTCCCGGTCGTGATCGAGCCGGAAGAAGAAGATTTCTCGGCGGCGGCGGCGGAGGTGCCGCAAATTTATGCGGTCGTGACCGAGCAAATCGGGCGCAAGGTGAAGGTCGAGGGACGCTGGATCTTTGATTTTGCATCGTGCAATTACCTGGGCATTGACTTGCAACCGGAGGTGATGGAAGCGATTCCGCCCGCGCTGAAAAAGTGGGGCGTCCATCCCAGTTGGACACGCGCGGTCGCCTCACCGGGCATCTACGAAGATTTGGAACACGCGCTCGCCGATCTGCTCGGCGCGCCGATGACGCTGGTGTTTCCTGCGATCACGTTGCTCCACGCGGGGGTGCTACCGGTGCTTGCTGGCGATGCGGGCATTATCATCAAAGACATTTCCGCTCACCACTCGATTATCGAGGCATGTCGTTTGGCGCAAACTCACGGCGCAGAATATATTGATTTCAAACACAATGACCCGGTTGATCTGGAAGCCAAACTCGCGCGCTATCCACGCGAACGCACCAAGATCATTGCCATTGACGGCGTCTACTCGATGTCGGGTGAATATCCGCCCCTGCCGGCGTTTGCGCGTCTGGCGAAGGAATACAATTGCTGGGTCTATATAGACGACGCTCACGGGATCGGCGTCATTGGCGAAAACCCTTCGCCCGAAGCGCCTTATGGTCACAAAGGCAATGGAATCGTGCGTTACTATGGCTTGGATTACGTCCAGGATCGGCTGATCTATGTGGCTGGGTTGTCCAAGTCCTTTTCGTCGTTCGGCGCGTTTATCTCCTGTAATGATATGAAGATGAAGAATCTCTTTCGCTCTGCCTCGACCTTTATCTTCTCGGGACCGTCGCCAACGGCGAGTCTAGCCAGTGCCATCGCGGGCATTCAATTGAACCAGCGCGACGGCGAAATGTGGCGGGCGGAGATTTATCGCCTGACACATCGGATGATCACCGGCAGTAAAGCGCTGGGCTTTGAAGTGATCAACGATAATTACTTTCCCATCGTCTGCGTGGTGATTGGCAAGACTAGGGATGTGGTTGAGGCGTGCAAGATTTTGTGGGAATATGGCATCCTGATTACGCCCGCGCTCTACCCAATTGTGCCCAAGGATAAAGGGCTGTTGCGTTTCTCGATCACAGCGGCGAATACCGAGGAGGAAATAGACCGGGCGGTAGAGTCGCTTGCCGCTGTGCGCGAAAGGTTGCGGTTATAAATCACCCCGCTTCAGTCGTATTTCTAGCCGTAGGAGAGAAAAGTATGTCCATTTCATTTTCACGCTCGATGCGTTCGTTGCAAAGCGATTCGTTTCGCCCCTCGCTGGCGACGCTCGTCATCGCGAGTATTTTCATTGCCGCGTGGTTTGCGTGGCTCGTGTTCGCGCCGATCACGCTCTACGCCACCAGCCAGGAATTGGAACTCCAACGCGACGGCTCGCTGATCGTCCATCTGCCGGTCGAATCGGTCGCGCGCTTGCGTCCCGGTCAGCGCGGCACGCTCGAAATCCCGGCTCTGCCCGGCCAGTCAGCGCGCGAAATACCGGTGGTGATCGCCGACGTTCCGATGCGGACGCAGAATCATCTGGCGGCAGACACGATCAAAGTGACCTCGCTCGCCGGTCCGTTCCCGCCGACGGCGACGAGCGGGACATTCAAAATCGCGGTGGAGACCGTTTCGCCGTTGACGCTGATCACACGCGCGGCGGATCAAGTAACCGTGCGCTGAGACAGCCGCAGAGAGGATGACGATGCAAACGATTGTCGTAGCCAATCACAAAGGCGGCACCGGCAAGACCGCCACCACGCATAACCTGGGTGTCGTCTTGGCGCGCGAGTACGGGTTACGCGTGTTGCTCGTGGACACCGACCCGCAAGCCAGTTTGACCGGTTCATGCGGTGTGCAGGATGAGATGTCGCCGCGCGATTCGAGCGGGCGTTCGCGGTTTCTCAAACAAATTTTTTCGTTGGCGGAAGTGCTGGGCGGTGCGAAACCTGGTCACGTAACGATGAAGGATGTGCTGGTAGACCTGGGTGACAATTTGTGGATTTGCCCCAGCGACGCCGCGCTCGCCTCGACTGCCGTGGGCTTAGCCGCGCGTTTGCAACGCGAGTACGTGCTCAAAAAAGCGCTGGCAACGATCGCGCCGGAGTACGATGTGTGCGTGGTGGACTGTCCGCCGGATCAAGGACTGTTGACCGTCAACGCGTTGAGCGCGGCGCAAGCCGTCATCGTCCCGGCGCAACCGACCGCGCAGGATTTACGCGGCTTGCTCTTGTTCATCGAGACCGTCAAATCCATCCAGCAAGAAATCAATCCCGACCTGGCTTTTCTGGGAATCTTGCTGACTTTTTTCGATGCGCGCTTGAAGCATCACAAAGAAGAAGTCGAGCAAATGGAAAAAGCGGGATTGCCCATTTTGCCGGTCGCCATTGGACGCAGTGTGCGCGTGGCGGAAGCGGCGGGCGCGTGCCAAGCCGTGTTCACTTACGCGCCCCAGCATCCCGAAGCGCAACATTATTTGGCGCTTGCCAAACTCGTCGTCGAGCGATTGGCATTGCCCGGCAAAACGCCCAGCGAGCCGCCCGCAGAAACTGAAAATAGTTTGGCAGTGGACGAACCAACTACCCAACTAACAAACTAATCAACTATCGAACTATCGAACTAGAAAAGGAGATGGAACAATGGTAATCATCATTGCATTTTCGATTCTGCTCGTCGTGATTGGAATTGTGTTGCTGTGGCAACCATCTTGGTTGCCCAAGTCTTCGCGCGAGCAAACCGCCAACCGCGTCACCCAGGCAACGAGCAAGGTCATCGCCAGTGCGAAGGAAACGGTGGAAAAAACCGGCGAGCGATTGGCGCCCGAACGCCTCGCCGCGCGTCGTCGCCCGGAACTCGCGGGACAATTCAAGGACTGGCTCAGTCGCGCGGAACTGGAACGCTGGACGACCCTTTACAAAACCTTGCCTGCCGATGCCGCCGAATTTACCGCGTGGCTTCAAGGGCTGAGCGACAAAGACCTGGGCGATTTCGTGCAAGGACTCGCCGAGTTTTGTCACGGACAAGGATTCAACCTGGCTTGGTTGGCGGACGCCCAAGTGCCTGGCGATATGAAGCGGAGCGTCGAGGAGGCGGTTGGATTGTATTGTCTCGCCGCGTGGAAAAGCCACGGCCTATCGCCCTATGCAACCTACCGCGCGTGGCAAGCCGACCCTGGGAACGAAAAGCATCTCGGTTTTGCTCAACGATTGTACAGTCGCTTGATTGCAGAGGGACTGGCAACCGCACGTTCCGATATGCTGTACGCGCCGGACAAGGAACGTCACGCGTTCATTGTGCAGTCTATGCAAACCGTCGCGACCCGGGACCCCAAGACATTTGCGATTCTGCTACGCGATGCGGCAACCGGCGAGCCGGAAGCGGAGCCAAACCCAGAGCCGGCGGCGTAGTTGGTTAGTTGGATAGTTTGATAGTTTGATAGTGGATGAACCAACCACCCAACTAACCAACTAACAAACTACCCAACCAACAAACTACGCAACTACCCAACCCTCGACAGGGAGGACATGATGGAAGTAGTTTTGTTGATTGTACTAGAAGTGATAATCACACTGACGGTGCTGTGGGTAATTTTTGCGCCGCACGCGGGAGACGGATCCGTAGCCACCCCCGCAGGGCGCGCGTATGTCAAAGCCGGCAAAAAGTACAAGGGCGTGCGCGGGTTGTTCCGGCTTCGCAACGACCGGCGCGAATTAGCGAAGCAATTCAAGCAGTGGAGCGTCAACGCCGCATTTCCCAAACGCGTCGCGCTGTCCGACACGTTGCCCGTGTCGGCGGAAAATTTCGCCGCGTGGGTCAGCGGGCTGGGCGACAAGGAACTAGAGCAGTTCGCCGATAAAGTCGCGCGCTATTGCAGTTCGGTGAATTTTGACGTGGCTTGGCAAGACGACCCACAGTTGGGCTATGCGCCGGAACTCAAGCAGTTGACCGAGGATGCCGTTCTGATGTACGCGCTCGGCGCGTGGCATCCCGATAGCGTCCGGTCGGATGTGCCAGTTTTTCTGGCATACCGCACGTGGCGCACCGACCCAGACCGGCACAAGCAGTTCGGACTCAAATTGCATCAAGTCTTGATTGAGTGTGGGCAGGTAACGCCGCCGCCTGAACTTTATCTCGCGTCCAAAAAGGAACGCGAGGCGCAAGCGATTACCGCGATTTGCAAGGTCGCGGACGAAAATCCCACCGGCTTTCGATTGGCATTGCGCCAACTCGCCGGATTGCCGGACAGTCCGCCCCGCGCCACACTTCCTGTGACACCCAGCCGCGGCAAACTAGAAGAGGATCTGGAGACGGTTCAAATACACGCGCGCCAACTCGAAAACGATTTGAGCATTACAACGCAAGCCAAAGCCGAGTTGGAGAAGGAACTGGGTAGCGTCCGATCTTCCTTGCGCGAGACCGAAGAGCGCGCACGTCAACTCGAAGGCGACCTGGGTGCAGTCAAGCAAGCCCTGAGCGGCGCCGAAGCGCGCGGCGACCAACTCCAAGCCACGCTCGATACGACCCTGCGCGCGAAAGCCGAGTTGGAGAAACGACTCGGCGCGCTCGAACTCGCCCTGCGCGACACCGAAGCGCGCGCGCGCAAACTTGCCGCCGACCTGGATGCGACGACGCAAGCCAAAGCCGAGTTGGAGAAGAAACTCGCTGTCGTCCAACTGGCTTTGCGTGAAACCCAAGCGCGCGCACGCCAACTCGAAACCGACAATGAAACAACGCTGAAAAAACAAATCGCCTTTGAGTTGGAACTCACCGCGCGCCAGGACGCGTTGCAAAAAGAACTGGGGCAAACCCAGGTTCGCGCAAATCAACTCGCCAATGACTTGGGCGATATGACGCAAGCCAAAGCCAAGTTGGAAAAAGAGTTGGGCACACTGACGCTGACTCTACGCCAAACCCAGACGCGCGCCAGTCAACTCGAAACCGACTTGAGCATCACGACGCAAGCCAAACTCAAGTTAGAGGGCGAACTCAGCGCGCTCAAAACATACGTCGCGCAACTCGAACAAGAACAGAGTGCGTTAAAGTTGACGCTTAGCCAAGTCGAAACGCGCGCCAGCCAACTCGCCACCAACCTGAGCATTACGACGCAAGCCAAATTCGAGTTGGCGGATGAACTCGGCATGCTCAAGCAATACGTCGCCCAACTCGAACAAGAACTGAGCGTGTTGAAGTTGACCCTCAGCCAAGCCCAAGCGCATGTCAGTCAACTCGAAACCGACCTGGGCATCACGATGCAAGCCAAATTCGAGTTAGAGGATGAACTCGGTATGCTCAAGCAATACGCGGACCGCCTTGAAGACGAGTTGGGGATTGTGGCGCAAGGCAAAGTCAACTTGAGAGACGAACTGGGTACGCTTCAGGCGTATGCCAGCCAGCGCGAAAACGCGTTGGCAACTGCGACCCAAGCCAAAGCTGAATTGGAACAGAAACTCGGCGAACTCAAAATGCGCGTCAGCCAACTCGAAGGTGACCGCGCTCTCGCGGCACAGCGCCAAGCCGAGTTGGAAAAGGAACTCGGTCAAGCCAAGGCGCGTGCCAGCCAACTCGAAGCGGCTTGTAAGATTGCGGCGCAGGGCAAGACCGAGTTGGAGCAGGAACTGGGCGTGGTGAATGTACGCATCAATCAACTCGAAGGCGACCTGGTCATCGCCACGCAGAGCAAAGCCCGGTTGGAAAAGGAATTGGGTGAAATCCAAACGCGCATTGGTCAACTCGAAAACGATTTGGGTCTGGCGATGCGCGATAATACCGGGTTAGCCAGAAAATTGGACATACTCCAAGCGCGCGCCAGCCAACTCGAAGGCGACCTGGGTATCGCCGCGCAAGGCAAAGCCGAGCTGGAAAACGAACTCGGCACGCTCAAGATGCGCGCCAGCCAACTCGAAGGCAATCGGGGTATGACGGCGCAAGCCCACGCCGAGTTGGAAAACGAACTGGGCGTCCTCAAAGCGCGCGCCAGTCAGGTCGAAGGCGATTTGGGCGTTGCCGCACAAGGCAAAGCCAGGTTGGAAAAAGAATTGGGCACGCTCAAAGTCCGCGCCGGTCAACTTCAAGACACGTTGGATGCGGCGCTGAAAAACCAAGCCGACTTGGAAAAGGAACTGGGTGCGCTCAAGACGCGCGCCGGCCAACTCGAAGACAATTTGCATATCGTCGTGCAAGGCAAAACCGGCTTGGAGAATGACCGTGGCATCCTCCAGGCACGCGCCAGCCAACTCACCAGCGCGCTGGCGATTGCAACCAAAGGCGAGAGCGCATTGGAGCAAGAACTAGATATGCTCAAGGCGCGCGCCAGGCAACTCGAAAGCGAACTGAACATTGCTGTCCAAGCGCGCGCCGAGTTGGAGCGCGAACTGGGTGTGCTCAATTTGCGCGCACAACAACTCGAAGGAGAATTGAACGTCGCGGGGCGCGGCAAAGTGGAGTTGGAGCAAGACCTGGAGCGTGTGCGTGCACGCGCAACGCAACTCGATGGCGACTTGGTTACCGTTCAAGTCAGACCGGAAATCGAAAGCGAATTGCGCGCATTACGGAGGCGCGCGGCGCAACTCGAAGATGAGTTGGCGGCGGTAGCGCAAACCAAAGCCGCCTTGACGAACGAACTAGCTCTGGCAACGCAAACCAACGCCGACGTGACGAACGAACTGATGCTGACAACGCAAACCAAATCCGACCTGGCGAACGAATTGACGCGGGCGACACAAACGAAAGCCAAGTTGGAACAGGAACTGGATGCACTCAAACTTGCCTTGCGCGGAGTCGAAACGCGCGCCGGTCAACTCGACGGTGATTTGCAATCGGCGCGAACCGCCAAAGCCGGGTTGGAAACCCGGTTGACCGCGCGCGATAGCGAGTTGGCAAAATTCGGCACGGCGCTGGAAGAGTATCGGGTGCAAAAAGCGGTTTTGCTGGCGGATGTTGGTCGGTTCACCGCCGAGCGCACCCAACTGCTTGCCGATAGGGAAGCCAGTCGCCAGGTCGAAATCGAATTGGCGGCGAGTGTCAAAGCACGCGAAGCGGAACTGGGTAATCTCAAAGCAGACCTGGCTCGCGTGCAACAGGAATTGGCGGCGGCGAATGACCAGCGCGCCAGACTAGAAAGTAACCTGACAGCCGCTAATCAGCAAATCGCCGAACTCTCCGAAAAGAAAGGGTTGTTCTCCCAGTGGCTAACACGCTGACCCAACCGCGCTTTTTCGTTCCCGAAGCCGTGCAAACTTCCGCGATGGACTGCGGTCCCGCCTCGCTCAAAGCGTTGCTCGAAGGATTCGGCATCGCCGCGAGTTACGGGCGTTTGCGCGAAGCGTGCCAAACGGAAGTGGACGGCACTTCGATTGACACCATCGAGCAAATCGCCATCCAACTGGGTTTGGACGCCGAGCAAGTGATGCTCCCAGCCGACCATCTCTTGTTGCCGGAAGCGCACGCGCTCCCCGCGCTCGTCGTCGTGCGTCTGCCGAATGGGATGACGCACTTTGTGATCATCTGGAGCAAGCACGGACGATTCGTACAGGTGATGGACCCGGGAAGCGGGCGACGCTGGATGGAAGAAAAGCAGTTGCTTGCCGATTTGTACATCCATCGCTTTCCAGTCCCCGCGCAAGCGTTCCGCGATTGGGCGGGCACGGATGGTTTTCTCGCGCCGTTGCGCCGTCGGCTGGGAGATTTGGGCTTGAGCGATGAGCGCATAGGAGAATTCGTCGCGCAGGCAAGCGATGACCCCGGCTGGCGCGGACTCGCGGCATTGGATGCCACAACGCGGATGGTCACCGCGCTGGTGCGTGCCGATGGCTTGGAGCGCGGCGAAATCGCGGAACAAGTGTTGCTCCGCTTTTTCGAAGAGGCGTGTGGGACAAATTTAGAAATTTGTCCTACCGCGTACTGGTTCGCCGAGCCAGCCCCGCGCGACCCTGACAAACCCGATGAGGAGGAACGCGTATTTTTGCGCGGCGCGGTTCTGGTGCGCGTGCGCGGCACGCTCCTCCAAGCGCCCGAAACCTTGACCGAGAAGAAATTATCGCCGGAACTGTCCGCCGCGTTACATGAATCGCCGCACCAACCCGAAAAAGAATTGTGGCGCGTGATGCGCCAGGATGGACTCGGCGTGTTGAGTATCCTGGGTATCGCGCTGTTTATGGCGGCGCTCGGCGTCACCGTCGAAGCGTTGTTGTTGCAAGGCGTGATGCAGTTAGGCTTGAGTTTGCCCGACACCAATTCGCAATGGATGGCGCTCGCGGTCGTGTTCGCTTTTGCCTTGCTCTTGTTCGCGCTCGAACTGCCGTTGACGACGGTGGAGCAACGCATCGGGCGACGGCTCGAAACGCGCTTGCGCGTTTTGCTCCTCGAAAAAATCCCACGGCTGAGCGACCGGTACTTTCACAGCCGGCTCACCTCGGATATGGCGATGCGCGCGCACGGCTTGCGCGCCCTGCGAACTCTGCCGACGCTCGCGGTGAACATTTTGCGTTTGACCTTTCAATTGCTGTTCACGGCGGTCGGCGTCATCCTGCTCGACCCACGCAGCGCGCCCTATGCCATTGCGTTCACGCTGGTCTTTGCCGGCGTCGCGTACGTCAGCCATCTCGTCCAGCGCGAGCGCGAGATGCGCTTGTTCACGCACAACGGCGCGTTGAGCCGGTTTTACCTCGACGCATTGCTGGGCTTGATTCCGACGCGGCTCCACGGCGCAGAACGTTCTCTGCGCCGCGAACACGAAGCGCGAGTGACCGAATGGACGCGCTCGTCGCTCGAAACGTGGCGGATGATTGTCGCGCTTCAAGGTGTCGGCGCGTTGCTCTACGCCGCGTTCTCGGTCGTCATTCTGTTCAACTATGTGCTGAGCGGCGGCGCGATGACGAATGTCCTGCTCTTGTTTTACTGGACGCTCAACCTGCCGGTGCTCGCGCAATCGCTGTTCACCTGGCTGGAACAGTACCCGCTCGCGCGCAATCA
>CAIKBD010000052.1 GCA_903825565.1 uncultured Anaerolineales bacterium | reverse complement strand
TCCACTCGCCGCCGCAAAGATGAACGGAATGAACGCGCACGCAAAATAAAACCCCACGATCAAACCGTTCAACACGCCAAGCACAAACATACTGCCGAGAAGCGACCAACCCGGGCGCAGAATTTTGCGATACGCCTCCCGAATCGTCAGTGCGCGTCCGAGCAAGGATTCGGAAACCGCGATCACCATCGCCGCCGCTTGAAACGCATAACCCACCGACGCGACGATGGCGGCGATGAAAAACACTACGAACAAGCCGGCATACCCGGCAGTGGCGAGCGCGGTCGTCGCGCGTGAGGGCGACTCGTTCAGCGAAAACAAATCAAGCGGGACAGCGAACAAAACTCCAATCACTTGCAATGCGGCAATCGGCACAGTGACCGCCGCGGCAATTCCCATCAGCGTTATAAAATTCCGGCGGTACAAATTAATCGAACGGTCGAGAATGTCGCCAACGTTCATTGGGCGAAGCGCAGTTGTTTGCATAATCGTCTCCTGGCAAGGTGACGCGCCAACAAAAACTAGTTTTAATTTTTTACTTTAAGCTTGGTTTGTTCGTCTGCCATTTTTAACGCGACGTAAATTGTCTGATGCACCGGCGTTGGCACATTTTTTTCGGCGCCGAGTCGCACCACCGCGCCACTCATCGCATCAATCTCCAACCGCTTGCCCTGTTCGAGATCGAGTTGCATCGAAGGTTTTGCGCCGGGCTTTAAATTCATCGTGAATTGATATTGGCGCTCGACAATATCCGCATCCATCGCCACACCGTGCGCTTTGCCAACCGCGACAACCTCTGCGATGGCGGCGCGCAAAGCCGCGCGGGCTTCGGCAAGTTGGAACAGATCGTACGGCGCGGTGCGCGCGAGCGCGGCAAGTCCGGCAACCGGCGCGATGAACGCAAACTTGTGCCACAACGGCGTGCGCGCATCGCCAACCGCCGTCGCATCCACACCAGTGCGCTTGAGCATTTCGACCAACGCTTGCACACGCGGCGTCAAACCTGGCCCGTACACTTCGCCAACGAACGAAGTGCGGAACGGACTTTTTTGTTCGATGATGCCGGGCGCGGCGACATTTGAAACGACCTGGGTCGGCGCGGCGATGACGTGCTCTTTGCCGACGATGGCGCCAATCGCATCGTGACTATCCACGCCATTTTGAAATGTGACGACCGTCGTTTGCGCGCCGATCATCGGAAGCATTGCGCGCGCGGCAGTTGCAGTGTCGTACGTCTTGACGCTGAAAATAATCCAATCCACCACGCCGACCTCGGCGGGATGGTCGGTTGCGCGCGCCGGCTTGATTTCAAAATCGCCGTGCGGGCTTTTCACGGTCAAACCATTCGCGCGAATTGCCGCGAGATGCGCGCCGCGCGTGATGAACGTGACCTCGTGTCCATCTTTTGCGAGCAGAGCGCCGTAATAACTTCCCAGACCACCTGCCGCCATAATTGCGATTTTCATTAATTTACCTCTTGATGTGATTGACGCGGAGAAATCTAAAACGTAACCGCCGTCTG
>CAIKBD010000051.1 GCA_903825565.1 uncultured Anaerolineales bacterium | reverse complement strand
CGATATTTTTGATTTTCGATCTCGTCCGCCAACTCGCGGCGCGCGCGCGCCAACGCGGCTGGCGCGCGCGTCTTGATCGCCACATCCCAGTCGCCCCACGCGCGCCACTCATTCGCGCGTTTGAGCGCGAGAAACAGCGCCACATCCTCGAGCCAGGTTGCGTGCGTTTTGCAAAACTGGGCAAACGCCCGGTGTTGCTCCGCCGGCGCATTCGCGCGAAAGTTGGCGCACGCGCGATTGAGCAAATCATTTTTGAACGCGATCACCGCGCCATAATCCACGCGCTCCGCCGGAAATTCCGGCACGCGCACCTCGTTCGCCGCCAAATGCCCCAGCGCGATCAACCGTTCCGGGCTAATCAGCAACGGATTGCCGGCAAACGCCGACGGCGATTGGTACGGCGAATCGCCAAAACCGGTCGGACCAAGCGGCAACACCTGCCAGTACGTTTGCCCCGCCGCGTGCAAAAAATCCACGAACCGGTACGCCGCCTCCCCCAAATCGCCAATGCCGAATTTGCCGGCAAACGACGTGGGATGCAAAATCACGCCGCTCGCGCGCGGAAATCGCGGACGAATCATTTTAGCCACCTCCCAGCCACGCCCTTTCCATTTGTCATTTGCCATTTGTCATTTGCCATTTATCATTTGCCATTTGCCATTTGTCATTTGTCATTTGTCATTTGTCATTTGCCATTTGTCATTTGCCATTTGTCATTTGTCATTTGTCATTTGTCATTTGTCATTTGCCATTTGTCATTTGTCATTTGTCATTTGCCATTTGTCATTTGCCATTTGTCATTTGTCATTTGTCATTTGCCATTTGTCATTTGTCATTTGCCATTTGTCATTTGCCATTTGTCATTTGCCATTTGTCATTTGCCATTTGCCATTTGTCATTTGTCATTTGCCATTTGTCATTTGTCATTTGCCATTTGTCATTTGCCATTTGCCATTTGTCATTTGCCATTTGTCATTTGTCATTTGCCATTTGTCATTTGCCATTCTCCCCCACCTGCGTCACCATCACCCGCCGCGCGCCCGCGTCCAACAACGCGCGCGTCACCTCGTCTTGGGTAACTCGATCCACGAGCGCGATCACATTGCCGCCGCGCCCGCCGCCGGAAAGTTTCGCGCCGCGCGCGCCCGCACCCAGCGCCGCCGCCACCAACGTTTCGATCTCCGGCGAGGAAACCCCCAGCGCGCGCAACACGGCTTGATTCGCGTTCATCAACGCGCCGAGCAACACCGGCGCGCCGGTCTCAATTGCCTGGCGCGCACGCTGTGCGATGCCGCCGATCTCGTCGAACAGCGCTTCGTGCCGCGCGCGATCTTGCTCCCACGCGCGCCGCACATCGCCCACCGCGATCTTGGTCGGCGCGGCAACGCCGGTGTCCGCAATCGCAATCGCAAACGCGCGCGCCACGCGAAACGATTCAATCGGCTTGCCGCGCACAAAATACACCGGTTGCTCGAACGCGATCACCGTGTTGTCAATCCCGCTCGGCGTGCCGTGATGCAACTTTTCGATTTCGTACGCCAGCGCGGAAATATCGGCGGCGGATAACGCGTGCTCGAAAAACGCGGCAAGCCCGCGCGCGAGCGCAACCGAAACCGCCGCCCCACTTCCCAGCCCGCTCGCAATCGGAATCGTCGAATGAATTCGCGCGGTGAAACCTTGCGGCGGCACACCGAGCCGCGCGCACGCCAACCGGATCAGCGTCGCCATCGGATCGTCCGCGCGCGCTTCGCGCAGATCGTACGTGCGCCGCAAATCCGCCGCGTCAATCACCGCCCGCCCGTCGGCGCGCGCGGTGAGCGTTGCGTGCGCCCGCACGTGCGCCACCGGCACAGCAATTGCCGGGCGCGCGTAGACGACGGCGTGTTCTCCGAACAAGATGATTTTGCCGGGCGCAGAACCCGTCCGCTCAAGTTTATGGTATAATTCACGCAATTCTGGAGGCATCGCTCATGGAACCCTTGTGGTTGACCTTGCTCAAACTCGCCAGCGTCGTCGCGCTGATTTTTGCGAACGCGTTTTTCGTCGCCGCTGAATTTGCGCTCGTCAGTGTGCGCCGCACGCGCATTGACGAACTGATCGCGCAAGGCAACCTGACTGCCCGTATCGTCAAACGCGCGATCAGCGATCCCGACCGCTTTATTGCGGCGACCCAGTTGGGCATCACCATCGCCAGTTTGGGGCTGGGTTGGATCGGCGAGCCGGCGCTCGCGCACTTGATCGAACCGCTGTTTGCGGCTTTGCCGGCGGCATGGGGCACGCCCGCCGCGCACGCCATTGCCGCCGGCGGGATCGCGTTTGCCACGATCACTTTTTTGCACGTCGTGCTCGGCGAGCTCGCGCCCAAATCCATCGCCCTACAATATCCGGCGCAAACCGCGCTCTGGGTCGCGCGCCCCACGCTCTGGTTCGAAACGCTTTTTCGTCCGATCATCTGGGCGCTGAACGGCACGGGCAACACCTTGTTGCGTGTGATCGGACTCGTGCGTCCGACCGGGCATCAACTCGCGCATTCGGTCGAGGAACTGAAAATGCTCGTGACCGCGAGCGAGGCGGATGGCGTGCTCGAAGAAACCGAGCGCGACATGCTCCACAATGTTTTTGAATTTTCCGACAAGTTCGCGCGCGAAATCATGATCCCGCGTCCCGACATCGTCGGCGTCGAAGAGAATACCACCATCGCCGACTTTTTGCAAACATTTAGCGAGACGAGCCACGCACGCTTTCCGATTTTCGCCGGCACGATGGACAACATCACCGGTTTTCTCGCGATCAAGGATGTGTTGCGCGCCATCGCCTCGCAGGGCGCGCGCGCGCTCGATCAAACCGCGCGCACGCTCGCGCGCCCCGCGCTCTTCGTGCCGGAATCGAAACGCATCGGCGCGCTCTTTGCCGAAATGCAAGCGCAACGCACCCAGATCGCCATCGTGATTGACGAGTACGGCGGCACCGCCGGCATGGTGCCACTGGAAGAAGTGATCGAAGAAATCGTCGGCAGTCTCAGCGACGAGTTTACGCAAGACGCACCGCTCGTGCAAGCGATTGACGCGCACACAACCCAGATTGACGCCCAAGCGCGCGTCGCCGAAGTGAACGAGCAACTCGGCCTCGCGTTGCCGGAAAGCGAAGAGTATGCGACGGTCGCCGGCTTGATTTTGTACACGTTGCGCCACATTCCCAAAGAGGGCGAGCAGTTCAAACTCGCCAACGTCCAGATCACGGTGATCGGCATGAGCGGGCCCAAGATCGAACAAGCCCGGCTCACGCGTTTATAATGGAGAACCTATGCCCCCCGACAAGACCCCGAAAATTTTAACGCTGTATCTCGAACTTAGCCAGTACCCGATCCTCGCGCCGACGATTCGCGCGCGGATGCGCGCCGAGTTGTTCGCACGCGGCATCATCACGCGCGAGGCGTTTGAGGCAGAAGTGCGCGCCAAGGCGCAACGCTCGCAAGAGATCGAAGGGTTGGTGGACCCCATCGTGCAAGAACCCGCCGAGGTGTGGGAGCGTCGCCTGCAACAAACGCGCGACACGCTGACCGATTTTTATTTCACCTACAACTTGCCGCACGATTTGTTCAAGGACATTGTGCAAGCGGTCGTCACGCAACGCAACCCGAACCAAAAAGTGGTGCTCACCTTTCACCCGGAACTCGCGCCGATTGACATGGTGCTCGCGCAAGGCGAGCAGTACGAGGCGTTGCCGCCGCAAGACAAATCCCAGGTGCGCCACCACGTCCAGGAAATGATCGTCGTCTTGCTCAAGGCGTTGGTCAGCGATCAGTTGTCGTTCATCCGCGTCGCCAAAGAATGGTTCACGCTGGCGGACATTAAGGAAATCCGCGCGCGCAAAATCGGCGAAGGCAAAATCGGCGGCAAGGCGGCGGGCATGTTGCTGGCGTGGAAAATTTTGCAAGCGCACGCGGCAGAAAACGGGATCGATCTGGCGCGCGACGTGGTGATGCCCGATTCGTATTACATCGGCGCGAATGTGCTGTACGATTTCAACGTGCAGAACAATTTGCTGTTCTCGGTGGATCAAAAGTACAAGACGCGCGAGGCGATTGAGGCGGAATATCCCAACATTGTGAAAATGTATGCCGCCGCGCATCTGCCCGCCGAAATCACCAACCGCCTGCGCGAGCTACTCGACCAGATCGGCAACCACGCGCTCATCGTGCGCTCGTCCAGTTTGCTCGAAGACAATTTCGGCACGTCGTTCGCCGGCAAGTACGAAAGTTTCTTTTGCCCAAACCAGGGCACGCTCGAAGAAAATTTGCGCGGACTCACCACGGCGATCAAGAAAATTTACGCCAGCGTGCTCAGCCCCGACGCGCTCGTGTACCGCCAACGGATGGGCTTGGTGGATTACGACGAACGCATGGCGATCCTGCTCCAAGTGGTGCAAGGCGATCAGCACGGGCGCTATTTGTATCCCGCGCTCGCCGGCGTCGGGTACAGCCGCAACTTGTTTCGGTGGAATCCGCAGATTCGGCGCGAGGATGGCTTTGTGCGCTTGGTGTGGGGCTTGGGCACACGCGCAGTCGAACGCGTCGGCAATGATTTTCCGCGTATGGTCGCGCTCTCGCATCCGTTCCTGCGCCCGGAGCCGAACGCATCCGAAGTCAAGCGACATTCGCAACGGTACGTGGATGTGATCGATCTCGAAAAGAACGCGCTCACCACCAGCCCCATCGCGCCGATCCTGCCGCTGGATGATCCCACGCTGGCGTACCTCGTGTCCGAGGACAAGGGCGATTTCATCCAACCGCTGTTTTCCGATCCGCGCCTCGTCGAGCCGGAACAATTGGTGCTAACGTTCGATAACTTGCTCCGCAAAACGCCGTTCGTCCGCACGATGAAAACATTGTTGCAACGCCTGGAGGCGTCGTACAATTATCCGGTGGATATCGAATTTACCGCCGACATCGTGCCGGAGAATGGCAAGCCGCCGCGCATTGTCGTGCATCTTTTGCAATGCCGCCCGTACACCAAGATCGAAACCGGCATCAAGGTCGAAATTCCGCAAAACATTCCCGCCGCCGACAAGATTTTTTCCGCGAACCGCTTAATCCCGCACGGCATTGTGTCGGGCGTGCGGTACATCGTCTATGTCGTGCCAGAGAAATATTCGCACGACGCCAAGCCCACCGTCAAACTCGAACTGGCGCGCATCGTAGGGCGGCTCAACAAACGGTTGGAGGGGCAAACGTTTATCCTAATGGGACCGGGGCGCTGGGGCAGTTCCAACAGCGATCTGGGAGTGCACGTCACGTACGCCGACATCAACAACGCGCGCGTGCTCGTCGAGATCGCGCAACCGCGCGGCGAGGGGATTCCCGACGTGTCGTACGGCACGCACTTTTTCCAAGACCTGGTCGAGTCGCGTATCTATCCCTTGCCGCTCTTTCCCGCCGAGCGTGGCACGATCTTTAATCGCGCGTTCTTCGACGACGCGCCGAACCAACTCGCCAGTTTATTGCCGCAAGACGCGGCACACGCGGAATTTCTCAAGGTGATTGATGTGCCGGCGACCGCACGCGGGCGCGTGCTCGAAGTGGTCATGGACGAGGACAAGGGCGAGGCATTGGCATATCTCAAGTGAGCGCATTGAGCGTCACGTCCGGCAATACCTTTGCCAAAACCAAAAATGATCCGCGAATCACGCAAATCTTTGACAGTGTAGCATCGCGACCGAAGATGCACGAAATTTACCGCAGACGCAGAGGACGCAGAGAATTTATTTAAAACCTCTGCGCGCTCCGCGCACTCCGCGCCTGCGGTAAAATTTCAAATGTTCGGTCACAATGCTCCAGTCTCCAAAATTAGCAAAGATTCGCGTGATTCGCGAATAAAAAAATGCTTGCCCTTTGCCGCTAACGTCGTTTGCCGAGCGCCTGGATGCCTTGGATCAGTTGCTGTTTTTCCGCCGGCGTTAATTTCGCTTCGGGGTGCATGATCAAGTATTTGGGTTCCGGCATTTTGCCTTTTTGAATTTCTTCGACGATCTCTTCGCTCTCTTCCCCGCCGCCCCATTCCGAAAAGTTCAATTCGGCGCGCCCCTTCACCACGTCACGGTACACTAGCCACGATACCGGCGCAAGGTTAGAGTACCAGGGCCACACGACCTCGTTGCTGTGACAATCAAAACACGCGCGCTTGGCGAGCGCACGCGTTTGCGGACTATCCCAGGTCGGCTCGCGTTTGACCGGCGGATTGGAGTGATCCCGCCCGTACGGCACAAGTTGCAACGCCAAAAACGCGCAGACGCCCAGTAACAGCAACACCACCGGAATCAAGACTAGTTTTTTCATTCGCGCTCCTTTTTTGAACCGCCGTCCGATTTTTCGATTTGACCGATTTTAGGTATACTCGGATCGTTGGGTCTTGTCAAAAATCCGCAGAGAAAGTTTTAATCGTTCGTATGTTATCGCCGCATCAATTATTTGATCGCCGCCGTGCGATCTACCTCGCGGCTTTTGCCGCCGCGCTGTTCTTGCTCGTGCCACAACTCGTCGGCGCGCAAGACATTTTGTTCTTGGCGCAAACTGCCCGGCGCGAATTTCTCGCGCTCGCCCTGCTCGGTGAGTTGACACGCTATTGGGTCAGCGCGGCTTCGACGCTGGTGCTCGCGCGCATCTTTGGTCGCCGCGTGCCGTTCGTGGCAATGACGCAAGCGTTCTTCGTCGGCGCGGCGGCAAACCGCACCTTTTCGACCGGCGGCGCGCCGGGGATGTTGGTGCGCCTCGTCTTTCTCACGCGGCAAGGCGTTAGCGCCGGTTCCGTCGCCGTGATCTATGTGATCGAAGACATTGCCGGTTTGGTGATCGGCAGTTTCGTGTTCGCCATCGGCGTTGTCGCGCTGATCAACACGCAACCCTCGACCCTGGTTCGCAACATCACGCTGACGACTGCGCTCGGCTCCGCCGCGTTGATCGCCGGCTGCGTCTACCTGATGAAAAGCCGGCGCCCGGTGGAACGCGGCACGCATTGGCTTGCCGCTCGCGCAAACCGGCTCGGCGAAAAAATTTTCCACCGCGCGCTGGCAACGCCGACCCAGGTTCAGCGCACGCTCGACGATTTTTACGCGGGGCTAACGCTGGCGCGGCGCGCGCCGCTCGCGGTTGCCGCGGCGTTCGGCTTGAATGTCGTGCGTCACGCGGCGGGGATCGCCGCGTTGTACTTTACGTTTGCCGCGCTCGATCACGCCATTGCGCCCGGCGTGCTGATCTTGATCTACACTTCCGCGAACATCCTCTCGACGACGAGCGCCGTGCCCGGCGAAGTGGCGATGCTGGGCGGCGGATTCGCGCTCTTGTTCCTCTCCTTCGGCGTCGCGCCGGACGTGGCATTGCTCGCGCTTTTGCTCTCGCGCGCCATTGCGTTTTGGTTACCCCTGCCGGTGGGCTACCTCGCCTTTTGGAATTTGCGCCGCCGCGCGTACCTGTAACCGCTTCCCAGTTTCCCTATCGCCGCCGGCTAGTCCCGCTCAACAGAAATTTGGGCGGGGCTGTTTTTTGTCCGCGCTCGTCCGCGTCCAATCCCCGCATCAGGGCTTTTGAAATTCCACCTTGACCGACATCCCCCAGCGCACATCGGGATCGTTTTGATCGAGCAGGAGCGTGACGACGTACGCAATATCGCCGGTGGCGAGCGTCACGGATTGCGCCGCGATATTTGTCACTTTACCGGTCAACGTCTTGTTGGCAAACGCGTTCACAATCACCTTGGCGGGCTGACCCAGTTTGACGCGTGCCGCGCCCCACTCGTCGAGGTCACTCGTTTCGACGCGCCAGCGCGATACATCTGCCAGCGTCGCCACAACTGCGCCCGCCGCAACCGTTTCGCCCGCGCGCAAATTGAGTTGCGTGATCTGTCCGTCGAACGGCGCAGTGAGCGATGCCTTGGCAAGCGCGGCTTGCGCTTGCGTCAACGCCGTTTTCGCTTGCTTGACGTGCGCCTCCAGCACGGCGAGGTCGGCGGGACGCGCGCCGGTCTTTTTCTGATCGAGGATGGCTTGGGCAGTGTGTTGCGCCGCTTCCGCCGCCGCCAGCGCCGCGGCATCGGCTTTGACCTTGAGTTCATAATTTGCTTTGGCGATCTGCAAATCCTGGGTTGCCTGATGGAGCGCGAGCGCCTGCGGCAACATGCCGCTCTGCGGGTTGCTCGCGCCGCCGACGCGATCATACGCGGTTTGCGCTTGCGCGACAGCGGCTTGGGCTTTGGTGAGCGTCGCCAGCGCGATTTGCAATTCGGGCCCGCTCGCGCCGTTGCGCGCCTTGTCGTAGTTGGCTTGCGCGTTTCGCAGTTGCGCTTCGGCGGCGGCAATCTCTTCAGTCGTCGCCGGCGTTTTCGCTTGCGCGAGCATCGCGGCGGCAATGTCGAGCGCGTCTTGGGCGATCTGCACGTGGAGGCGCAAATCCCCCGTGTCGAGTTGCGCGATAATGTCGCCGGCTTTGACCTTGTCGCCTTCTTTCATTTGCACTTGCATCACCGTGCCGCTCGCGCTAAACGCCAACCGCGCGAACTGGGTCGGCGCAATGCTGCCCTTTGCCGAAACGACAGACTCGACCGGCGAAGCGAGTGTGGACACCGGCGCTTTGGCGTTTCCATTGAGCGATCCCGCTGAACGCGTCGTTCCAATCCACCACAGTCCACCGATCAGTAGCACAAACACCATCCCGATCAGTAACCAAATGCGTCCTGTCATACTTGCACCTCTCCGCGATAATACGCTAATCGCGCAAGAGGTCAAATCGCGCGCACTCTTCCCATCCGCGCTTGTCCGCATCCAATCCAAAATGTTTGCGCTGGAAAAACCGTAACCACATCTTGATGCTAACGCGGGCTAGGGTGACTGTCCTATTTCAATCGCAAACGATTTCGAGTATGATGGCGTTAGAAAGTACTTCTCCGATAACGGCAAATCCGTCGAAAGACGGAGACGCAAAGCTACGGGTCTAAGTTCCTTTGGGGATATGACCGCCGAGCCGCCGAAGAGAGGGCGACGAGAACAGGGCTGACCTGCTTCTTCCGATGCTCAGGAGAAGCAGGTTTTTATTTTGCGCTCCTCTCCGGCACATCCCCATTTCGCGCACAGGTTGGCGCAAATGGGTTCGCACATATGGTGTGGTGGGAGGAAGCGATTATGAAGCGCATCATTCGTCCGGGACTCGTCGGAATTTTTCTGTTCGCTCTGTTTTTGCAGGGCGCGATTTGGGGTGCGGAACCCGCCGCACATGCCGCGCCGCTGGCACAAGCGCCGCGCCCCATGCCACGCGTGATCGCGCGCGGCACACAAGAGACTTCTTCGCTCCGCTTGCCCCTGTCCGCCGCGCAACGCGCCGCCCGCGCACCAACCGCCACGATCAACGTCGTGTACCTGGCGAGCGGCGCGCACAACATTTTTGGCGACACGTGCCTCGCGTGGCCCACCGCCGCGAAAACCGCTTTCAGTTACGCCGCGAGCATCTGGGCGGCGCAAATCCCTTCCTCGGTGCCGATCACAATCCGCGCGTGCTGGACGGGGCTGGGATCAAACATCCTGGGGTACAGTAGCGCCACGTCGTTCCATCACGATTTCACCGGCGGCGTCGCCGGCTATTGGTACTATTCCGCGCTGGCGAACGCGTTGGCGCAAACCGATCTGAACGACGCCGATTGGATTGACTGGGACAATGATGGCTTGGACACAGATGCCGACATAGACATTGCGATCAGCAACGGCATCGCCTGGTATTACGGCACCGATGGCGCGGTACCGGCGCGTCAGTACGATCTTGCCACCATCGCCCTGCACGAGATCGCGCACGGGCTGGGCTTTCTCGGCTGGGTGGATTACAGCGGCGGGCAAGGGAGTTGGGGGTTTGGCACGGGCATGCCCGGCATTTATGATCGCTTTGTCGAAAACGGCGCGGGGCAAAAAATTCTCAACTCGAACGTCTTTCCCAATCCCTCCGCCGCGCTCGGCGCGCAACTTGTCAGCACCAATTTGTATTTCAACGGCACGAACGCACGCGCCGCCAACAGCGGCAATCGCGCAAAATTGTTCGCGCCCAGCACCTGGCAAGCCGGGTCAAGTTACTCGCACCTCGACGAAACGTTTAGCAACACGGCGGATGCCCTGCTGACGTTTTCGTTCGGCTACCAAGAAGTGATCCACACGCCGGGAGCGGTCACACTGGGTATCCTCAAGGACCTGGGCTGGACGGCGCCGACGAGCGCGTGCTACACGCTGAACCTGAACGCCTCGCCGAGCGCAGGCGGCAAAGTGTCCGCCAGCCCCGCGCCAAATTGCGAGGGCACCAAGTACTTGCCCCAAACAAACATCACCCTGACGGCGACGCCCAATAGCGGCTATAACTTTTACACGTGGAGCGGCACGGTCAGCAGCCGCGCGCCAACGGAAAGTTTGACGATGGACGCGAACAAAGAGATCACCGCCGTTTTCAATTCATCCTCCACCCAGTTTCTCTTCGTGCCGATGGTTCGCCGGTGAGTCCCCGTTTTCAACCCGACGCATATTCGCGCAAGCGTACAAACGAACGCCCCGCTCTCGTGCAGAGAGCGGGGCGTTGATCGATCTACTTTTTGCGCGCTTTGAGTTTGCGCCGTTGCCAACCGAGCCAGGTCATCAAGCCGCTCAAACCGCCGCCCATCAGCAGGAGCGTATCCGCTTCGGGCACTTCGGCGGGCGCAGGCGAAGCGACAATGTCCACCGTTGACGCGCCAATCGCCGAATTGACGCGTTGCACTACGGCGAGCGAACGACTGCCGCCGTAAACATCATCGCCGGAGTACACCGCGCTGACAATGTGCGAGCCAACCGTCAACTGCGAAGTGGTGCACACGGCTTCATTCGCCGCGTTCAGCGGCACCTTGCTACACAGCACCGTCGAGCCAACGTAGAACGTCACCGTGCCGGTGTACGCGGGTGCGCGTTGCGCTGTCGCCGTTGCCCCCGCGCCTTGGTTGAGCGTCGCCGTGAACGTCACGAGTTGCCCCACCGTCGAAGGATTCGGCGTCGAGACCAGATTGACTTGCGTAACGATCACATCTACGCCGTGCGGCTCGCCGGGAGAGGTACTCGCGTTAAAGTCGTTATCGCCGGCGTACTGGGCGACCAAGGTGCGCGCCCCGCTCGTCATAAACGTCAGATTACAACTGCCCGCGCCGGCGACCAGCGCGCCGACGCAACTGATCGTGCCATCGCTCACCGTCACCGAGCCGGTCGGCGTGCCCGCGCCCGGCGCCGCCGCCGCGACGGCGAATTTCACATTGACCGTTTGCTTCGCCGTCGAAGGATCGGGCGTGTCGGCAGTGATCGTCGTCGTCGTGTTCGCCTTGTTGACCACGTGTTGCTCTTCGGGCGACGTACTGCCGGCATAGTTGCTGTCGCCAAAGTACTTGGCAGTCAGCGTCTTGGCTCCTGCCGAGGTAAAGACCAGCGTGCAACTGCCCTCCGCCACCGTGCCAGTACACGAGTCCGTACCATCGCTCACCGTGACGTTGCCCGTCACGCTGGGCACCGCGGCGCGCGCGCGCGCCCTGTTCAGCGTCGCCGGACTCGCCGCGCCCGCCGTAACCGTGTACGTCACGATTACACTTTGCCCAACGACGGACGGATCGGGATCATCCGCGACAATCACCGTCGTAGTCGCCGTCTTGTCCACCGTGTGCAATTCCGGCGAAGACACACTGCCGTTAAAGTTCGTGTCCCCCGCGTAGGTCGCGGACAAGGTTCGCACACCAGCCGTCGAGAAGATGATCGAACACGTGCCCACCGCCACCGTCGCCGTGCACGAGTCACTGCCGTCGGTGATCTTGACTTCGCCGGTCGGCGTGCCCGCGCCCGGCGCAACCGGCGTCACGGTAAAGTTGAACGTCACCGACTGATCAATCGCCGAAGCGTCCGGCGCGTCCACCGTGATCGCCGTCGTCGTGTCCGCTTTGTTGACCGTGTGCGCTTCGCTCGCCGACGTACTGCCAGCATAGTTCGTGTCGCCGGCGTAGGTCGCCGTCAACGTCTTGGCGCCCGGCGAAGAAAACGCAATCGAGCACGTGCCCGCCGCAACTGTACCGGTGCACGAGTCGGTCCCATCGCTTACCGTCACGTTGCCCGATGGCGCAGGCACTGGCGCGCGACTTGCCGGGCGCAGGATTCGCGCCGGGTCTGCAATCACCGAGAACGTGATCGGTACGGGTTGCCCCACCACCGAAGGATCGGGCACGTCGGACAGAATTGCCGTGATCGTCGGCGCGCGATCCACGACGTGCGGCTCGCCCGCCGAAACGCTCCCCGCAAAGTTCGCGTCGCCGGCGTAGGTCGCCGTCAACGTCTTGTTGCCGGAAGCCGAGAACGTGATCGAGCACGTGCCTGCCGCCACCGTGCCGGTGCACGAGTCCGTCCCATCGCTCACCGTCACATTGCCGGTCGCCGTGCCCGCGCCCGGCGCAGTCACCGCCACCGTAAAGTTCACTGTCACCGCTTGCCCAACAACCGACGGATCGGGCGCATCCGAAGTGATCGTCGTCGTCGTGTTGGCTTTGTTCACCGTGTGCGGCGCGTTCGCGGAAACACTGCCGTTAAAGTTCGCATCGCCCGCGTAGGTCGCCGTCAGGTTCACACTTGCCGGCGCGGTGTACGTGATCGAACAACTCCCCGCCGCCACCGTGCCAATGCACGAGTTGGTTCCGTCGCTCACCGTCACGTTGCCGGTCGGCGAACCCGCGCCCGGCGCAGTCACCGCCACCGCAAAGTTCACCGTCACGGCTTGCCCAACGACCGACGGATCGGGCAAGTCCGAAGTGATCGCCGTCGTCGTGTCCGCTTTGTTGACCGTGTGCGGCGCGTTCGCGGAAACACTGCCGTTAAAGTTCGCATCGCCCGCGTAGGTCGCCGTCAGGTTCACACTTGCCGGCGCGGTGTACGTGATCGAACAACTGCCCGCCGCCACCGTGCCAATGCACGAGTTGGTTCCGTCGCTGACCGTCACGTTGCCGGTTGGTGTGCCCGCGCCCGGCGCAGTCACTGCCACCGCAAAGTTCACCGTCACCGCTTGCCCAACGACCGATGGATCGGGCGCGTCCGAAGTGATCGTCGTCGTCGTATCGGCTTTGTTCACTGTGTGCGCGATGCCGCCCGACGCGCTGGAACTGAAATTGCTATCGCCCGCGTACGTTGCGGTCAGCGTCTTGTTCCCCGCCGAAGCAAACGTCAGGTTGCACGTGCCCGCCGCGACCGACGCGGTGCACGTCGTGCCTGCGCCGTCGCTCACCGTCACGTTGCCCGTTGGCGTCACGCCCACCGGCGACGCCGCGGTAACGGTAAACGTTACCGCCACCGATTGCCCAACGACGGAAGGATTCGGCGCGCGCGCGGTGATCGTCGTCGTCGTGTTCATCTGGCTAACGACGTGCGCCGCTGTTGCCGAAACACTGCCATTGAAATTCGTGTCCCCGCCATACGTGGCGGTCAAGGTGCGATTGCCTGCCGTCGCAAACGCAATCGTACAACTGCCCGCACCTGCCGCGAGTGTCGCGTTGCAACTCACCGCGCCATCGCTGATCGTCACGGTGCCGGTTGGCGTGCCTGCGCCCGGCGCACTCACCGCCACCGTCACGTTGATCGTCACCGTTTGATCAATGTTCGAAGGATCGGGCGTGTCCGCCGTGATCGTCGTCGTCGTGTCGGCTTTGTTGACCGTGTGCGGCACGCCTGCCGAGGTACTGCCGTTAAAAGCCGCATCGCCGGCGTAGGTCGCCGTCAACGTGCGATTGCCCAGCGTGGACAACGCCACCGCGCAACTGCCCGCCGCCACTGTGCCGGTGCACGAGTTGACGCCGTCGCTGACAGTGACATTGCCGGTCGGCGTGCCAGTGCCCGGCGCAACCACCGCCACCGTATAGTTGACCGTCACCGCTTGCCCCACGACCGAGGGATCGGGATTATCTGCGGTGATCGCCGTCGTCGTGTCGGCTTTGTTGATCGTGTGCGATGCAACCGCCGAAGTGCTCGTGCTAAAGTTCGCGTCGCCGGCATACACCGCAGTTAGGTTGCGCGCGCCCAGCGTCGTCAGAGCGATCACACAACTCGTCGCCGGCAACGTGCCGACGCACGAATTGACGCCATCGCCAACAGTCACGGTGCCGGTCGGCGTGCCCGCGCCCGGCGCGTTGACGACGACCGAATAGTTCACCGTAAACGATTGCCCGATCACAGTTGGGTCTGGCGTGTCCGAAGTGATCGTCGTCGTGGTGCTTGCCGCGTTGACCGTGTGCGCCACACCCGCCGAAACGCTCGCCGCGAAATTGCCGTTCGCGGCGTAGGATGCCGTCACCGTGCGCGCGCCGGCAGTGGTAAAGGTGATGTTGCACGAGCCAATGCCGCCGGCAAGCGTCGCGTTACAACTGCTCGTGCCGTCGCTCACCGTCACGGTGCCGGCAGGCGTGCCTGCGGCAGACGTAACCGAAACATTCATCGCAACCGTTTGCCCAACGACCGAAGGCGAGGGCGTGTGCCCGGTGAGCGTCGTCGTCGTTGTGGCTGGGTTGACGGTGAGATTCGCCGTGCCACTGCTTGCCGCATACGCCGCATCGCCGGCAAAGTTCGCCGCGACGCCTTGCGCGGGCGCGGTGTACGTGCCGATGTTGATCCCGGCGAGACTGGCGTTGTTGAGCGTCGCCACACCGCCCGCGCCGGTCGTCGCCGAGCCAGGCACCGCCACGCCGTTCAGCGTGAACGTCACCGTGCGCCCCACCACGCCAACGCCGCCCGCTGTGAGCGTGGCGACCAAGTTGACTGTGCCGCCGTAATTGCCGGTCGCCGGCGTCACGGTCAGCACCGTCGCCGCTGGCACGGTGTACGTCACGCGCACCTGAAGTTGATCCAGGTTGATGTCGTTGCCGCCCCCCGAAGCCGCCACGCGGACACGGAAATTGGCGTTCGTAAAATCGCCCGGCGCCCAAGTTCTGCCCCAGGTGTTGGTCGAGCCGCCGACGATCACCGTCGTGTCCGTCGCCGCAAAATTCGGCGAGTTGATCGCCGTCGTCACATTCGCGCCATTATTCCACGACAGCGAAACGGCGAACACGCGCCCGCCATTGCGGTTGCCTTCGAGCGCGACTTCGATCCCGGTGATCGTGGCGTTCGCCGGTAGCGCCGGGATGTTGAACGTGGTATAGTCCGCGCCCTCGCCGCCATTATTCGCCGTTGCATACGCGTTGTTTGAAGAGTACGCGTTGCCGGCATTGGCGAAATTATTGTTGACGTTGCCGGCGGGCGCATACCAACCGCTTTCAAATGTAGCGGCAATCGTGTGATCCGCCACGACGTTGTTGAAGGTGTAACTGTTGACGCGCCCGACAGACGCGCCGCCATCCACCGAGACGCCCGCGACGATGTAACCTGTCGTCGGCGCGATCACAAACGTTTGGTTCGCGCCGCTCGTGACGGAAACCGCGCCGCTCGGGGTGATCGTGCCGCCGGTGCCGGCGGTCGCCGTGATGGTGAGCGGCGGCGAGTAGGTCACGCGCACTTGGACCTGATCGAGAGATAACGTTCCGCCCACCGACAAATTCGTTTGAAGGCGGATTTGGAAATTGCCGTTCGTAAAATCGCCCACCGCCCACGTTCTGCCCCAGTTGTTCGCCGTACCGCCCAGCGTGAGGGTTTGATCCACGGTGGTTAGGTTGCCGGTGGTAAAATTACTGTTCGTCCAATTGCCGCCATTGTTCCACGACAGTTCGACGCCAAAGCGGCGATTCGCGTCGGTGCCATTGGAATGACGCGCTTCCACCAGGACTTCGATGCCGTTGATCACAGACCCGGCTGGGATCGCCGGCAAGTTGAAGGTGGTGTAACGTTGTTGCCGATTGTTCGCCGTCACCGTGGCGTACGCGTTATCGCTGACGAACGCGTTGTTCGGCGTAGTGAAACCACTACCGTCATTCGGGACAGAGACACTTGCCGGCAAAAAGCCGGTGTTCGCGGCAAATGCCGGTGTCACAAACACAACCAGCAAAAGACAAGCTAGCCCAAGCAAACTAGAACGTACCAGTAAGCGTAACATGATTCCTCCCCCGGAATTTTGTAAAAACCGACCAAATAAAAAAAGCGCAACCGACCAAACTAACGGTCGGTTACGCCATTTGCTCCACTCAGTCGTCCCCCCCGGCGTCCATGCGATTGCCGTGCAACCGGCAATCTTCGGCTGAGTTTCCTCGCATCCGCTACTCGGAAATCCACGTGCTCGTTTCCAATGATATGAATTTCAAAAAATAAAGAGGCGCAACCAACCCTCCTCACGGTCGGTTACGCCTCTCGCTCCACTCAGCCGTCCCCCCCGGCGTCCATGCGGCTGCACGCAAGCGCGCAACCCTCGGCTAAGATTCATCGCATCCGTTATCCAAAAAATCTGGTTATTTTGTTGTATACTCTGGCAATAAAAAAACCGACCTGGCTCACGGTCGGTTACGCCACTTGCTCCACCCAATCGTCCTCTTTGGCGTCCAAGTGTCACACGCAAACGTGCGACCTCAATTGGGTTTCATCGCATCCGTTATTTGGAAAATCGTGCTTCCATTTCTAGCCCATTCTGCCGCGCGGAGCGGTAGAATAGAAATAACCTGCACCTCAATCCAGAGCCATTATAGAGGCGACTGGCTTTTCCGTCAAGAGGTAAATTTCCGGCGATGTAAAATTTTTGTAAAAATATGCGCCTAAATCGGTTGACAATGCCGCACCGTTTCGCTAGAATGGTTTGTGATGGCGGCGCGCTTGCCGCAACGGAGGTTACCTATGCACTCGCGAACTTTTCGCTTTCCTGCGCGCGCATTGATCCTGCTTCTGCTTGGATCGATCATGCTGGCGTGCGATCTGCCGTTCGTCGCCGGCAAGCCACCGACACCAACTCCCACGCCGCTTGTCCGGTTGATCCGCGAGAGCGTGCTGGCAAAAAACGTCAAGAGCGATTCGCAAGAGCCGATTGACGCAACGAACGTGTTCGATTCGGAACAGCCGATCTTTCATGTCGTTCTGACGGTTGCCGATGCGCCCGCCGGAAGCGTGTTCAAAGCGGTGTGGCTCAACGCGGCAGACAATACGCCGCTCGGCGAAACGCAAGCGCGCGCTGAAGGAACGCGCCGCATCACGCTCTCATTCAAACCGCCTGCCGACCAGTTACCGCCCGGCGCGTACAAGGTCGAGGTGTACTCAAACGCCAACCTCGAACGCACGCTCGATTTTTCAGTCACGCGCGCGCAACCCACGCCCACGTTGAGCGCGGGCAAACGCCCCAGCCCAATTACGATGGCATTTTTAACGGACGATGTTTCGGGCTTGGAGCGCGAGCAATTTCAAGTCGTCACAATTTTCAAGCCCACCGCGATCATCTACACCGTGTTGCGAATTCGGGATGCGCCCGCCAACACGAAGCTGGGTGTGACGTGGTACGTGGTGGACGCGGGCAAAGCCGCGCCGGCAAATTCAATGGTGGACACCAATCAAGTGACGACGGACGGCACGCGATACATCAAGTTCACATTGACGCCAACCAAGCAATGGCCCCCCGGCACGTACCGCGCCGAGATCAAAGTAAACGACGTTCTCGACCAGGTCATTCCGTACAGCGTCAAATAAATGTGCCGGTCACGGCTCCAAATGGCACAAGATGCACGCCGCATCTTGCCGCCCCAGGTGTGTCGCCGGCAATGGCGGTTGCGCCGGCGTGGCGTGACAACTCAAGCACGTGGTGTACCCTTTGTGATCGGCTGGGCGTGACTTGGCGCCGAGAAACATCAACTCGTTCGGGTCCGGCTCGTGGCACGCGTCGCGGCAGTTCGACTCGTCCACAAAAACGGGTTCGCGGGTGGGGGTGGGCGCGGCGGTTGGCGTCGGCACACCCGGCGACGGCGGGGCGGAAAGCGTCGCCGCCGGCGCAAACGTCGGCTTGGCTGGAGGCGTCGGCGTGGGCGGCGTCACGCACGCCACCGCGAGACCAAGAATCGCAAGCCCGATCCCACCCACCGAAAAAAACCTGAACATTGCATTTCCTCCATCGGAAAATTGGCGGGACATTCGTTGCCGCCACAAGCGCGCACGAAATATCGCGCACCGATTATACGCCGGATCGCCCGCGCCACAAAAACAAACCTGACCGGTTTTCGCCAAGCCGAAACCGATCAGGTTTGTTCTTGTCACAGTCCGCAAATTATTTGGCGACGATGCTCACCATTTTACCGGGCACGTAGATCACTTTGAGCGGCGGCTTGCCAGCGAGATGCCGCACAACGTTATCGGCTTGGAGCGCGGCATCCTTTACCTGCGCCTCGCTCGCGCCGACCGGCAACTCGACGCGGTCGCGCAGTTTGCCGTTGATCATCACGGGCACCACCATCACATCGTCTGCCGCAAGTTGCGCGTCGTACGTCAGCCATTTTTGTTGGTGGATCGAATACGGGCGCCCCTTGCGCGCCCAAATTTCTTCCGCCATAAACGGCACAACCGGCGCAAGCATGATCAGCAACGCGTCGCGCGCCTGTTCGAACCCGGCAATGCTCACCTTGCCCGCCGCGTCATTCAACGCGTTCGTAAATTCCATCAGCGCGGAGATGACCGTGTTGAATCGAAAACTCGCAATGTCGTCAGAAACTTTTTTGATCGTCTTGTGCATCTTGCGAATCAACTCACGATCCGCCGGCTCATCCACCGTTGTCGGCGCGCTGGGCGCGGGGCTGTTCAGCAAATCCCACGCTTTGCGAATCCAGCGATACGTGCCGCCCAAGCCGTTGGTGTTCCACGGCGTCGCCTGCTCGAAATCGCTGATGAACATTTCGTAGGCGCGCAACGCGTCCGCGCCGTACTGCGCGACGACTTCATCGGGCGTGACCACATTGCCTTTGCTTTTCGACATTTTTTCTTTGCCGTCCGGCGCAAGGATCATGCCCTGATTCCGCAAACGCGTAAACGGCTCGATGAAGGAAATGTATCCCAGATCGTACAGCGCCTTGGTCCAAAAACGCGAGTAGAGCAAGTGCATCACGGCGTGCTCCGCCCCGCCGACGTAGGTATCCACCGGCAACCAGTACGCAACCTCTTTCGGATCGAACGGTTGGCGCGCATTATGCGGATCGGCAAAGCGCATATAGTACCACGACGAACACGCGAACGTGCCCATCGTGTCCGTCTCGCGGCGACCGGGTGTGCCGTCCGGCAACGTGACGTTGACGAATTTTTCGATGGTCGCCAGCGGCGATTCGCCGGTCGCGGTTGGTTCGTACGATTCCACGTCCGGCAATTTCACCGGCAGGTCTTGCTCCGCCACCGGCACTTCGCCTTGCGCGGTGTGAATCACTGGGATCGGCGTGCCCCAGTAGCGTTGCCGGCTGATGCCCCAATCGCGCAGTTTGTAGTTGACGCGTGCCTTGCCTTTGCCGGTCTGCGCCAACCAGGCGACGACCTGGCTTACCGCCGCGTCACCCGGCGTGCCGGAAAATTCGTTCGAGTTGATCATCGCGCCGTGCTCGGCGTGGAACAAGGCGTCGTGGTAAAATTCGACGGCGTGCAACATTTCCATCACGGTGCGCTTGCCGCGCACGTTCGGTTCGAGCGCGTGGCAACGCATCAAAATTCGCTTTTCGTTTTCCGCGCCGCCAAACGTTTCGAGGTCGCCGCGTCCGAAAATGAACAGCCAGCGCGCGCCAACGATTTCGTTCCACGCGCCTTGCCGCACGTACTCTTGCGCCAGTTCGATGTACCGCTCCAGCTTTGTCGGCGGAATCGTGACGTACAGCGAACCTTGCTTTTCCTCGAACGGGATCGCTTCGGCGCGCAACGCGTCAGCAAAGCCAAAGTGCATCGTGCCGCCCAGCGCAAATGATTTTGCCAAACCATCGGTGCGTGCGATCACCGGCAAAATCGGCAAGCCGAATTTCAACGCAAACGCAAAGTCGCGTTCGTCGTGCGCGGGCACCGCCATAATCGCGCCGGTGCCATAACCCATCATCACGTAATCGGCAGCCCAGATTGGAACTGGCGCGCCGTTCACCGGGTTCGTCGCATAGGCGCCGATAAAAACGCCCGTCTTGTCCTTCTCGACCGCCGTGCGATCCGCTTCGGTTTTTCGCATCGCGTCTTTGACGTACGCTTCGACCTCGGACTTGCGTTCCGCTGTCGTCAGTTTGGCGACAAACGGATGCTCCGGCGCGAGCACCATAAACGTCGCGCCCCACAGCGTGTCCGGACGGGTTGTGAAAATTCGCAAGTCGCCGGCGGCGGTCGCAAAATCTACTTCTGCGCCTTCGCTACGCCCAACCCAGTTTTTCTGCATCAGTTTGATGTGCTCGGGCCAATCAATCGTTTGCAAATCCGCGACCAAGCGATCCGCGTAGGCGGTAATGCGGAAAAACCATTGGCTCATCGTGCGCTTTTCGACCAGGGTGCCGCACCGCCAACACTCGCCGTCGCGCACTTCTTCGTTCGCGATCACGGTCTTGCAACTGGGACACCAGTTCAACCACGCGGGCTTGCGGTACGCCAAGCGATAATTGGCTAGAAATTCTTTCCGCGCTTTACCATCCAGCGCTTGCCACTGCTCGGCGGACAAGGGATCGCTTCCCGGAATATCGCGCGTGCCTTGCCGCGCCAGTTCGCTTTCCAAGTTCGCAATCGGCACGGCGCGGTTCAAGCGGGGATCGTACCACGCGTTGTACAGTTTCAAAAAGACCCACTGCGTCCAACGATAATATTCCGGCGTGGATGAGTTAATCTCGCGGCTCCAGTCGTACGAAATGCCGATCAAGCCGAATTGGCGTTTATAGTTCGCGGCGTACTGCGCGATCAATTTCGCCGGGTTGGTTTTCATCTTGATCGCCGCGTTCTCCGCCGGCAAGCCAAACGCGTCCCAGCCCATTGGGTGCAACACGTTGTAGCCGTTCATCCGATAATAGCGCGACAGCACATCGGTCGGCACGTAATTGCGGCAATGCCCCACGCTCAAGCCATCGCCGGAGGGGTACGGATAAAAGTCGAGGATGTACGCTTTGGGACGTTCGTCGGCGGGCGTCGTTTTGTACAGATCGTCCGCTTGCCATTTGGCGAACCATTGCGCTTCGAATTCTTGCGGCACGTACTTGGCGGTTTGCGAAAACGGTCCCCCGGGAACGCTCGGCTTGGCAACCGCCGGTTCAGCCGCCGGCACGACTTGCAACGCCGTCACTTTTTCTTCGACGATCGCCGGCAAACTCGGCGCGGCTTTTACCAACGCGCGCGTCGTCGTTTGCTTCGCCGCCGTTTTGCGCGGCGCAGTTGATTTCGCCGCTGGTTTGCGTGGCGCAGTTTTTGGTTTCGCGGTTTTCGCGCTTTCACGGCTCGCGGTTTTCGTTGCTTTCGCGGCTTTTGTGTTCCCGCGTTTCGTGTTTTTATTCGTCACCATATTGATTCCTCCAATCGTCCGACTACAATTTTACCGAATAAACGCCGCGCCGGTAAACTGCAACGCGTCGCGCGCTTTGACCGCGCAACAATGTTGCATCGGCGGCAAATCATTCAAATCGAACCAACCCACCTCGAGCACTTCGGCTTCTTGCATTTGGATCGCGCCACCGATCACGCGACACTCGAAAAACGAGATGAACATTTGCACCTGATCGCCGTTCGGGTACGTTTTGTCGAACTCGGACGCGGTATAGATGCCGATCAAACGGTGCGGTTCGACCTGCAAGCCCACCTCTTCGCGCACCTCGCGCCGTACCGTGTCGGCGACGCTCTCGCCCAATTCCATCGCGCCGCCGGGAAATCCCCACAGGTGGTTGTCGCTCCGCTTGTGCAAGAGCACGCGTCCGCGCTCGTCCCGAATCAATGCGGCAGTGCCGCTGAGGATAAACTTGGTGTGCCCGATGTACTGCCGCAACCATTGCGCGTACGATTGCGGGTGATTGCCGTTGGTGGGCGTCACGCCGCGATCTTCCTCCAGCACGAAAAACGCTTCGCCGCGAAAATTCTGCGCGTCGCGCAACACAACCCGCGCAAACGGCGTGAGCGGCGGCAAGTGCGCCCAGTCGTACCAGTCAATCGCCAGCACTTCGGATTCCTGCGGGCGTAACACACCGCCGATGATTTCACACTCGAAGCACGGGACGACGATTTGGGTTTGATCGCCGTTCGGATAGATCACATCAAGCCGCGGCGAGGTGTACACGCCAAGCAAATGCTTGACCGCGACCTCGACGCCCATCTCCTCGCGCACCTCGCGACGGTTCGTATCCACCGCGCTCTCGCCCAATTCCGTGCCGCCGCCGGGTAACGACCACAAGCCATTGTCGCGGCGTTGTTGCAACAGCACGCGCCCGCGCGCATCACGCATGACAGCCGCGGTGCCGGTCAACAGCAGTTTTTGCGTACCGACAAATTGGCGCAACCAAAACGCATAAGGTAAGGTCATTGAATAAAAAAACCTTCATCCGCAAAGGGACGAAGGTTTGCCTCCGTGGTACCACCCTGGTTAGTGCGATAGTTAGGTTGTTCGATAGTTGGAAATCGTTTAACCAACTAACACACTATCGAACTATTGCACTCACTCTTCGCTTAACGCGCGTGACACGGCAACGACTAGGCATTCATCGTCGCGGCTCCCGGGCGAGTTCGGTCTGGGCGTTCTCCTTAACCGCCTGCGCCGGGCTTGCACCTGGTTTTTCCCGGCTCGCTGAGGAGATGACCTACTACTCCCGCTCACAGCCATTTCTGATTTGCGATTTATGATTTAGAAATTTCAATCTAAAATCTGAAACCCT
>CAIKBD010000050.1 GCA_903825565.1 uncultured Anaerolineales bacterium | reverse complement strand
CCGCGCTCGCACAGCATCACGCGCGAGTTGCCGTGCGACAGGATGTATTCCGCCGCCATCAACAATTCCTCGATGGTGGACATCATCCCGCGTTTGAGGAGCACGGGCTTGTTCGTTTCGCCGACGGCGTGCAGGAGCGCGAAATTTTGCATATTGCGCGCGCCGATCTGCAAAATGTCGGTGTACTGTGCGACGAGTGTAACATCCTGGGTCGCCATCACTTCGGTGATGATGGGGAGGCGGTAGGCGTCGCGCGCCTCGCGCAACAGTTCGAGACCTTTCAAGCCGAGGCCCTGGAACGCGTACGGCGAGGTGCGTGGTTTGAACGCGCCGCCGCGCAAAATGTGCGCGCCGGCTTCTTTGACGGCCGCCGCCGTTTCCATCAATTGCTCGCGCGATTCGACCGAGCAGGGACCCGCCATCACGATGATCGGGTCCGCGCCAACGGAAACGCCATTGATCTTGACGATGGAGTTTTCGGGGTGAAAGTCGCGTGAGGCGAGTTTGAATGGATGCAAGATGCGGACGACGCGTTCGACGCCGTCGAACATTTCGAAATTCTCCGGGTCTACCGGGCGTTCGTCACCGATGACGCCGATGATGGTGCGCTCTTCGCCGCGCGAGAGGTGCGCTTTAAAGCCGAGCGTTTCGATCTGTTTGAGCACGCCGTTGATCTCGGCATCGCTCGCGTGATGTTTCATGACGACAATCATGGCAGTCTTCTCCTTGAATTATTTTTCGTTCGGCACATTCGCGGCGGGATATGATCCCAGGACTTTGAGAAACGACGCTTTGCCAAGTAGATCGAACAGCGCGTCGCGGCACGCTGAGTCTTCGCGGTGACCCTCAAAGTCGAGATAGAATACGTAATGCCAGGGACGCTTGCGGTCGGGGCGCGATTCGAGTTTGGCGAGGTTAATGCCGCGTGCGGCGAAATGGCCCAAGCAATCGTACAGTGCGCCGGGCGTGTGGCGCGTCGCAAACACGATTGAGGTTTTTGATTTTTCCATGCGGGGCGCTTCGGCGTGCCCGATTAGAAAAAACCGCGTGTAATTATTGTGCAAATCTTCGATGCCGCGTGCGAGAATGTTCAAGCCGTACAAGCGCGCCGCCGTTTCGCTGGCGATTGCCGCCGCGTTGGCTTCGCGGGTTTGCGCGAGTTGCTTCGCCGCGCCCGCCGTGTCGTACGCGGTGACCGGTTGCCAGCCGTGCGCCGCGAGGTAGCGTTCGCATTGCGCGAGCGCTTGCGGGTGCGAGTGCACGCGCTGGAGATCGTTCACGGCGACGCCGGCGTTGGCGAGCAAGCAGTGGCGCACGCGAAAGATCACTTCGCCGGAAATTTTGAGATCGCTGTCGAGCAACAGATCGTACGCTTGATTGATCGCGCCCGCCGTCGAATTTTCGATGGGGAGCAAGCCGAGATCCGCGCGCCCGATTTCGACTGCGCGAAAAATTTCATCAAAGGCGTGGCATGGCAAGGTCGGTGTCTCTGCGCCGAACGTTTGAAAAATGGCTTCTTGCGAATACGCGCCGGCTTCGCCTTGAAAAGCGATGGTCGTCATTCCGATTTCTCCTTTACGCGGTCGGGTCTGAGTGTGCGCGCCTCGCGCAAATAAATATTTTGGATTTCACTTTGCGTGTGGTCGGTGTTCCAATGCACCAGCACGCGAATACAGCACGGCAGATCGCCGGCGACATGCGGCGCTTGGGCGTCGAGCAACGCCGTGCTCGTCCAACCCAGGTCGCGCGCGGCACGCGCCGGAAACGCGGCGTCGAGATCGGGCGTGACGGTGAAATACGCGCTGGCAATGTCCGGCTCGCGCAGATCGTTTGCCGCGATCAACGCTTGCAGTAATTCGCGCGTCGCGGCGAGAATGGCGGCGCGCGTGTTTTCGGCGGCGGTCGTTGCGCCGCGAATTCCTCGAATGGGCATGGGGACTCCGGGTTCTAAATTTGCGTGAGCGCGTGATCGAGATCGGCAAGCAGGTCGTCCACGTCTTCAATGCCGGCGGACAAGCGAATGAGGTTTTCGCCGATGCCGATTTGCGCGCGCTGTTCGGCCGTCAAGCCGCGATGCGAACTGGTCGCTGGGTGCAGGACGAGCGTGTAAATGTCGCCGAGCGTCGTTGCCGCGAGGCAGAGTTGGAGCGATTCCATAAAACGAAACGCGCGCGCGCGATCCGCATCCGCGATCTCGAACGAGAGCACGCCGCCGAAACCGCGCGCGCCGAACAGTTGCCGCGCGAGATTGTGTTGCGGATGAATCGCCAAGCCCGGGTAATTCACGCGCGCGATCTTGGGATGCGCGCCGAGCCATTCCGCGATGCGTTGCGCGTTCGCGCATTGCCGCGCCATCCGCAGCGAAAGCGTTTTCAGCCCGCGCAAGGCGAGCCACGCTTCGAACGCGCCAAGCGTGCCGCCGACGAGTTTGTGCACCTCGAACAGTTTTTGCCGGTTTTCGCTCGACGTGGCGACAACTCCCGCCATCACGTCGCCGTGCCCGCCGAGATATTTCGTCGCGCTGTGCATCACGTAATCCGCGCCGAGCGGGATCGGGTTGCATAGGTACGGCGAGGCGAAGGTATTGTCCACGAGAAATTGCGCGGCGTAGCGATGCGCGATGGCGGCGAGCGCGGGGAGGTTTGCCACTTTGAGCAGGGGATTGGAGATCGTTTCGGCGAGTACTGCGACGGGACGCAGATCGGCGACGGTGGACTCGACGGTGGCGAGGTCGGTCGCGTCAACGAGTTGGACGCGCACACCCAGGTCGCCCAGCAAGCGCGAGATGAGGACGGTCGTCGCGCCGTACAAATCTTGCGCGGCGACAACCGTTGCGCCGGTGCGCGTGCCGGCGGCGATCAGCGCGGCGTGGATCGCCGCCATGCCGGTGCTGGAGGCGTGCGCGGCAGGCGCGTGTTCGAGCGCGGCGACGGCGGTTTCGAAGGCGGTGACGGTGGGGCTACCGTGACGCGGGTACACATAGCCCTCGCGCGTCGTTGCAAACACCGCGTCGAGATCGTTCATGCTGTCGTACACAAAGCCGACGCTCGAATGGATCGGCGTGGCGACGGGTGTGTAATCGGCGGGCGGCACGCGTTCGCCGGCGTGGACGGCGCGCGTGGTAAAACCCTGGTTGAGCAAATCGGTCATGGCGATTTTCCTGGGTCGGACAAATTTGCAGATTTGTCTGCCAAACAAAAAGAGCGTGGGGTTGGAATCCCACGCTCCTGTGTTTGGCTTGCAGTTTGACTACTCGACAGGTGTGACGATTCGACCCCGCTGGGTACCGGCGGCGTAAAAATTAAAGTAGCCATAAAAATAAAACGCGGAGGTCGAATTCAGTTTCGTCAGCATGGCGCTACATTACCACACATTCGGTTGTTTTGTCAAACGGGTTTACCACACGCGCACACTGCACACGCTGGCGGTGCCATCCCAGATCATTTGGTTGTACACCATCACGTACACCCAGCCCGTGTGTCTGCCTTCGTACCACAACAGGTGACTAGGTTGATGGGGATTGTGCGCGCCGTAGCCGTGAATGCCCGCGCCGGTGATTTCTTCGAGCGAGAGATTGTCGCGGTTGTTTTGCAACAGCCCCTTCGCGTCGGTGTCGAATGTGAGGATCGCGGCGTTCGGCGCGGCGTAGGCAAAGTTGGGTTGCAAATTGTCCGGATCGAAAATTGCCATGACAAAGCCGTCTTTGAAGCCGCCAAACTCGGTTTGATAGGCGTTGGTTTGCCACGCGTCGCCGGCGGCGGTGCCCCACATGTACACGTTTGCCGCGCCAAAGACGGCGGAGCCGGAGGGCTTGGTCGCGTTGTCGAGTTCATCGTCGAGCCAAATGCGGACGCGGCGATTCTCGAACGTTTCGAGTTTGAACCACCGGGCGTTGCCGGCGGGGATGCGGAGCGTGCCGCAGTTGGACAATTCGGCGGGCGGATCGCCGGGACCCCAGCCGCCGCTGATGTTGATTGCTTTGCGCGGGGATGTGCCGTCGCCGCTGGCGCGGCTGGGATTGCCGCCGGGGACGAGCGTCGTCTTGATCGTCAACTCGCCATCCACCACGCCAACGCCGCCGACGACCGGCGCGCCGCCGAACGGGTCTTGCGCGCCGCCGGGCTGATCTGCCACGACTGGCATCGCGGCAAGCAACAAGCCAACGAGACTGAGCGCCAGGATAAAAAATTTGAACCGCATTGTTCGTTCTCCTCCGCGAAATAGTTTGGTGCGAATCGAATCCGTTTGTGAGCATACACCCGATCCCGCCAAACTGTCAATCTCGGAAAAAATAAAAAACGGGCAGAGAAACTCTCTGCCCGTCGGTTGCGCTTAACGCACCTTGTGACATGCGTTGCAGGTGTTATCTGCGCGCCCGGTGTGATCCGCTGGCAACTTGGGACCGATATTGTTGGTGTGACAGATCGCGCACTGGGTGCGCCCGGCGTGATCCGCCGGTTGTGTCTTGATGCCGCCGCTTGCCGTGGGAGTTGTGCTTGCGCTGGGCGCGCTTGTGCCGGTTTTGGTTTTGTGGCACGTCAGGCATTGATCGTTTTTCAAGCCGAAATCTTTGTGGAACTGGGTGATCTGCGGCGTGCCACTGGCGCCCGAACCGTGACAGCCCAGACATTGCGTTCGCCCGGCGGTTTCGTGCGGAATTGCCGGTGGCCCGCCGGTGGTTGTGCCCGGCGCAGGCGTTGCCGATGCGGCGGGGACGATGGGCTTGTGGCAACTCTGGCAAGTTGTGTTGGTGCGTCCGGCATGATCGGATGGATAAGGGCGGACGCGGCTTTTTGCGCCGTGACAAATTTGGCAATCCGGGTTGCCGCCGATAGGATGCGGGATCGCTTTGGGCGGCGCGTTCGGATCGGATTTGGGGCGCACGGGTTCTTTCAGCATCTCGGCAAGTGCGGGGGCATTTAGCCCGGCGTATTTCCAGGTTGCGCCGTGACATGCGCTGTTCGAGCAAAAGGACGAATTGTCTTTGCCGCCGGCGTTGTTCGTATCGTGGCACGTTTGGCAGGAGGTATTGAACACCGCGCGATGTTCCGCCAGCCAGGTTGTCGTCTTGTGCGACGCCGGTTCGTCGCCGCGCGAAAGGGCGATCATTGGCGCTACAGTGCCCGTTGTGATAACTTCGGGAATCGTGTGACAGATGTTACATTCCAGCCGAATGGCTTCTTTGCGATCCGTAGTAAAGTGTTTGCCGTCGTGACAGCGGAAACAGCCGGGCCAGTCCTTGTGCCCGATGTCGTTGGTGTGAACCGTCCAGTCTAAACCTTGCTCAGGAAAATGCAGTTGCGTGTACCAAGTTTGCAATTGCGAAATGGCTTTTTGGACGGTGGCGGTATTCTTGGCGTAAAAGTCCGCGTACGTTTGTTTGTAGAATTGTTCCAACTCGGCAATGGCTTTATTTGCCGCTTCTTTGGATGCGTACGTTGGCGTGAGCGCCTCGACGCCTTTTTTCTTGATCTCTGGGATCGCCGCATCAATCTGCTTGGTTTCCAACGCCGAGTCCAGCGCCTCCGTCGGCGAGAGGAAATTGTGCGACACGCGGTTGTGGCAATCAATGCAATCCATGCGGCGCGTGGGCAGTTTGGCGATCTGCTCGGCGGTTAATTTGCTTTCGATGTCGGTATAAGTGATCTTTTTGCCATCGTTCGTGGTGACTTGGATGTACGGAATGTCCTCTTTCTGTTCGTCGGTGTAGGCAAAGTCAATCACATTTTCGACGTGCCAGTGAATGCCGCGGCCCAAGCCGGCGCGTTGCGTTCCGCCGCCGATCTTCATCATCAACAAAGTGCGTGTCAAGGAATTTTTGGCGTCGGGCGCGTAACTCGTCAGCGTGATCACCTTGTCCCAGGAAAATTTTTCGGGCCAATGGCATTTCTCGCACGACTCGCGCGCGGGTTGCACTTCTTTGGCAAAGATGGGGAACTTGTAGTTGTTGCTCAAATAGTTGATGACGTACTGGAGATCGGTTGCCTTGCGCGTAAACGCCACGCCGACGAACGTGCGCCCGATGTGGCACTCGACGCATTGCACGCGCGCGTGCGGCGAACGCAAGAACGACTGATAGTGCGGCGGCATCGTGTGGCAGTACGTGCCACAAAACGGGGAACTGTTGGTATAGTCCCACACATACGCCACGCCGAGGAAAATAGCAAGGAGCACGACAATTCCGCCCAGCAGGTACGCCCATTGCTTGAGCGTAACGGAGCGGATGCGCTGCCACAACTGTTTCATAAACTTTCCCCCTTGAAAAACCGGCAAATAAAAATGCCAATCGCTACTAACGCAAAGCACCGAAAGGCATTCGTCACCTTCCGTAACGTAGTAGGATTGACAGCATCTTCACCGTCAGCGATAAAATAAATTTATGCTCTATTATAAGCAACTGCAAGTCTAAATCCGGTCAAAATCCTGTGCCGATTTGTTTCCGGTTTGCGCCGCACGGCGCATCGCACTCCGGGTATGGTTTTGCTTTGACGAATGTTTGCGGTCTGTGTTATAATCCGCGCGCTGAAATGTCCACTCTACGCATCTCCGTCATCATCCCCACGCGCAACGGTGGCGATACCCTGTCCGCGTGTTTGCAAGCATTGCGCGCCTCGGCGTTTGCGCCCGCTGAAATCATCGTCGTGGACGACGCGTCGTCCGATGATTCCGCGCGCATTGCCGAGCAATTCGATTGCCGCGTGATCCGCCTGGACGAAAACATCGGCGCGGCGCGCGCCAAAAATCGTGGCGCGCGCGAAGCCGTTGGCGATGTGGTGTTTTTCACCGACGACGATGTGGTGGTCGCGGCGGATGCGCTCGCGCGATGCGCGGAGAATTTCGCCGAGCCACAACTCGCCGGCGTCGTCGGTTTGCTCGACGCCAAAATTCCGTTTACGGATTTTCCCAGCAATTTGAAAAATTTATGGATGCGCTTTTCGTACGCCAAAGTTCCGCGCGAACGCATCGGCTTGTTTTACACGAGCATTGCCGCGATGCGCCGCGAGGTGTTCTTGCGGCTCGGCGGCTTTGACGAAAATTATCGCGGCGCAAGCATCACCGAAGACACCGAGTTTGGGCAACGCGCGTGGGCGGCGGGACATTACTTGCGGCTGGACGACCGCATGACGGCGATGCACTATAAGCAGTACACGCCGCGCCAAGTGCTCCTCACCGATTTTCTGCGGGCGCGCGCGCTCGTGCTGATGCGTTTGCGAAAATGGGGTCAGCCGTTTTACACGAGCGTGCCGGCGTTTTACCTGCTCGCCGTGCCGGTGTTGTTTGCGGCGCTGGGCGCGTTGCTGGCGAGTGTCGTCATTGGCAATTGGCTCTTGGTAGTTGGCGGCGCGTTACTCTTTATGTTTTACGCTTTATTCTTTCCCTGGTTCGCCTATCTCGCGCGTGAACGCGGCATGCGCTTTGCGATGCTCGCCGCGCTGTTTCAACCGGCGGATGCCCTCGCGGTTGGGTTGGGAATGTTGGGGGCGGGCGTGGAATTCGTGCAAGGCAAACGATATTAACAGTTCAATTGAAAATGTCCAAATATGCTATCGAGATTTTCTACAGCGAAGAAGATGAAGGTTACATCGCCATCGCCCCGGAATTGTGGGGATGCTCGGCGTTTGGCGCGACGGAAGAAGAAGCGTTGAAAGAAATTAAAGTTGCGATGACGCTTTGGTTGGAGACTGCCAAATGCGACGCGCGTCCAATTCCACAACCGCTTGGCAAAGAATTGCTAAAGGTCGTCGCAAGCGCGTAAAAGGTGACCAATGCCTTCTCCCTTTGACGGCATGGATCCGTTTCTCGAAGGTGAAATGTGGCAAGAGTTTCATGGTCGGCTTGCCAATCAGATTAGCGCACAACTTTTGCCGCAACTCAAGCCGAAATACGTGGCGCTCTTGGCGAAACGCTACGTCAAGAGCGATCCGGTTTTGGGCATCGCCAAGACCATGTATCCGGACGTTCAGGTGGTCGAACAGGCGCGCGCGACGTATGCTTCCTCGCTTGCGGGCGATCCATTCGGTTTGGGTTCGGGCGTATCGGCAGAGTTGCAGAATCCATTGCCGGTGTCGGTGCCGGTACCGTACCTCGCGATTGAAATCCGCGATGTCGCCGAACGCCGGCTCGTCACCGTCATCGAAATTCTCTCGCCCGAAAACAAACGCGGCAGAGGATTTCGCGAGTACGCGACCAAGCGCATCGAAATTTTGGAAACCGACACGCATCTCATCGAAATGGATTTACTGCGGCTGGGACAACGCATCGAATTGATTGGCGATTTGCCGCGCGCCGCCTACTATGTTTTTGTGAGTCGTTGGACGCGGCGACCAAACACCCAGGTGTATGCAATTCAATTACGCGACCAATTGCCGACGATTCCGATCCCGCTTTTGCCGCCTGACCCGGACGTGCAACTCGATTTGCAAGCCGCGCTCGCCGCGTGCTTCGAGCTCGTCGGCTACGAACGCTTGCTCGATTATTCGCAGACGTTGCCGGAATTGAGCGCGGAAGATGCGGCTTGGATTGGCGAAAAGCTTGGTGCGGCAAATCTAAAATCGTAAATCGAAAACCCCAAAATCACCGAGGCGCTGTCCTCGTTTCAATAGTCCGACCATATAAGGAGTAACTCCCATGTCTCTGATGAACTATATGAAATTCGCGCCGCGCATCTTGTACAAAAAGGGCGCGTCGCCGTTGTACTTTGTCCTCTTCATCACCAAAAACTGCAACGCGCGTTGCGGACACTGCTTGCTCGGCTCGCACGAGCGGCATACCGGCGAACTGACGATTGACGAAATCGAAAAGGTCAGCCGCTCGATGGGCGATATGATTTTCTTCACGCCGACCGGCGGCGAGCCGTTCCTCCGCAAAGACTTGGCGGAGATTGTCAAAATTTTTCACAAGAACAATCACGCGCCGAACGTCGGCATCCCGACGAACGGCTCGCTGACCAGCCGCGTGGTGGACGGCACGCGCGACATGCTCGACGCGTGCCCCGATATGGACTTGCACATTGACATTTCGATTGACGGCGTCGGCGAAGACCACGACCGGTTTCGCGGCTTTAAGGGCTTGTTCGACCGGGCGATTCGCACGTACCGCGAACTACGCGTGCTCGAAAAACATTACCACAATTTTTCCGCCTGTATCCAGATTGCGGTCAGCGCGTACAACCACGACCGGCTCGAAGAGATTTACGATTACCTGCGTTCGTACGTCGGCGTCAACACCGTGTTCACTTTGCTCTTGCGCGGCGGACCCAAAGACCCCGCGGCAAAATACACGCCGCCGATTGATCCACACGCGAATCAATTCGACGTGGACAATTATCTCGACTTTCACTATCACCTCGAACGCGACAACAAATCGCGCGAATTGTCCGGCTATTACAAGTTGCCGTTCGGCGATTTCATCAATGCCAAACGCATCATTCGCCCGAAACTGATTACCAAGATGGTGAAAGAACGCCGCTTTGTAATTCCGTGCTACGCCGGCTCACTCGGCGGCGCAATGTTTGCGAACGGCGACGTGCTCGCATGCGAATTGCTCGAAGAAAAAATTCTGGGCAATGTGCGCGACTTTGATTACGACTTCAACAAAATTTGGCGCTCGCAAAAAGCGGACGAGGTGCGCGAGTGGATTTCGAAAACGAAATGCTACTGCACTTATGAATGTTTCCTGACCGTCAACATCTTGTTCAACCCGCTGATGTACCCGGTCATTTTGAAAGAGTGGGCAAGTTTGAAATGGGCACAGTTGCGCCACGGGCTTGCGCCGGATGTGATGAATTCCGCGCCGCGCCCCGCCGAAAGTTATCGCGTCGAGATTTAAGAGACCTATGGAGGCAACCATGCGTTTCACCATTTTGATGACAGGCGTGTTAATCGCGCTGGTCGCGTGCGCCGCGCCGGCGATGCCAACCGCCACGCCCGCGCCGCCGACCCAGGTTCCGATCAAGCCGCCCGCCGCGAGCGCGCCATCGTGCGCGGCGACGTATCCCGTGCCGGGCAACGACTTTCGCGCGGATGACCCAAAGAAACTCGATCAAGCCGGCAAGCCCAAGTTGGTCGAATTTTTCGCCGTGTGGTGAGGCACTTGCAACGCGCTCAAGCCCGTCGTGCACGGACTCGAAACCAAATACGGCAACTGCGTAGATTTCGTTTATCTCGACATTGACAGCGCGGCGACTAAAGCCGCTAAAGACAAACTCGGTTATGTGGCGCAACCCAACTTCTTTTTGCTCGATGCCAGCGGCAAAATCGTTTGGAAGAAATTGGGCTTGGTGACCGAGGCGGAGCTCGACCAACAACTCAAGGCAATCACAAAACCCTAATGTACAAAAACAATCGCATCTCGCTCGTAATGCCGTGCTACAACGAAGAGCATGGCTTGCCCGAAGTCTTTCGCGATCTGGATCGTCGCATCGTGGACGAGGTGATCGCGGTGGACAACAACTCGACGGATCGCACCGCCGCGGTCGCGCAAGGACTGGGCGCGACGGTAATCCGCGAGCCGCAGCAGGGCTATGGCGCGGCGTACAAAACCGGCTTGCGGAACGCGACCGGGGACATCGTCATTACGATGGACGCCGACGGCACATACCCGCGCAATTTCATTCCGATTTTGCTCGACGTGATGATTGACGAGAAATTCGACTTCATCACCTGCGACCGCACCGGGCACAAGGACAAGCCCAGCAACTGGTTGCGCGTGTTTGGCAACGATGTGCTCAACGCGTTTATCCTGCTCCTGTTTTGGTTTCGCGTGCGCGATTCGCAATCGGGCATGTGGGTGTTTCGTCGTGAAATTCTCGCCCACCTGCGGCTCACGAGCGATGGGATGGCGTTTTCGGAAGAGATCAAACTGGAAGCGATGTCGAAACCCCAACTCATTCGCGCGATTGAATTGCCGGTGTATTACAAAGAACGGCACGGCGTCAGCAAACTTCGCATCTGGCGCGACGGCTTTTACAACCTGTTCTTTCTCTTTCGCAAACGGTTCGGCTTGCTGGGCAGTGCGCCGCCGCTGATCGAACCGCGCCCGGCGAATTTGCAAAAAGAATTGAATACGTAGAAAATAGGCGGGCGTTTTATCGCCCGTCTATTTTGTGTTGGCGAGTTTCTGTGATGTACCGCTGGCTGGTGCCGCTGGGTTTATTGGTCTTGATTGGTTGTGCCGCGCGTTCGCTATTCGGCGCGGCGTTTTGGTATTCCGACGACGGCTTGTTGCATGTGTTGCGCGCGTTTGCGTTCGATCAAACGATTCAACAAGGCGTCGTCTATCCGCGCTGGGTGGACGATCTCGCGTTCGGTTTGGGCTATCCGATCTTTAATTTCTATCCGCCGCTCGCCGCGTACGGGATCGAGACCGGGCATCTATTGGGTTTGGATTTTGTCGGCGCGTTCAAATTTGCGGCGGCGCTCAGTGTTGCGCTTGCGGCAGTCGGCGCGTACACGCTCGGCGCGGAATTGTTTCCCGATGCGAAACGCGCCGCCGGCATGTTGACCGCAATTGCGTTCGTCGGCTTTCCCTATTTCCTGATCGATCTCTACACGCGCGGCGCGATTGCCGAGTTGTTGGCGATGGCGTTGTTGCCCTGGACGGTGTGGGCGGTGCGGCGCACGCTCACAGCGCCGACGATCAGCGCGACGATCCTGACCGCGCTTTTGCTCGCGTTGATGTTGCTCGCGCACAGTCTCACGCTCGTCGTCGCCGCGCCGATCCTCGCCGTGTTCGGCGGAATCGCGATCCCGCGCGCGCCGGATCGTCGGCGCGCGGCAATCCATCTGGCAGGCGCGATTATCCTGGGCGCGGGCTTGAGCGCGTTCTACTGGTTGCCGTTCGCCGCTGAACTGGCACTCGTGCGAATGGGGCGCAACGGCGTGCCGTTGGGCGCAGTGTTCCCCGATCACTTTTTACAGCCGAGCGCGTTGATTCAAACCTCGCCGCTGTACCAATTCGGCAACCCGCCGTTTCCGTTGGGACTCGCGCCGGTGTTGCTCGGCGCGTGCGGTTGGCTCGGCGCGTTCATCGCCGGCAAGCGCATGAGTTCGCGCGCGTTCGTGATCGCGTGCGGCGGCATCGCCGTGCTGGGATCGCTGGCGTTGATCGAACCGGCGCGTGATGTGTGGCTCGCCCTTCCCGGCGCACTGATGCTCCAATATCCCTGGCGCATCCAAGTGATCCTGGGTTTGGCATTCGCCATTTTGATCGGCTCGTTGGCGAATTGGTTCGCGCTGTGGCGACGGCTGGGAATTTTGGCGTGGGCATTATGCGCGGGCGGACTCGGCGGGGCGGTGTTCGCTACGTTGACGCCGCTCGAAATTTTTCTGCCGAGTGCCGCACCGACGCTGGGACAACTCGCGCGGTTTGAGGCGCGCACAAAATTCATCGGCACGACAACCTGGGGCGAGTACCTACCCGCGTCATTCCGCGTGACGAACCTGGCGACGTGGCGCGCGCCGCGCGCATCGGTCGCGCGTGCGACGATGACGTTGACGCGCTACGAGGCGACACGCCGCGAAATGACGATCACGACGACGGAACCGATCTCGATTTCCCTGCGCGCATTTTATTTTCCCGATTGGCGCGCGACGATTGACGGGCAACCGGCGCGCGCGTACGCCAACACCGCGCTCGGTTTGCTCGCAACCGAAGTGCCGGCGGGAACGCACCGGGTCGCGTTCGAACTGGGTGACACTGCGCCGCGCCAAATCGGAATCGGCGTCACGGTGCTGGCGGCGATCCTGGGTGGCGGCTTGCTCGCGTTCGCGTTTCGCCGCCGCGAGGCGGACGCGCGCGCGCCGGCGTTCGCCGCATTGTTGGCGTTTGCGGTGTTTGCGATTCCGGCGGGCGTGGCGCTTGCCGCGCCGCCGCGCGATTTGCAAACGCTGCGCGTCGGGGTGTCGCCCGCGCTCGAACTGATCGGCGTGCGCGTGGATGGCGCGCCATTGCGAGACGACGCGTGGCGTGTGAGCGATCCGCGCGGCGAGTTGGACGTGCGTTTGTATTGGCACGTGCGAGACGCGACGCCGGATCAACCGTTGACGTGGCGGCTCGTGGATGCGCGCGGCGCGGTTGCGGCAACGCGCGCGCAATTGCCGCGCTATGGCACTGGGTTCGCCGCGAGTTGGCTCGCGAACGAACTCGTCGAGGATCGCATAACGCTTGCGCTTGCCGGGCTGCGCCCCGGCCGTTATCAACTCCAAGTTGCGTGGGGCGACGCGCGCGAGTTCCTGCCGCTCACGCAGATCGAGTTGGCGCGCGGCGGAACAGCGACTGCGGCGCAACCGGCGTTTACGCCGATACACGCGCGCATCGGCGAAAAAATCCGGCTGGCTGGGTTTGTCGCGCCGGATGCGTTGACCGCTGGCGCGCCATTTTCGCTCACGCTGTTTTGGCAAGCGGACGAAAATGTGTATGATGATTTTACGGCATTCGTCCAAGTGCTCGACGCCGACGGCAACGCGGTGGCGAAACACGATAGCGTGCCCGGCGGCGGACTGGCTTCGCCGTTTCTGTGGTCGCCCGGCGAATGGATCGCCGACCGCATCGTATTGCGCGTGCCGCGCGATCTCAAGCCAGGATTGTACCGAGTGATTGTTGGAATGTATCATTATCCCGAACTCGACCGTTTGCCGGTGACGAATGTTGCAGGCGAGCGCGTGGAGGATGACGTGATCGAACTGGGTGTGTTTCCGTTGCGCGGCGGGGATGGCAGTCAACCGTGAGCAATTTTTTGTCTGCGCGAAAAGATTTTGGCGGCAAGTTGCCCGCGCCGCTGGCGATCCTGCTCGGCGGGTTTTGCGTAATCGCGCTGTTCTACTCGTTGATCATCCCGCTCTTTGAGGGCCCCGACGAGGACGATCATTTTCGCTATGCCAAATTCATCGCGGAGCAACGCGCATTGCCGGTGCAAGCGTTCGAGCCGGGCGGCGGTAGCGCCGGGCATCAGGGTTGGCAGCCGCCGCTGTACTATGCGTTCGTCGCGCTCGTCATCGCGCCGATTGATCAATCGGATTACGAGCAACATTTGATTCGCAATTATGCGGCGACCGTCCTGGGTGATCCCGCGTGTTGCGGGCGCAATTTGTATTACCATTTCGGCGAAGGGTTCCCATTCACGCGCACAACGCTGGCGGTGCATCTCGCGCGTTTGCTCTCGCTGGCGTGCGGCGCGCTCACCGTTGCCGCGACGTACGCGCTCGCCGAGCATTTGGCGCGCGCGCTGAATTTCGACGACGCGCGGCGAATTTTTTTCGCGCTGGCGGTTGCGTCCGTCGTTGCGTTCAATCCCAGTTTCTTGTTTGCCAGCGCGCTCGTGTCGAACGACGCGCCGCTTGCGGCGTGCTCCGCGTTGATTTTGCTGACGTGGGTACGCTGGCTCACCGGCGCATCCACGCCCACGTTGAAAAATGCCGCGTGGCTCGGCGTGTGGATCGGGCTGGGAATTTTGTGCAAGACAACCGCGCTTGGCTTGTTGCCGTTTTCGTTGCTCGTTGTGCTGATCGTCGCGTGGCGCGCGCGCGCATGGCGGTGGGCGTTCGCCAGCGGCGCGATCATGCTGGGGGTGATCGGCGCGTTGACCGGCTGGTGGTTTGCGCGCAACCAAATTCTGTACGGCGACCCGCTCGCGTACCGGTTGATGACGACCTCCGCGATCTTTCCGCGTGCGGGTGAACTGACGCCGCCGGAATTATTTCAGATTTCACTGCCTTGGCTGTGGCAAACATTTTGGGGCGGACCTACGCCCGCCGATTTTGCGCCCACGCTTGGGCTTGCGCTCGCCCTTTGCGCCGGACTCGCGCTCGGCGGTTTCACGCTTTTCATTTTGCGAATGGCGGATCGCCAAGTGCGAATCGCGTTGTTTGCGCTCGTCGCGTGGCTCGCGTTCATTCTCGTCGCGCAAATTCAATTCATCCGCACGACGACCGGCGCGGATCAAGGTCGCTATCTCTTTCCGGCAATCCCTGTCATCGCGCTCATCCTCGTGCTCGGTCTCCAACACATTGCGTTTTACGTTTTGCGTTTCACGTTTCACGTTTCACGTTTCGCGTTTCACGTTTCACGTTTTACGCAATTATCATTCACCCGTTTGTCATTTGCTCATTTGTCATTTGTCATTTGTTCACTTATCATTGGCGCATTGCTCACGCTCGCCTTGTTCGTGCCTTTCGCTTACACGCTTCCCGCGTATGCGCGCCCGCCGCTCTTGTCCGAAAATGATCTGGCGCGCGTTGCCCGTCCGCTCGCGATCACCTTCGCCGACGAGATCGAATTGCGCGGGTACGATCTTGCGCCGCGCGCCGTTCAGCCGGGCGAAACGTTGCGCGTCACGCTGTACTGGCGTGCGCGTGCCACGATGCCCGAAGCGTACCGCGTGTTCGTGCACCTGGTCGGGCAGAACGATCAACGCGCCGGCGGCGCGGATGTGATCCCAGGTCGCGGCGCGTTTCCCACGCTGTACTGGAAACCGGGCGATATTTTGCGCGACGTGGTGACGCTGCCGATTGACGCGCACGCGGCGCCGGGAAAATATTCCGTCGCGGTCGGTTTGTATCCGGTCGGCAAACCCGGTGAACGCTTGACCGACGAGGCGGGCGAAGATCGCATTGTGCTGGACGCGATCAAGGTTGCGCCGCGTACGGCGCAAACGTTCAGCCCGCGCGTGCGCGTGGGCGCAATATTCGGCACTCAGATCGAACTTGCCGGCTACGACGCGACCCCAGAGCGGCTCACGCTGTACTGGCATGCGCGCGCGCCAATAGCGGACGATTACACGGTGTTCGCGCATTGGCTCGACGCGCAGGGCAACCTCATCGCGCAGATCGATCAGCAACCGCAAGCCGGCAATTACCCGACCTCGTTTTGGGCGGCGGGCGAAAATATCCGCGACGAGTACGTGCCACTCGCGCCGCCGCGCGCGGCGCAGAAAATTCGGATCGGGGTGTACCGCGCGGAAACCGGCGAGCGGTTGCATTTGCCGGACGGCGCGGATTATTTCGAAATCGCTGTGAATGGGACGGGGCAATGAAACGCGCACCTGGGATCGTTTGGTTGATCGTGCTCGTCGCCGCCGCGTTGCGTTTTTATCGCGTGGCGGAAATGCCGTTGCGCGCCGACGAAGCGTCCAGTTTGTTTTTGGCGTTGCAAGACCCGGCGGCAATCGTCCGGGTTTTCCTCGAAAGCGATCCGCATATGCCGCTCTACTTTCTCGTCTTGCATTACTGGACGCTGGCGGCAGGCATTTCCGAAATTGCCGTGCGCTTGTCGGCGATTTTCGTCGGCGTGACGACCGTGGCGCTGACGTACGTTTTGGGGCGGCAAATTTTTCCGCGCCGTTGCAACGTCGCCGTGTTCGGCGCGGCGCTGATCGCGATCAATCCATTTTTGATTTGGGACGCGCAAGACGTGTACATGTATTCGGCATTGACCGCGACGACGTTGCTTTCGTTCGTGCTGTTTGTGCGCGTGGGGCAACCGCACGCGCGGTGGTATCACTGGCTCGCGTATGTTGCCGCCAACGTGGCGAGTTGTTACCTCCACTATTTCTTTGCGTTCATCCTCGCCGCGCAGGCGTGCGTGTGGTTGATCGGAGTTGTAACGCGGCGCATCCCGCGGCGCGCCGCTATCGGTTTGGTGTTCGCGCAGATGGCGAGCGGCTTGTTGTTCCTGCCCTGGCTCATCGCCGCCGCGCCGTTACTCACAACGTTTCATTCCGATTTCATTCCGCCGGCGTCGTTGCTGGAATTGTGCCAGCGCGCGCTCGTCACATTTACGATCGGACGCACGGACACGCGGATGGCACCCGCCTGGGTTGATCCAACGCTGGGCACACTGCTCGCGCTCGGTTTTCTCGTCGTCTTTGCGCTGGGCGTTTGGGCGCGCACCGCCGCCGAGCGCGCCGGAATTTTCGGGTTGAGTGTGTTTCTCGGCGTGCCGGTGCTCGCATTTTTTGTGTACTCGCTCGTGCGCTTTCCGCTGTTCGACGAACGGTACGTGCTTTACGTTTCGGCGATTTTTTCCTTGTTGCTCGCCAACGGCATCGCGCATCTGTTTGAAACGCGCGCCGCGCGCGGGCTGGGCGTGCTCGCCTGTGCGTTCATCCTGCTTGCCGATGGCTACGCGCTCAACAATTATTTTCACGTGCCCGAATTTGCGCGCAGTCCCGACTGGCACGCGTTTATGCGGACGGTGAACGCGCGCGCGCAACCCGGCGATGGCGTGATCCAAAATTATCCCGATCCGGCTTTGCCGTACTATTTGCAGAACCGCCTTCCGCGCGTCTTGTTGCCGCGCACCGGCGCGGCGACGGTGGCGGAGGTGGACGCCGATTTGCAACGCGTAACGAACCGGTACGCGCGCGTGTGGTTTCAAGCCGCGCCGTACTCCACCTGGGACACGGAGGGCTGGGTTGCCGCTTGGCTCGAACGCCATGCGCGCCAACTCGATGCGTTCGAGTTTCGCGGTTTGCGGCTGGTGTTGTACTTGCCGATCACGCCGGCATTGCAACGCGCGACGCCGGCGGACGCAAGTTTTGCCGGCCAGATCACGTTGCTGGCGTTTGAAGCGGACACGGCGCGTCCCGGCGTCACCACGCGCGTCGTGCTCTACTGGCAGGCGGCGCGGCGACCGACGCAAGCGGCAACCGGCTTTGTGCATCTGTACGATGCGAGCGGCCGCTTGTGGAGTCAACGCGATAACACGCCGGTGCGCGGCACGTTTCCGACCCAGGATTGGCGCGCGGGCGAAATCATCGTGGACGAATACGATTTGACGATCCCGGCGGATGCGCCGCCGGGCACCTACACGCTCGACGCCGGCTTGTACGATTCGCAGACCCAGGAACGTTTGGCGGCGACGGACGCGCGCGGGCAGGCGTTGCCGTACAACCGCGCGCGGCTGGTCACGGTGGAGTGGTGACGATGCGACAGATGTTGCGTGCCCATTGGGGGATCACACTAGTCTTGCTCGCGTTTGGCGCGCTCGGCGTTGTGTACAGCGTGGCGACGCCGCTCTTTGAAGCGCCGGACGAGCAATGGCATTTCGCGTTCGTGCAACACGTAGCGACCGGGCGCGGTTTGCCGGTGCAAACCACCGGCACGCCGACGCACCTCGCGCGGCAAGAGGGCAGTCAGCCGCCGCTGTACTATTTGCTCGCCGCCGCCGCTACGTTTTGGATTGACACGTCCGATTATCCGGACATTGTGTGGGACAATCCGCATTACGGGTTTAATGTGCCGGGCATCGTCAACGACAATAAAAATTTGTTCATCCACACCGCGCTCGAAAAATTTCCATGGCACGGCGCGCCGCTGGCGCTGCACCTCGCGCGGCTCGTCTCCGTGCTGATGGGCGCGCTCGCGGTACTGTTCACGTACCTGCTCTCGCTCGAAGTTTTTCCCGACCGCAAATTTTTTGCGGCGAGCGCGGGTGCGTGCGCCGGGTTTGTGCCGCAATTTCTTTTCGTGAGCGGCGCGGTGAGCAACGACAGCACGATTGCCGCGATGACCGCGCTCGCGCTATGGATGATCATTCGCATCTTGATTGATCGCCGCTTGCCGTTGACGGATCGGCGCGCATGGTTCGTGGATGTCGTCGCGCTCGGCATCACGACCGGGTTTGCCGCATTGGCGAAGGTGAGCGGCTTGGGCTTGGTCGCGCTCGGCGCGTTGATGCTGCTCCACGCGAATTGGAAACATCCGCGCGCGCTCCTGCGCGATTGGATCGTGTTCGGCGCGCTGGTCGCGCTGATCGCCGGCTGGTGGTACGCGCGCAACCTGGCGCTGTACGGCGAAGTGACCGGCACCGCGATGATGAACCAAATCTTTCACGTGCGCCAAGCGCCTTTAACCTTCGCGCAACTCTTGGTGCAACTGCGCGAAGTGTGGGAAACGTTTTGGATCGGTTTCGGTTGGGGCAATGTGCGCGCGCACCCGGCGTTTTACGCCGCGATGGAAATTTTGGTCGCCGCGAGCGGCGTCGGATTGCTCCTGGGATTTTTTCATCGGCGGGATCGATTTCACATTACGATCATCAAAGCGATTCCGTTTTTCGTCCTTGCGTTTTGGATCACCGTCGTGTTTGTCGAATTGGTGAGTTGGATGCAAAGCACGCAAGCGCCGCACGGGCGTTTGTTTTTTCCGACGTTGCCGGCGATTGCGCCGCTCGCCGTGTTTGGGCTGACGCAGTGGTTTCCGCGCCGCGCGCAACCGTATGCCGCGCGCGCCGTCGCGCTGGGTTTGTTCGGCGTTGCCGCGCTCGCGCCGTTCACGACATTGACGCCGGCATACACGTTTCCGCCGACGCTCGCAGAAAAAGATTTGCCGGCGACGCTACGCGCGGTGAACATCGTTTACGCCGAGCAAATGGAATTGCTGGGTTACGAAACCTCCGCGCGGCGCGCCTTGCCCGGCGAAGCGATCACGCTGACGCTGTACTGGCGCGCGTTGAAGGAGATGGACGAGGATTATTCGCTGGGCGTGCGCGTGCTCGACGCCGACCAACAGATCATCGGCGCGCGCGATAGTTACCCGGGGCGCGGCATGTTGCCGACGAGTTTGTGGCGCGCAGGGCAGATCATCCGCGACGCGTACTGGTTGCCGATCAATGCCGACGCGTCCGCGCCGGGGATCGCGCACATTCAAGTGGCGTTGTATTCGCGCGAAACGAAACGCGATTTGCCCGCGCACGATCCGTACGGGCAAGCGATCACGCCGCGCATCGGTGCGATCAAGATCGCATCACCCGTGCCCGTGCCCGCGCCGCGCGTGCAGTTCCCGCTCGACTTGGTGTTTGATGATCACATTGCGTTGATCGGATACGATTGGCAAACGGGCGTGTCCTCGCAATTGACGTTGTACTGGAAGCGACTTGCGCCGCTGGCGGACGATTACACCGTGTTCGTGCATGTGCTCGATGCGAACGGTGTGCTTGTCGCGCAACACGATCAAATGCCGGCGCGCGGCGCGAATCCCACGTCGCTGTGGGACGAAAACGAAATCGTCGCGGATCGGTACGCGTTCGATCAACTCAAAAATAAACCGGGCGCGTTTCGTCTTGTCGTCGGGTTGTATCGCGCCGAGTCCGGCGAGCGGTTGCCGGTGCGCGATGGCAAAGGCAACGTGCTGGGCGATGCGGCGACGCTGGGATCGTTGGGAGTGACGCAATGAAGTGGAAGCATTGGATGGCGTGGGCGCAAAGCCGCGCGGGTTTGATTGCGCTGGCGGTGATGCTTGCCTTGTTCCTGGGATCGTTCGCGCTTTATGCACGGACGATGGCGCCCGGCTTGCTGGAAGGCGACGAAGGCGAATTTCAGATCAACATTTACAAACTCGGAGTTAGCCACACCGGATACCCGACATTTTTCTTGCTCGGCAAATTGTGGACGATGCTCGTGCCGCTGGGCACGATCGCGACGCGCGCGAATTTGTATGTTGTGTTTTGGAGCGCGTTGACGATAGCGGCGACTTATGGATTTGTGCGCTGGCTCACGCGCAACCATTGGGCGGGCATTGCCACGGCGTTGCTGTTGCTCGGCTCGCGCGTCGAGTGGTCGCAGGCGATCATCCCGCGCCCGTACACACTCAACTCGTTGTTCGTCGTCCTCACCGTGTTTTTCTTTTTCCTGTGGCGCGCCGGCAAAGTTGATCTGACCGTGCCGATCTTTGTCTTTGGCTTGAGCATGACGAATCACCGGACGATGATGTGGTTCGCGCCCGCTATCGCGCTGCTGATTTTGAGCGCGGATTACCAAGCCGTGTTCGGCGATCAAAAACCGCGCGGCAATCTTGCGGTGATTTTGCGCGAGTGGCTCACGCGCACGGCACTGCTCAAACCGCGTCGCCTCGCCGAGTTGATCGCGGCGTTCGTCGTTCCGCTTTTGTTGTACGGCTATGTGTTTTGGCGCGGCGAAAGCGATGTCGGCGTCGAGTTCCACTGGAAAGATTTCAACGATGAAATTATGGGCGGCTATGTGCGCGCCTCGTGGCGATTCGGTCCGCTCGATTGGCTGATCAGCCGCGTGACCGAATTATACATTCCGCTACAGATCGAACAATTCACGCCGCTCGGTTTTGCGGCGGGCTTGCTCGGCATGAGCGCGCTCGCGCTCAATCGTCCGCCGCGCGGCTGGGTGCCGGGCTTGCCGGCGCGCGAAGCGTTTTGGTTTATCACGCTAGCCAGTTTGGCGAACACGGCGTTCTGCGTCATTTTCTGGGTGATTGATATTGACAAGTTTTTTCTGCCGTCGTTCATTCCGTTCTTGTTTTTCACCGGCGTCGGCGTTGCCGTGATTTGGGATTGGCTCGCGGCGCTTGCGTTGCGCCCGGCGCGCTGGCTCGCGCTGGGAATTTTCGCGCTGGCGTTTGTCGGCGCGACGGGATTTTTGCTCGCGACAAATTATGCCGGGAATGATTTTAGTCAACGCAACGAAGCGGCGACGATCTGGAACGAAAATTTGGCGTTGCCGCTCGAACACAACGCGCTGATCGTCGGCAACTGGGAATCGCTGATTCCGCTCGAATACGCCAAGTATGTGGACGGCAAACGCGGCGATCTCGAACGCTGGAAAGTGATCATCAAGAATTATCAACTGGGGCAGGTGCCCTACGATTCGCGCCAGGAAGAGCTCGAACGCGAAATTCGCAAAGGGCGGCCCGTCTATCTCACGGTGCATCCGAGCGAAACGGAAACGCTGACGATACTCGCGGATCAATTTCGCATGGCGCGCGTCGGCGAATTGTGGCGCGTGCTCGATGTGCCGGCACGGTGCCGCGAAGCCGGGCAAGGCGCAACGTGCGGATCGCGTTTCGAACCGGCAATTGCGTTCGCGGATCGCGACGGGCGGCGCGTCGAACTGCTCGGCGCGGCGATCCTGCCGCGCCAGGCGCTCCGCGCCGGCGATTTTGGGATGCTCTCCTTGTGGTGGCGCGCGCCAGAATCGGTGAGCGCGCGCTATGCCATTTCGCTCCGCGTGCTGGACGCGCAAGAACGCGTGGTGTATCAGCGCGACTCGGAACCGGCAAACGGGTTTCGCGCAACCCTGGGTTGGTCGCCGCAGGAAATCGTGCAAGACGATTGGGGATTTTTCATTCCGCCGGACGCGGCGCCGGGCGCGTATCGTCTGCGCGTGATCGTGTACAACCCGGCGAGCGGCGAAGAACTGCAAGCGGGCGGCGGCGCATTTTTCGATGCGGCGATGGTGATGGTGGCGGCACGCTAACCCGGCGCGGATACCGCGTCACGGCTTTTCAAAAGTCGCTTGACATTACCCCTCACCCCGCTCGCGCGACATCCGTGCGGCGTCCCGCCGCGTTACGGACGCGCTAGCGCCTCTCCCCAATAGGGGCGAGGGAATTTACCCCTTCTCCCTTTGAGGGAGAAGGTTG